>NZ_AFPM01000250.1 GCF_000220565.1 Oceanicola sp. S124 | reverse complement strand
TCTCCGCGGTGCTGGACACCGCGCTCGAGATGACCGAGGCGCGGATCGCCAAGAGGGGGTGCAGCTGGAACTGCAGCGCCCCGCCGGCCCGGTGCGCGCCATGGGTGGCGAGGTGCGGCTGGCCCAGGTGCTGGTCAACCTGATCACCAACGCGATCGACGCCATGGCGGTGAGCGAGGAGAAGCGGCTGCAGATCTCCCTCCTGCCGGGGGAGCGGCCGCAGATCCGCGTTGCCGACAGCGGCCCCGGCATCGAGAGCCCCGAGAAGATCTTCGATCCCTTCTACTCGACCAAGGAGGTCGGCGCCTCCGAGGGCATGGGGCTGGGGCTGTCGATCTCCTATGGGCTGGTCCAGAGCTTCGGCGGCGCGATCCGGGGCCGCAACCTGCCGGGTGGGGGCGCCGAGTTCACCGTCGAGCTGGACGGGGTCGAAGGGTAGGGGGCCTCGTCGCCGGTCAACGACATGGCCATGGACCAGGGCGATGCACAGGGCGTAGTGCGTCGCTCTGCCCCCCCGTCGCCGGATGGCGACACGCAGAGGGAAGCGGGGGCGCTGCCCCCGTCGCCGGATGGCGAGACGTAGAAGGAGGCGGGGGCGCTGCCCCCCGTCGCTTCGCGACTCCCCCCGGAGTATTTTCAGCCTGGTGATGCGCATGAAGGGGGTGCCCGGAAAGGCGCCCTCCTTTTGCCATGGGGCGCGTGCAACGCCCCTGGATCGGACTTAGGTTGCCTCTCTCGGGGCTGTCTCCCTTGATCATCACCAGGCTGAAAATACTCCGGGGATGCGGGGGCTGGCCCCCGCCCTGGCAGCGCTCGCCAAGGGCGCAGTCGCGCGTTAGGATCGGGCTCGGGGAGGGGCAGGCATGATGAATGAGGCAGGAATGGTGTCCCGGGTGTTGCTGGTC
>NZ_AFPM01000251.1 GCF_000220565.1 Oceanicola sp. S124 | reverse complement strand
GCCTGCCAGCNGGAAACGCGCGGCGGGCCGGCCTCGACAACGNACCCCGCCGGCGCATCGCTCAGCCGAAGGTCCGCCGCGGTGAGGCCGGGAAGCACCAGGTCGACGACATCGCGACCGGGGGTGAAATCACGCACCACGGGGTCGGTTGCGTCGCTGTCCCTGCCGAAGATGAAGACATCCTCGCCGATCCAGCCGATCACCTCGTCAGCTTCCGGCGCCCCAAGCAGATCATGCGCCCGACGCGGACTGGCCGCGGCCCTGCGAGGCGCGGCTGCGCCAAGTTGGCCGCCGTCGACCAGACGCATCGCCGCAGGCGCCTGCCTGGCGGCGGAGAGATGGAAGACCACCTCGACGACCTCGTAGGGCGCCAGCTCGACATCCAGCAGGCCGTCTTCCATGGCGACCGGGCTCAGCGCCCAGCCCTCGGCCTCTTCCGACGTCACCGCGAGGCGCAGCAGGTTGCCACGGCGCATGACGGGCGCGCGCCCGGCCAGCCCGATGCGTCGCGCCGTCACCATCTGCCATTCGGGCACCAGCGACGAGAAATCGACGTCGACTGCAAGGTCGCTACCGACCCGGGAGCGGACATAGGCCACCACGCGGTCAGCATCCTCGAAGGCCGAGATCTCGACCGCACCGTCTTCGGCGGTGTAGCTGGTGCTGATGGCGCGCGCGGCGCCCAGCACCTCGGACTTGCGGGCCTCGTACCCGCGCGAGATCAGCCGGTCGGCCAGGGCGGCTTCGTCCCGGGCGAAGGGCGGGCGCGGCGGCAGGGCGAACTGCACCAGGATCTCGGGACGCTCGGCGGCGCGCAGGTCCAGCGCCTCCATCGCGGTTTCCAGCGCCGCGATCACCATGCGTGCCTTGGCCGCATAGTCGCCCGCACCGTCCTCGGCCCAATCCTCGTTGCCGATCTCGAAGGCCGCGACCAGGTCACCGGCCCGGCGCAGCACCAGCGCCGCGAAAAGCTCGATCTGGCGGGCGTGGGCCTGGAAGCGCGCCAGCGGCACGTGGCGCACGGGAAGCACCAGGGTCAGCCGCTGCGACGTGGCGCCAGTGCCCTCGGGATCACGGGCCCAGTCCAGCGCCACCAGCAACTCTTCCGAGAGGCGCGGGACGCCATCGTCGCTGCGCCGCAGCTTCGAGATGTCCAGCCAGTCACGGCCCTCTGTCTCGGCCGGGCCATCGCCGAGGGCCGCGGGGAAGCGGAGCGTCTCGAGGCAGAGACCGTCGACCACCAGCTTCATGTTCGGCGCTTCCGCCGGGTGGGAGCCCCCGGCGGAAGCGGGCACCGGGGCGTCCACCGCATCACTGCCCTGACGGCAGAGCGGCTGCGGACGCTCGGTGGCCCGTTCCCATGCACGCTTGCGTTGCATGTTGCGAAAAGATTGAAGTCCGCGTCCCGCCGTCAGATCGGCGGTCGTTAACCCGAAACCCTGTCCCATCGCGGCAAGGGACAAGAACACAATAAGGCACAGAACACACACCAGCTCCATGGAGCACCCCACTAGGTAAAAAATTTGACACACACGACTTTCGTCAAGGAAAGACTAGCAAGCGATCTGGTGGCTGAGAAGCATACGTATCGGTACAGGCGTACCTGAATCCCTGTTTTGGGGGCAGAATCCCGGCAAGACCACCGTTGCAAAAATCGGCTTTCGCCACAATTTTGACGCGAATTGGTCTGTTTTCAGCGCTGCCGGTGCGTGTTCCCGCGAAGAGCTGTTCCGAGGGTTGCCCCGGCGCGAATCGCCTCTGCAGGCGCTCAAAAGGCAGTTTCGGGCGACAGGACGCCCGGATCGCGCCACATTTCGGACACGATCCGGGCAGAGGGCTCAGGCGCCGGCGTCAGCCAGGCGCCGGCCGGTTTCTGCGTGGAAAAGGTGCAGTTCCTGCAGGGGCAGCTCTGCCGTCATCTCGTCGGCCAGCTCGGTGGCCAGGTCGGCCTGGGCGATCATGCGCTGCGCGCCGATATGACCGTGGATGATGCGCGATCCGCCCAGCTCTTCGACATAGTCGAGACGGAAGTTGCCCGGCCCGGCCCGCAGGCGGATCGCTTCGGGACGGATCCCGGCAGTGATGCGCCCCGGCGCCGCGCCAACCCCCGAAGCCAGCGCCGCGCCGTTCAGCATCAGCGCACCGCCATCCACATGGGCCTCGATCAGGTTCATTGCCGGCGCCCCGAGGAAGCCTGCCACGAAGGTCGAGGCCGGTTCGCGGTAGAGATCCAGCGGACGGCCGACCTGCTCGATCCGGCCATGGTTCAGCACCACCAGCCGGTCGGCGAGGGTCATCGCCTCGAGC
>NZ_AFPM01000252.1 GCF_000220565.1 Oceanicola sp. S124 | reverse complement strand
AGCCCTCGTTCATGGGCCGGGCCGAGGCGTCGGACATGGCGCTGATGGCCGCGCCGCAGATGGAGGAAAAGGCCGTGGCGGGGTTCGACGGGATCAACGTGACCTATGCGGCGCCACAGCCCGTCTCGGTTGCCAATGACGCCGATGCGGTGAAGATCGCCCTGGGCCGCGTCGACTTCACCCCCGAGGTCTTCGCCCGCGCCGTGCCGCTGCACGATGCCAGCGCCTTCCTTGTCGCCGGGCTGACCAACGACAGCGGCGAGTTGCTGCTGCCCGGCATGGCGCAGCTGTTCCGCGATGGCACCTTTGTCGGTCGTAGCCAGATCGACCTGGTGCCCGACGGTGAAGAGACGGAATGGAGCTTCGGCCCCATCGACGGTCTGCGCCTGACCCGCCTGCAAGAGCGGCTGGACGGCGACCGGGGCGTGATCTCGCGCCAGAACACCCGTCACGAGGCGGTGACCCTGCGGGTCGAGAACCGCACCGCGCAGGCCTGGGATCTGCGCCTGCTCGACCGGGTGCCCTATTCGGAACAGGATGACCTGAAGATCGAGTGGAGCGCCGACCTCGCCCCTGAAGTGGTCGATTTCGACGACCGAAAAGGGGTGCTGGAATGGCGGTTCCCGCTGGCGCCGGGCGCCGAACAGCAGATCCTGCTCGAACATGAGGTCACCTGGCCCGAGGGCATGGTGCTGCAGTAAGCCTGCCTGTCCTGCGCCGCATCCGTGGCGCCGGGCCAGTGCCCCGGGCGGGCTGGCTGGAGAGGATCGCCGACCCGGCCGGCCCAGGGTCATCCGGATCGACATGAAAAGACCCGCCGGAGGTTTCCGGCGGGTCTGACAGGCAGGGGGCCTGCGGGATCTCGGGGCGGGCCCCGACGGGCCCGGTGGCAATCAGATCGGGCTGAAGGCCTTCTCGGCCGCCAGGTACTGTTCCAGCGATCCATTTGCGATGTCGTGCCACAACCCGTGGACCGACAGCTCTCCAGCCTCGACGCGGTCGCGCACGAAGGGGAAGGTCATCAGGTTCTCCAGCGACACCAGCACCGCCTCGCGCTCAAGCGCGGCCTTCTGCGCGGCCTCGCCCTCGATGTCCTTGATGCGCTCGTAGCCGGGGCGCAGCAGGTCCATCCAGCGGCCGACGAAGCTGGTCTTCTCCTCAAGCTCCGGCGCCTGGCCCGAGCACATGGCATGGCAGCCCGCGACACCGCCGCAAGAGGAATGGCCCATCACCACCACATGCGCCACCTTCAGCGCGTCGACGGCATATTCCACCGCCGCCGAGGTGCCGTGCTGGTTGCCGTCGGGCTCGTAGGGGGGGACCAGGTTGGCGATGTTGCGGTGGATGAAGAACTCTCCCTGGTCGGCGCCGAACAGCGCGGTGACATGCACGCGCGAGTCGCAGCAGGAGATGATCATCGTCTTCGGGCGCTGCCCCTCTTCCGCCAGGCGGCGATACCACGACTTGTTGTCCTCGAAGGTCGTGGCCTTCCAGCCGTGGTAGCGCTGGACGAGCAGGTTGGGCAGGGGCTTGGCGCGATGCATGGAGGGCTCCGGTAAGACTTTTCGGTGAGGGCGAATATAGGCGCCTCGCCGGGCGCGGCAAACGGGAATGGGCGGATTGAGGAAGAATTGAAGGCAAATGCCCGGTTGATTGCGGCGCAGGCCGTGCCATGGCGCAAGGTTTTGGGAACTTCCGCGGGCGATTGTGCGCTCTGCCGTGGGGGCATTGGTGGAAGGGGTGACAACGTGGACCAGATTCTGGTTCTGACGCGGGAGGAGCCGGTCCGGCTTGATGCGGACAGGCTTCGGGAGCTGTACACGCGCCTGGGCGACGTGGGCGCAGAGGATGTCGTCTGCCGCGCGATGGAGGAAATCGCCGTGCGGCTGGCCCATACGGAGCGGCTCTATCGCCAGGACCGCATGGCCGAGATGCGCAAGTCCGCCCGCTCGCTCGTCGCCATTGCCGATCAGGTGGGCATGCGGGCGCTGTCGGTGGTGGCCGAGGATGTCACCCGGTGCATCGACGCCGGCGATCCGGTGGCGCTGGCGGCCACGCTGTCGCGGCTGCTGCGGGTGGGCGAACGCTCTCTGATCGCGATCTGGGATCTGCAGGACGTCACCCTCTAGCGGTGCCTCGCCGGGGTCGCGGCCGCGCGGCGGATTGCGCTTGCGGGCGGTGCGGGCTGGATTAGGCTGGCGCAAAGACCTTACAGCCCAACGGTGACGCCATGACTTCCGAACTGATGACCTTCCTGCCTGCCGGAACCGAGGCCCTGCCGCTGCACCTCGTCGACGCCGAGGCTCTGCCAGCGCTGCTGGAGGCGGAGCCGCAGGCTGCCGCCTGGGTCGAGGCCATGGGCTTCACCGGAGCGCTCGGCCAGGCACTGGTGGTGCCGGGGGCCGACGGGACGCCGGCGCTTGCTCTGGCGGGCTATGGCGATGCGGCGGCGCGGCTACGCGGGCGCTTCTGGCTGGCGGCCGCAGCGGCGCATCTGCCGGCGGGGGCCTATCGGCTGGTCAGCACGCTGTCGCATGAGATGCTCGAGGTCGAGGCCCTGGGCTGGCTTCTGGGCGGCTACAGCTTCGACCGTTACCGCGCCCAGCCGGTCAGGGGCGCCCGTCTCGTCGCGCCCGAGGGGGTCGATGCCGCCCGGCTAGAGGCGATCGCCACCGGCGAGGCGCTGACCCGCGACCTGATCAACACTCCTGCCAGCGACATGGGCCCGGCCGAGCTGGAAGCCGCCGCCCGCGAACTGGCCCTGACCCATGGCGCCAGCATCGAGGTCACCACCGGCGACGCGCTGCTGGCGAACAACCTCCCGATGATCCACGCCGTCGGGCGCGCCGCCACCGAAGAGCGCGCGCCGCGGCTGATCGACCTTCGCTGGGGCGATGACGGCCCGCTGCTGACGCTGGTCGGCAAGGGGGTCTGCTTCGACACCGGCGGTCTGAACCTGAAGCCCGGCGCCTCGATGGGCCTGATGAAGAAGGACATGGGCGGCGCCGCCAACGTGCTGGGGCTGGCCTCGATCCTGATGGCGCGGGGTCTGCCGATCCGCCTTCGGGTGCTGGTGCCGGCGGTCGAAAACGCCGTCTCGGCGCCCTCGTTCCGGCCGCAGGACATCCTGACCGCGCGCAATGGGCTGACCGTCGAGATCAACAACACCGACGCCGAGGGACGGCTGGTGCTGGCCGATGCGCTGGCCCTCGGCGCCGAGGAGAAGCCCGACCTGATGATCTCTTTCGCGACGCTGACCGGCGCGGCGCGGGTGGCGGTCGGGCCGGACCTCTCGCCCTATTTCACCGATGACATCAACGTCGCCCACGGGCTCGAGGCGGCTGCGGGGGTCGTGGCCGATCCGGTCTGGCGCCTGCCCTTCCACGACCCCTACGAGAGCATGATCGAACCCGGCATCGCCGACCTCGACAATGCGCCGAAGGGGGGCTTCGCCGGTGCCATCACCGCCGCGCTCTTCCTGCGCCGCTTTGCCGGCGAAGGCACGCGCTATACCCATTTCGACATCTACGGCTGGGTGCCCTCGGCGCTGCCGGGGCGCCCGAAAGGGGGCGCGGGCATGGGCATCCGGGCGCTGCATGCGGCGCTGCCGGGCCTGCTGGGCCTGTGACCGGGGCGCAGGACCGGCGCCGCTGGCCGGCCAACGCCCGTGTCGCCGCCGAGCGGCTGCGCGGGCAGGCCGGTGACGTGACCTACC
>NZ_AFPM01000253.1 GCF_000220565.1 Oceanicola sp. S124 | reverse complement strand
CGGGCCGCGTCGATCAGCCGAGCGCAACCAGCGCGTCGACCAGCGGGCCGGCGCCATAACGGTAGGGGTCGGTGGCGGGCAGGCCCATCTCTGCCTCGACCTTCGCGAGGTAGGCACGGGCGTCCTCTTCGGACATGTGCTGCGTGTTCACCGAGATGCCCACGACCTTGACGTCCGGGTTCACCCAGGAGGCCAGGGTCATCGCCATGTCGCGCACCTGCTCCAGCGAGGGCAGCTTGTAGCCCGGCAGGCCGCGCATGTGCTCGCGGGTCGGCTCGTGGCAGAGCACCAGCGCATCGGGCTGGCCGCCGTGGATCAGCGCCATGGTCACGCCCGAGTAGGAGGCGTGGAACAGCGAGCCCTGGCCTTCGATCATGTCCCAGTGGTCATCGTCGTTGTCGGGCGTCAGGTATTCGATGGACCCGGCCATGAAGTCGGCGATCACCGCATCCAGCGGCACGCCGTCGCCGGTCACCAGGATGCCGGTCTGGCCGGTGGCGCGGAAGGAGGACTTCAGGCCGCGCTCCTTCATCTCGCGATCCATGCAGAGCGCAGTGTACATCTTGCCGACGGAACAGTCGGTGCCGACGGCCAGGCAGCGCTTGCCGGTCCGCTTCTCGCCATTGGCGATCGGGTACTGGACCGAGGGGATGCGGACGTCATGCAGCGTGCGCCCCGTTGCCTCGGCGACGGCCTTCAGGTCGGGTTCGTTGCGCAGCAGGTTGTGCAGGCCCGAGGCGATGTCGAAGCCCTCTTCCAGCGCCTCGATCAGCACTTTCTTCCAGGCCTGGCTGATCACGCCGCCACGGTTGGCGACGCCGATCACCAGCGTCTTGGCACCGGCAGCCTTGGCCTCGGCCAGGGTCATGTCGGGCAGCTTCATGTCGGCCTTGCAGCCTTCCATGCGGAACTGGCCGACGCAGTTGTCGGGGCGCCAGTCCTTGATGCCCTGCGCGACCTTGGCGGCCAGCCCGTCCGGCGCGTCGCCGAGGAAGAGAAGATACGGGGTCTCGATCATGTCAGTGGTCTCCCTGAGGATGTTTGACCCGAGACTGCGCCCTTTTCCCATCAAGGTGTTTGCAAATTGCGCGCATCAGACGGAAATTCCGCCGATCTCTCCCGGATTTAAGGATAACTGTCGAAGATTCTTCCCCGGACACCCCTCCGCGCGCCGATCCGCGTTGACCCAAGGTGATCTGCGCGCCCCCCCCTGCGTCCCCGGCGCCGTTCACGGCGCCCCGCCCAGAGAACCGCCCCACGCCTTCACCGCGCGCCCCGCCGCCTCTGCCCGACATCGCAGAAGCCCGCACCCGAAGACTAGTTGACAGCGCATCTATCCTGCGGGCAGAAGTATGCCTGAAACAAGCCGAGCTGATTGCCTGCGGGGTCTGACCGCAGCTCGCTCGGTGAAGCGCCCGCGTGAGGAGGACTCGCGGGCGCTTCCCATTTCAGCCCCCCGGACACGGCAAAACCTACGCAAACGAATGGATTAGCCGCCCAGCCGAGCCCCGGAAGGATACGCCCCTGAATGCGGCGCACTGACGCCGAGGTGAACGGCCGGGGGCCTCTGCCCCCTTGGCACCGGGCGAATCCGGTATAGGTTGCGGCGGACGATCACCGGAGAGACCAGATGCGCCCCATTTGCACCGCCCCCCAGCTTGCCCGCCGCCTTGCGCTTGGCCTTGCCCTTCTTGCCGCCCCCCTGCCGCTGGCCGCGCAGGACGTGGTCGAGAACGAGGTCGCCAAGATCTTTGCCGAGCACTGGATGCAGAGCAAGGAGGCCGACAAGAACGGGCTGCTGATGTACCTCAGCGAAGAGCGCGCCATGCAGGGCGACTATTTCTCGATCCGCTGCGAGGGCGACGACCGCTCGATCCGGCTGGGCTTCGGCGACAAGCTGGAAGGCGACCGCGTGGTCTTCCGCGTCGACGACCGCGCCATGACCTTCGCCGTCGAAGAGACCGGCGTGACCGCCGACCCCGCGATCTCGCGGGGGGATATCCACGGCTACCGCATGGTTTTTGCGGGCACCGACCAGCTGGAAGCCTTCCTTGGCGACCTGCGTCGCGGCACCGAGCTGGTGATCGAGGGGCAGGAGCTGCCGATCAGCCTGTCCGGCTCGTCCCAGGCCCTGCAGGAACAGGCGGCCTACTGCCAGTAGCCCCTCAGGCGCGCTCGTCCTTGGGAGAGCCCATGACCACGTAGGTGGTCAGGGCCGAGACATGGGGCAGCGTGCCCAGCACATCCGTATGAAAGCGCTTGTAGGCGGCGAGGCTCTCGGCCTCGATCCGCAGCAGGTATTCGCGCGACCCGGTGATGTTGTGGCATTCGCGGCATTCCGGGGCCGCGATCATGGCCTTCTCGAAGGCCTCCTGCGCGGCCTTGGTATGTTCGGACAGCCCGACCGAGGCATAGGCGACGAAGCCCGTGCCCATGGCCTCGCCGTCCAGAACCGCGCGATATCCCAAGATCACGCCGGACCGCTCCAGCTCCTGCACCCGGCG
This sequence comes from Oceanicola sp. S124, assembly GCF_000220565.1. Taxonomy (GTDB): domain Bacteria; phylum Pseudomonadota; class Alphaproteobacteria; order Rhodobacterales; family Rhodobacteraceae; genus Pseudooceanicola. The sequence continues at coordinate 10,761 of NZ_AFPM01000253.1, read as the reverse complement.
CAGGCAGGCCGAGGGCGAGAGGCCGACCCGCTCGGCCAGGTCGAGATTCGAGATGCGGCCGTCGCGGGACAGCTCGCGCAATATCTTTCGGTTCAGCTCATCCATCTTCGCCATGGATTGCAGGATAGCGCATCTTGCGCCGCAGTTTGCAAGCCCATGCCGCCGGCACCGGGCTAGGATTGCGCAACAGGTGGCATCAGAGGGATGCCACCGCCCCGGAGCCACCCCGATGACCTTCCAGCTTCTGACCGCGATCTTCGTCTTCTGCCTCGTCGGCACGATCACCCCCGGCCCCAACAACCTGATGGTCATGGCCTCGGGGGCGAACTTCGGCTATCGCCGCACGGTGCCGCACATGCTGGGCATTGCGGTCGGCTTCTCGGTGATGATCCTGCTGGTCGGGCTGGGGCTGATGCAGGTCTTCGACTTCTACCCGATGGCGCGGCAGGTGCTGATGGTGGGCTGCGGGATCTACCTTCTCTACCTTGCGTGGAAGATCGCCCATGCCGCCCCGCCGGAAAACAGCGCCGCCGCGCAGGGCAGGCCGATGACCTTCCTGCAGGCTGCCGCCTTCCAGTGGGTCAACCCCAAGGCCTGGGCCATGGGGATGAGCGCCATCACCCTCTATGCGCCCGAGCGCAACCTGACCTACGTGCTGCTGATCGCCGGCTGCTTCGCACTGGTAGCGATCCCGTCGAACTCTGTCTGGATCCTGATGGGCCAGCAGCTGCGCCGGCTGCTGAACCGCCCCGCCATGCTGCGCGCCTTCAACTGGACCATGGCCGTGCTGCTGGTGGCCTCGCTGGTGCCCGTCGTCTATCACTAGGCCATGGCCCTGATGCTGCACACCGCCGAGGTCCACGTGGCGACCTTCGACACCCTGCGCGAGACCCTCGCGCCGGGGCTGGCCCTGCGCCACTTGGTGCGCCCGGACTGGCTGGCCGAGGCCCGCGCCGGCCGCGCCGAGGCGCTGCGGCCGCAGATCGCCGCCCTGATCGCCGGAGCCGACGGCCCGGTCGTCTGCACCTGCACCACCCTCGGCCCGCTGGCCGAGGAACTGGGCGCGCTGCGCGTCGACCGCCCGATGATGCAGCAGGCCGCGCGGATCGGCAGGCGCATCCTGATGGTCTACGTGCTGGAGAGCACCCGCGCGCCCAGCCTCGGGTTGCTGGAAAGCCTCACCGCCCCCGGCGCAGAGGTGCGCCCCCTGCCCCTGCCCGAGGCCTGGCCCCTGTTCGAGACCGGCGACAGCGCCGCCTTCCATGCCCATATCGCCGAAGCGATCCGCACCGCCCTGCGCGACGGGGGCGTGGATGTCGTGGTGCTGGCCCAGGCCTCGATGGCCGGCGCGGCGGCCTTGCTGGGCGATCTGGGCCTGCCCGTCCTGACCTCGCCGCATCAGGCGATGCGCGCGCTCTCGGCAGGCTAGGATTGCAGCGCGATCGAGATCTCGGTCAGCAGATCGTCGGGCGCGGTATCCATGGGCGAGTTCAGGTAGACCTCGTAAGGCGGCTGGTCGAGGGGCTCGCGCCCCGAGGCGGGCAGCCAGGTTTCATAGAGATGCTGGTAGGCCGCGTGCAGACCGGCATAGGGACCCCGGAAGGTCAGCACCACGGTTTCGGCAGCCTCCAGCCGTTCTTCCTCCAGGCCCTCGGGCAGCGGCATGTCCTCGGGGATCTGCACGGCGGCGAAGCTGCGCAGCTCTGCCTCGGGCACGGCACTGATATCGTCGTAATACAGCGCCACCATCGGGCCGACCTGCGGCCAGAGGCCCCGCGCCGAAAGGATCGGCCCGAGCCGCGAATAGGCCTCGGAGATCCTGAAGTAGCTGCCCCGGTGCGGCAGCCCCACCAGGCGGCGGGCCGGCGCGGCGCGCAGCTCGATCGGGTAGGGAGCTGGTGCGGAGGTCATAGTGCCATCCTTTCTGAAGGTTTCCAGTTTCGGGCGGAAAGGGGCCTCGTGACGGAAGCGCAGGGGGCTGTGCCCATACCGGGCCGCGAAGGTGCGGGCGAAGCTGTCCGGATCGGGATAGCCGACGCTGCGGGCGATCTGCCCGACCGGATCGTCGCCACCGGCGAGGGCGCAGGCGGCCAGGTGCATGCGGATGCGCCGCACCGCCTGGGCGCAGGTCTCGCCGGTCATGGCGCGGAACACCCGGTGCCAGTGAAAGCGGCTCATCGCCGCCACCTCGGCCAGGGCATCCAGCGACAGGTCGCCGCCCGGATTGGCATGGATATGGTCCATCACCCGCAGCAGGCGGTCCTCGTAGCTTGCCGTCATGAGGTCTCCTTTACCGGCCCCTCTGTGCCGGATGCCGCCCCGGCAAATCTTGCCTTATTGCACTTCAGCCGTCAGGACGGCATATAACGACCGACCGAAGCGGAGGCGCCAGATGACGAACTACCTCGATTTCGAACGTCCCCTTGCCGAGATCGAAGGCAAGGCCGAGGAGCTGCGGGCCATGGCCCGCTCGAACGAGGAAATGGATATCGAGTCCGAAGCCGCGGCGCTGGACAAGAAGGCCGCCGACATGCTGGTGGACCTTTATTCCAAGCTGACGCCCTGGCGGAAATGCCAGGTGGCGCGGCATCCCGACCGCCCGCATTGCAAGGACTACATCCAGGCCCTGTTCAACGAGTTCACCCCGCTGGCGGGCGACCGGAACTTTGCCGAGGATCTCGCCGTCATGGGCGGCCTTGCGCGCCTGGGCGACCGCCCCGTCGTGGTGATCGGCCACGAGAAGGGCCATGACACCAAGTCGCGCATCGAGCGCAACTTCGGCATGGCCCGCCCCGAGGGCTACCGCAAGGCGATCCGCCTGATGGAGCTGGCCGACAAGTTCAACCTGCCGGTGATCTCCCTCGTCGACACCGCCGGCGCCTATCCCGGCAAGGGCGCCGAAGAGCGCGGCCAGTCCGAGGCCATCGCCCGGTCGACCGAGAAATGCCTGCAGCTTGGCGTGCCGATGATCTCGGTCGTCATCGGTGAAGGTGGCTCGGGTGGCGCGGTGGCGATCGCGGCGGCCAACAAGGTCGCCATGCTGGAACATTCGATCTACTCGGTGATCTCGCCCGAGGGCTGCGCCTCGATCCTGTGGAAGAACGCCGAGAAGATGCGCGAGGCCGCCGAGGCCATGCGCCTGACCGCGCAGGACCTGCATTACCTCGGGGTGATCGACCGTATCATCCCCGAACCCACCGGCGGCGCACATCGCGCCCGCGAAGAGACCATGACCTCGGTCGGCCGGGCGCTGGAAGCGATGCTGGAAGAGATGGACGGCATGGACCGCAAGGCCCTGATCAAGGCGCGGCGCCAGAAATTCCTCGACATGGGCGCGCGCGGCCTCGCCGCCTGATCCCGCCCCAAGGCAAGACATCTGACGGCGCCCGGGTCCCCCGCGGCGCCGTTTTCTGTTCTCCCCTCCACCGGGCCTGCGCCCCTGGGTGCCCCCTCTCCGCCGCAACGCCTCGAAATTGGGCAAAGCGGACCGATCCAGGCGGCTCGAGCTGATTAATCGTTACATCACCCATTGACGTGAGGTTTTTCGGCAGATTAATCGTTTCACCAAGCGAGGTGAGTGAATGGCCAGCCTGAAACAGATTGCACGGGATCTCGGGGTGTCGACCGCCACCGTCTCCAATGCCCTCTCGGGCAAGGGGCGGGTCTCGGACGAGCTGGCCGGGAAGATCCGCGCCCATGCCGACCACCTCGGCTATCGTCCCAGCAGCGCCGCGCGGGCCCTGAAGACCGGGCAGAGTGGCATCCTCGGCCTGGTCATGCCCGACCTGACCAACCCGCTGTTCCCCCGCATCGCGCAGAACCTGTCGATCGCTGCCGAGGCGCGGGGGCTGGGCATCCTGATCGCCGACAGCCGAGGCGATGACGCCCGCCAGGACGAGGCCCTGGCCCAGCTGGCGGGTCGTGGCGTCGACGGCATCATCATCGTGCCCAAGAAGGGCACCACCGCGCCGCAGGTCGCCCTGCCGCTGGTGGCGATCAACACGGCCTCAGATCCCGGATCGACCGTTTCGGCGGACCACCTCGGCGGCGGGCGCCAGCTGGGCGCCCATGTGGCGGGCCTCGGCCATGTCCACGTCGTCCTGCTGGGCGGCGACGCGGTCTCCGAGGTGCAGCAGGACCGCATCCGCGGCATGATCGCGGGCCTCGGCCCTGCGGCGCGCACAGAGACCGTCTGGGGCGAGGCCGGCATGGCCCGCCTGCCCGCGCTGGTGGCCGCCGGTGCGACGGCGGTCATGGCCACCTCGGACCTGCTGGCGCTCGGCGCCCATTCCCACCTGTCCCGCGCCGGCCTCTCGGTGCCCGGCGATGTCAGCCTGACCGGCTTCGACGACCTGCCGCTGGCCACCGCCATGCATCCCCAGCTGACCACCATCGCCCAGAATGTCGAGGCCATCGCCGACCAGGCGCTGGACGTGCTGACCCGCCGCATCGCGGGCGACGCGGCCCGGGCCGCCTCCAACGCCGTGCCGATGACCCTGGTGCTGCGCCAGTCCACCACCGCCCCGCGCCGCCTGCGTGCCGGGGCGCCCGCCGCCCCTCCCCTCCCTTCAGAAACCGACCCAACAGGAGCAAACTGATGAAGACCACGCTTTCCCGCCTCGCGCTCGGCTGTGCCGCCGCCGCGCTGACCACCACCGCCGTCCAGGCCCAGGACAAGACCCTGACGATCTCGGTCTATTCCTTCGCCCAGGACGAGTACAAGGAAGCGCTCTACGATCCCTTCGAAGAGATCTGCGGCTGCGACGTCATTGTCGAGACCGGCAACTCGGTCGAGCGCATGGCAAAGATCGAAGCCAATGCCGCCAGCCCGGTGATCGACATGGCCGTGATCTCGACCCAGGATGCGCTGGCGCTGGCCCGCAAGGACCTGCTGGCCCCCATCGACAGCACCCGGCTCAGCAACTTCGACAAGCTTTATGACAGCGCCAAGGATCCGAACGGTGACGGCATGGCGGTCGGCTACACCTACTACGCGTCCTCAATCGTCTACCGGTCCGACCTGGTCGAGATCGAAAGCTGGGGCGACCTGCTGAGCGACGAGCTGGCCGGCGAAGTCGCCCTGCCCAACATCACCGGCACCCAGGGCCCGCTGACCCTGATGATGCTGGCCGAAGCCCTGGGCGAGACCGGCGGCTACGGCCCCGTCATCTCGACCATCGGCGAGCATTCCGACGACATCGTGACCTTCTACTCGCGCTCCTCCGAGCTGGTGCAGCTGATGAACCAGCAGGAAGTCATCGCCGCGCCGGTCGGCAAGTTCGCCTGGGGCAGCTTCAAGGAAGCCGCCCTGCCCTTCGCATGGGCCAACCCCAAGGAAGGCCAGGCCGGCGGCATGAACGTGATGATCATGACCAAGGACAACGGCAACGAAGAGCTGGCCTACCAGTTCATGGACTACTGGCTGTCGACCGAGGTGCAGACCAAGGTCGCCGAGATGCAGGTGGACAGCCCCGCCAACAAGGAAGTCGTCGTCTCTGACGAGATCGCCGAGAACCTGACCTACGGCGCCGATGTCATCGACAACCTGAACATCATGCCCGCCGCCGACGTGCTGGACCAGCGCGAGGCCTGGGTCGAACAGTGGAACACCGAGGTGATCCAGTAAGCATCGGCCGGGCGTCCCCCGCGCCCGACCGTTTCGCCCCGGCGCGTGTCCTCCCCGTGACGCGCCGGGGCACCCTTGTTCCCGTTTCCCTGCCGACAGGACCGCCCCATGTTCCGCAATACGCGCGAAGGTCTGGCCCTTGCCCTTCCGGCCGCCATCTTCTCGACGCTGCTCTTTCTCGTGCCTGTTGGCATCCTGCTGTCCGAAGCCTTCCGCTTCGAGGGCGGCTGGTCGCTGCAGGGCTATATAGACTTCTTCGCAACGCCCCTGAACCGCACCGTCTTCCTGCGCACGCTGAAGCTGGGCGCGCTGGTGGCGGGCACCGCCGCCGTGATCGGCTACGCCGCCGCCTTCTGCATCGTGAACCTCGAGCCGAAGTCGCGCGGCACGGTGTTCGGCATGATCGTCCTGCCGCTGATGATCTCTCCGGTCGCGCGGACCTATGCCTGGATCGTGATCCTCGGTCGCACCGGCATCGTCAACGAGACGATCACCGGCCTCGGCCTGTCCGACACCCCGCTGCGGCTGCTGTTCACCGAAACCGCCGTCTTCCTCGGCCTGCTGCAGCTGTTCCTGCCGCTGATGATCATCTCGCTGGTCTCCGCGATGGAGAACATCCCCCGCGACGTCATCCCCGCCGCCCGCGTCCTCGGCGCCAGCTGGCTGGCGGTCTTCTTCAAGGTGATCCTGCCGCTGACCAAGGAGGGCCTCGTCATCGGTGGCACCCTGGTCTTCACCGGCTCGCTGACCGCCTACATCACGCCCGCGATCCTCGGCGGCTCGAAGGTGCTGATGCTGGAAACGCTGCTCTACCAGCGGGTCAACGTCAGCAATGACTTCGTCTCGGCCTCGGTGATCGCGATGATCCTGATCGTCATGTCCTTCTCGGCGAACCTTCTGCTGAAGAAGATCGCCTCGGCCCGGAGCTAGAGCCCATGAACACCTCTTCCCGCCTGCTGGCCAACTGGGTGATCCTGGGGCTGACGCTGACCTTCCTGATCGGCCCCTTCCTGATCATCATCCTCGCCGGCGCCTCGGACACCAGCTACCTGGCCTTCCCGCCCGAGGGGCTGACGCTGAAATGGTATCTCAAGGTCTTCACCGTCGAGAGCTTCCGCGCCTCCTTCCTGCTGTCGATGGCGCTGGCGGTCTTCGGCACCCTGGCCGCCCTTCTGCTGGGCGTTCCGGCAGCCTATGCGCTGAACCGCTACGCCCTGCCCGGCGCCGAGACCATCCGCACCATCGTCGCCGCGCCGATCATCGTGCCCGGCATCATCGTCGGCCTGGCGCTGCTGCGTTACCTCGTGGTGCCGACCGGCGTGACCGTCACCCTGGCTCTCTTCATGGCCCACACGGCGCTGGTGCTGCCCTATGCGGTGCGCGTGGTGTCATCCTCGATGCACAACCTGCGCGCCGACATGGAGGAAGCCGCCGTGCTGCTCGGCTGCTCGCGCCTGCAGGCCTTCACCAAGGTGGTGCTGCCCAACATCCGGGGCGGCGTGCTGGCCGCCTTCATCCTCGGCTTCGTGACCTCCTTCAACCAGGTGCCCGTGTCGCTGTTCCTGTCGGGCCCCGGGGTCCGCACCCTGCCCATCGACATGCTGGCCTACATGGAGATCACCTTCGACCCCTCCGTCGCCGCGCTCTCGGCCCTACTGGCCTTCATGTCGCTCGCCATTGTCTTCGTCGCCGAGCGCCTGCTGGGATTCTCTCGTTATGTCTGACACTTTCGTCCAACTCTCCGATGTCACCCTGATGTACGGCAAATCCGTTGCCGTGCCCGACCTCGACCTGTCGATCCGCGAAGGGGAACTGATCTGCCTTCTCGGGCCCTCGGGCTGCGGCAAGACCACCACCATGCGCGCCATCGCCGGGCTGCTGGATCCGGCCTCGGGCAGCATCCACATCGACGGGCGCGACGTGACCCGGGTGCCGGCCAACAAGCGCGGCATTGGCCTGGTGTTCCAGAGCTACGCCCTGTTCCCCCACCTCAACGCCTTCGAGAACGTCGCCTTCGGCCTGCGCCTGCAGAAGTTGCCCGAGGCCGAGATCCGCGAGCGCACCGAGGCCGGTCTGGCGACCGTCGGCCTGACCGGCTACGACAAGCGCAAGCCGGCCGAGATGTCGGGCGGGCAACAGCAGCGCCTCGCGCTGGCCCGCTCGCTGGTGATGAAGCCCAAGGTGCTGCTGCTGGATGAGCCGCTGTCGAACCTCGACGCCCGCCTGCGTCTCGAAATGCGCACCGAGCTGCAGCGGGTGCAGAAGGAAACCGGCGTCACCATGGTCTTCGTCACCCACGATCAGGCCGAGGCCCTGGCGCTGGCCGACCGCATCGTGCTGATGAAGGAGGGCAAGATCGAGCAGCTCGGCACCCCCGCCGATCTCTATGCCCGCCCCGAAACCGCCTTCGCCGCCGAGTTCATGGGCTTCGAGAACATCTTCCGGGTGGAAGGGACCAAGGCCGTCACCGACAGTGGCGCGCTAGAGCTGGGCTTTGCCCCCGCAAGCCCCCTGCTGGCCTGGCGCCCCGACGGCGTGAGTGTCGGCAGCGGCCCGCATCAGGGCCGGGTGCTGGCGACCTCCTTCGCGGGCGCGCATCGCGAATACGTGCTCGACACCGCCCTTGGCCCGGTCAAGGCCGATGCGGCGATCGAGCTGCCCGAGGTGGCGATCGGCGAGACGCTGTCGTTCGACCTGCCCGAAGCCACCGCCCGCCCGCTCTCTGCATGAGGGTCTGGGTCGACACAGACTACGGCTTCGATGACCTCTGGGCGCTGCTGGTGCTGCGGCACGGCGGCGTCGAGGTCTCCGGGATCTCCCTCGTCGCGGGCAATGCGCCGCTGCCGCAGGTCCTGGCCAATGCCCGGGGCGCGACGGCGCATTACGGCTTCACCGCGCCGCTACACGCCGGTGCCGACCGCCCGCTGAAGCGCACGGCAGAGACCGCCCAGCGGATCCTCGGCCCGCGCGGCATGACGAGCCGGGGCGCCTACCTGCCAGAGGGTGACGCGCCGCTGGCCTCGGAGGACGCGATGGCTGCACTGGCCGGCTGGCTGATCACCGAAGAGGCGCCGCAGGTGCTGGCCCTCGGCCCGCTGACCAATATCGCCCGGTTGATACAGCAGCACCCAGAGGCCGCCGCCCGGATCCGGCGCCTTGTCTGGATGGGCGGCAGCGCCGGCCCGGGCAACCATTCGGCGCTGGCCGAGTTCAACGCCCTGGCCGATCCCGAGGCCGCCGACATGGTCGCCCGCGCCGGGCTGCCGCTGGACGTGGTCGACCTGATGGCCTGCCGGCAGGCGCGCTTCGGCCCCGCCGAGATGCCCCGCTGCGAGGCGCTGACCGGCGACCTGCTGGGCGGCTACCTCGACATCGGCCTGTCCCGGGGCCGCGACGGCATGGCGATCTACGATCCCGTGGCCGCCCTTGCCCTGACCCGGCCGGAAGCGCTGGAGTTCCAGCCCCGCGCGATGCATGTATCCACCACCCCGGACGAGAGCTACGGGGCCACCACCTTCGACGCCACCGGACAGGGCCGCACGCGGCTGGCCACCGGCGTTGCCAGCAATACCGCGCATCTCTGCCTCGATGCGCTGAAGACGGACGACTGACATGGCCTTTCCCAAGGATCTCAACGACGCGCAACTGCGCGCCCGCGCCGTGCGCGCCGCACGCGGGCTGGCGCCCTTCGACCTGCTGATCGAGGGGGCCGAGGTGCTGGACATGGCCACCGGGCGCAGCCGCGCCGCAGATGTCGGGCTGGTCGGTCCGCTGATCGCCTCGGTCCACGCCCCCGGCAGTCGCAGCGATGCGGACACGCGGCTGGACGCGCGCGGCCAGATCCTCGTGCCCGGCTTCATCGACACGCATATGCACGTGGAAAGCTCGATGGTCAGCCCCGCCGAATACGCCTCGGCGGTGGTCCCGCGCGGGGTGACGACGGCGCTCTGGGATCCGCATGAGCTGGCCAATGTGGCGGGCGAGGCGGGGCTTGGCTTTGCCTGCGACGTGGCCCGCGACCTGCCGCTGCGCCTGCTGCCGCTGGTGCCGACCTGCGTGCCCTCGGCGCCGGGCTACGAGGTCTCGGGGGCCGATTTCGACGCCGGTGTCGTGGCCCGCTGGCTGGCCCGCGACGACACCCATGGCGCCGCCGAGCTGATGACCATGCATCCGCTGCTGGACGGCGATCCGCGCGTCACCGGCATCGTGCAGGCCGGTCTGGACAGCGGCAAGCGGGTCTGCGGCCATGGCCGGGGCCTGACCGGCGGAGACCTCGCCGGTTTCGCCGCCGCCGGTGTCGAAACGGATCACGAGCTGACCTCGGCCGCCGACCTGCTGGCCAAGCTGGAAGCCGGCTTCACCATCGAACTGCGCGGCTCGCACGCGCACCTGCTGCCCGAGTTCGCAGAGGCCCTGCTGGGGCTGGGCGAGCTGCCGCAGGTGGTGACGCTCTGCACCGACGATGTCTTCCCCGACGACCTGCTGCACCGGGGCGGGCTGGACGCGGTGATCCGCAGGCTGATCGACTGCGGGCTGCCGCCGCTCTGGGCCTATCGGGCCGCCACGCTGAACGCCGCGACCCGGATCGGGCGACCCGACCTCGGGCTGATCGCCCCGGGCCGCCGCGCCGATATCGTGCTGCTGAGCGACGTCGCGGATGTCGCCGCCTCGGCGGTGATCGCCGACGGCAGGCTGGTCGCCCACGATGGCGCCCTGCTGGCCCCCGCGCCGCGCCTTGCCGCCCCTGCCGCCCTGCGCGACACGATGAAGCTGGCGCCGCTGACCCCTGCCGATTTCGAGATCCCGGCGACCGGCACCAGCGCCCGTATCGCCACCCTCTCGAAACCCCGCTTCCCCGAGTGGGGAGAGCGCGAGGTGCCCGTTTCGGACGGCCGGCTTGAGCTGCCCGGGGACATGATCCGCATGGCGGTGGTCAACCGCCACGGCGCAGGCACCCCGGTGCGCGTGGCCTTCCTTGAGAACTGGGGCAGCTGGCGTGGTGCCTTTGCCACCAGCGTCAGCCACGACAGCCACAACCTGACGCTCTTCGGGCGCGACCCTGCCGACCTGGCCGCCGCCGGCAATGCTCTGCGCGAGGCCGGCGGCGGGCTGGCGGTCGCCGAGGGCGGCAAGGT
>NZ_AFPM01000254.1 GCF_000220565.1 Oceanicola sp. S124 | reverse complement strand
CGGGGGCTGGGCGACGTGGTGATCTCCGAGGTCTACGATCCCTCCTTCGCGGCCAACGAGCATGTCTCGATGATCCGCATCCAGGCGCAGGATGAGCAGGAGGCGGTGGCCAGCGATACCATCGCCCGGGTCGAGGCGGCCCTGCAGGAGGTCGACCCCTCGATCCGCTTCACCCAGGTCGAAAGCGTTGGCCCCAAGGTCTCGGGAGAGCTGATCCAGACCGCCTTCCTGGCGGTCGGCGCAGCGCTCGGGGCAATCCTGCTCTACATCTGGCTGCGCTTCGAATGGCAGTTCTCGCTGGGGGCGGTCTTCGCGCTGTTCCACGACGTGATCGTGACCATCGGCATCTTCAGCCTGCTGCAGATCCGCTTCGACCTGGCGACCATCGCGGCGCTGCTGACCATCATCGGCTATTCGATCAACGATACCGTGGTGATCTTCGACCGCCTGCGCGAGAACCTCAGGAAGTACAAGACGATGGAGCTCATCGACGTGATGAACCTCTCGGTCAACGAGACGCTCAGCCGCACGATCATGACCTCGGGCACCACGCTGATCGCCCTGATCGCCCTGCTGGTGCTGGGCGGTGACGTGATCCGCAGCTTCGTCTTCGCCATCACCTGGGGCGTGGTCATCGGCACCTATTCCTCGGTCTACGTGGCCAAGAACGTGGTGCTCTGGCTGGGCGTGAAGCGTGACTGGTCCAAGCCCTCGGGCGGCGCCGGCACGCAGTTCGCCAATATCGACGCCTGAGCGGCGATCAGGCCGCACTCGGTCGGGGCCCTGCGGGGCCCCGCTCTCGTTCCGCCCCTCACTTTTCCCCATTCCCGGAGGCCCCATGGAACTCGTCGAAATCTCCTACGACCACGCCAGGCCGATCGACGGCTATGGCCCCGGCTTCATCCGTATCGGGACCGAGGCCGTGCCCGCGCCCTGCCTCGTGCTGGCCAATTCCACACGGCCCTGGGGCGGCGCCGAGGACAGCGCGCCGCTGCTGGCCCTGGCCGGGCAGGTCGACGTGATCCTGCTGGGCACCGGCCCCGAAATGCGCCCCGTCCCGGCCGCCCTGCGGGCCGCCCTCGACGAGGCCGGCATCGGGATCGAGCCGATGGCCACCCCGACCGCCTGCCGCAGCTTCAACGTGCTGCTCTCGGAAGGCCGCCGCATCGCCGCCGCGCTGCTGCCGGTCTGACAGCGGCGCGGCGGGCGCGTTCCGGTGCCGTCGGCTTGCCTCCGGCGGGAGTATTTTCAGCCTGGTGATGCAGGTTTGGTCCGCCCCATATCATCACCAGGCGTAAAATACTCCCGCCGGAGGCGATCCCGCCCGGGCCATCTGCGCCAGATCAAGGACAGGGGCGCGCCCGTGCCGTCTTTTGCCCGGCAGGAGAACGGGTTAAGGATCGTCCATGGATATGCGTGTCACGGATCTTTGCGTCGCCCGCGGCGGCCTGCCGCTGCTGGACGGGGTCAGCTTCGCACTGGCGCCGGGGCAGGCGCTGATCCTGCGCGGGCCGAACGGTTCGGGCAAGACGACGCTGCTGCGCTGCCTCGCGGGGCTGCAACCGGCGCGCGCCGGCCAGATGAGCTTTGACAGCGAGAGCGTGGCCTATGGCGCCCATGCGGACGGGCTGAAGGCCCAGATGACGGTGCGCGAGAACCTGACGTTCTGGGCTGCCGTGCACGGGCTGTCCGATATCGACCCGGCGCTCGCGGCCTTCGACCTCGTGGCGCTGGAGCAGCGGCTGGCCGGGATGCTCTCGGCCGGGCAGAAGCGGCGGCTCGGGCTGGCGCGGCTGATGGTCACGGGCCGCCCGATCTGGCTGCTGGACGAGCCGACGGTCTCTCTGGATGCCGCTTCGGTCGCGCTCTTCGCCGGGGCCGT
>NZ_AFPM01000255.1 GCF_000220565.1 Oceanicola sp. S124 | reverse complement strand
CCGCCGCGCAGGTCTCGGCCATCTCGCGCGGGGCGAGGGCGTTCAGGCGATGCGCCATGTCGGTCTCGGTCTCGGCCCGGTCCACCGCGGTGAAGGCGGCCGCGTTGATCACCAGGCCCGGCCTGAGCGCGCCGATCGCCCTGGCCGCGGCACCGGGACGAGAGAGATCTGCCGTCTCCTGCCCCATGCAGGTGACCTGAGCCCGGCGCGCCAGCTCAATGGCCAATTGTCCTGAGCGGCCGAAGACGAGGACCGGCAGCGGGATCATCGCCCCAGCCCCAGGCGGTCACCGACACCGGTCCGCCGTTGCAGCGCCTGCCACCAGGACCGGTTGTGCAGATACCAGTCGACCGTGCGCTCCAGCCCCTCCTCAAGCGAAACCTGAGGCTGCCAGCCCAGTTCATCCCGGATGCGGCTCGCGTCGATCGCATAGCGCCTGTCATGGCCCGGCCGGTCGGTAACGAAGGTGATCAGCCGTTCGTGCGGCGCGCTGGCCGGCAGCCGAGCATCGAGGAGGGCGCAGATCCGGCGCACCAGGTCAATGTTGCGCGCCTCGGCATTCCCGCCGATGTTGTAGCTGCGCCCGATGGTCCCGCGCGCCAGCACGCTCAGCAGGGCGCGGGCGTGATCCTCGACGTAAAGCCAGTCGCGCACGTTGCCGCCATCGCCGTAGACCGGGATCGCCTGCCCCGCCAGGGCGTTCAGGATGACCACCGGGATCAGCTTCTCGGGGAAGTGGAAGGGCCCGTAGTTGTTGGAACAATTCGACAGGACCACCGGCAGGCCGTAGGTCTCGTGCCAGGCCCTGACCAGGTGGTCCGAGGCCGCCTTCGAGGCCGCGTAGGGAGAGCGCGGCGCATAGGCCGTCTCTTCGGTGAAACGCCCCTCGGGTCCGAGAGAGCCGAAGACCTCGTCGGTCGAGACATGGTGGAATCGGAACTCTGCCGGGCGGCCCTGCCGTTCCCAGTAGGACCGGGCGACCTGCAGCAGGGTCGCGGTGCCCGTGACATTGGTGTCGATGAAGGCCGAGGGCCCGTCGATCGAGCGGTCGACATGACTTTCGGCGGCAAGGTGCATCACTGCGCCGGGGGTGTGAACCGCGAAGATCCGCTCCAGCGCGCCGGCCTCGCGGATATCGGCATGTTCGAAGTGGTAGAGCGGGCTGTCCGCCACCTCGGCCAGGTTATCGAGGCAGGCGGCATAGGTCAGCGCGTCGAGGTTGATCACCTCGTGCCCAGTGCGGATCGCCGCGCGCACCACCGCCGATCCGATGAACCCCGCCCCTCCGGTGACCAGGATCTTCATGCCGGCACCGCCCCGATGAAGGGACTGGGCACGGCGCGCAGGGCCGGGGCGGCGGCGTCCTTGTCCGAGAGCAGCGGATCGCTGACACCCCAGTCGATGCCCAGGTCCGGGTCGTCCCATCGCACTGCGCCCTCGCTGGCCGCATCATAGGCATCGGTGCACTTGTAACAGATCTCGGTCTGGTCCTCACGGGTGACGAAACCATGCAGGAACCCCGGCGGGATCCACAGCTGGCGTCCGTTCTCAAAGCTGAGATCGACCCCGACCCACTGGCCGAATCGGGGCGAGTCGCGACGGAAGTCCACGGCAACGTCCCACAACGCTCCACGCCCGCAGCGTACCAGCTTGCCCTGGGCCCGGGGCGGCGCCTGGTAGTGCAGCCCGCGCAGCGTCCCCGCCCTGGTCGAGAACGAGTGGTTGTCCTGCACGAAGTCCAGATCAAGCCCCGCTTCGGCCATGCGGGCGGCATTCCAGCTTTCGCTGAAAAATCCGCGGGCATCGCCGAAGCGGCGCGGGGTGAGGATCAAAACCTCGGGCAGTCTGGTCGGCGTGATGTCCATTCCGGCTCCGCACTTCCATGCCTTCGTTCTGAAGGCGACGGCTTTCGGCGCGTTCTGCGCCTCTGCCGGATTAACTTAAAACGGCGAAAAGTTGATTTTTTCTTTTCCGGTTCAAATTTGTCCGGTTTCCCGCAGCAGGGCGCCGTGCCGGACCACTGCCGTGGCACTGAGGCAACAGACAGCAGGCGATTTCACCTGCCGCGGGAACGTGATCCCGCCCGCACCCATTTATTACCCACCAATAGCCACATGATTTTCCAGTGATTCGACCCAGGTGTACCCATGATTCCTCGCCGACGCTTCCTGACCAGCACGCTTGCCGCCACTCTCGCAGCTCCGGCCCTTCTCACCTCGGCCCCTGCCGCCCAGGCGGTGCAGGGGCCGCCGATCCTGTCGCCCCGCAAGGTCAGTTTCTCGCGTCGGTACCAAGCCGGGTCCATCGTGATCCTGCCGCGTGCCTTCTTCCTCTATCATGTCACCGCGCCCGGCGTGGCCACCCGCTACGGCATCGCCGTTGCCCGTCCGGGCCTCGGGTTCACCGGCAATGCGGTGATCGCGCGCAAGGTCGAATGGCCCTCCTGGCGCCCCACCCCCGACATGATCGAGCGGGATCCGCAGATCTATGGCCAGTACAAGGGCAACAATGATCGGATGCCGGGCGGCCCGCGCAATCCGCTGGGGGCACGGGCGCTCTATCTCTACCAGAACGGCCATGATACGGCGATCCGCATTCACGGCACGACCGAGCCGCGCTCCATCGGGCGCAATGCCTCGTCGGGCTGCTTCCGGATGCTGAACGAGAATGTCATTGCCCTCTACGACAGCGTACCGATCGGAACCCCGGTCACCGTCCTCTAACGCCATGCTGCGCGCACTGATGGCCCTCGGGGCGGCGCTGCTGCTCTCGGGCTGCACGCTTCTGCCCGGCCCCGAACGGGCGGGCCAGTTCCCCCTGCTGCAGGACGGCAGGGCCCGCCCGGGGGTCGAGAAGGTCATCGTCACCATACCGGGGGCCTTCGCCTCTGTCGGGATCTTCGCACCGGTCCTGGCCTGGCAGGAAGAGGACAGCACCGTCGTCGCCTACCGCTTCCCCGGCATGGACGGGTTGCCACTGGATCATCACGTCGACATCGACGGGTCCGCCAAGGTCATCGCCGACTACGTCAACGATCTCGGGGCGAAGGAAGTCTACCTGATCGGCTATTCCACCGGCGGCCCGATCGCGATCGAGACGGTCTCGCGACTGGAGGCGCCGAAGGTCTCGCTGGCGCTGATCTCCACCGCCGGGCCGGCGCCCGAGGCGGCACTGTCCTCACTTCGCTCGGGTGTCGAGGTGGTGAAGGCCATGCTGCGCACCCATTCCCTAAAGCCGCAGGACGCCTGGACAGAGAACTACCGCACCCTGCTCTATGGCGAGGACGCCCTTGCCGATCCGGCCAAGGCACAGGACAGCGCCGCCCGGGCCGAGGCCCAGCGTCAGAACATGTCCACGCCCTCGATCCGGCGCACGATGGCCCATACCGCCAGCCTGATGTTCTGGACCCTCGACCGGCCCGGAGCGTTGGCAGATGCCCGGATTGCACTCTTTCACGGGGCAGAGGACACGGTTTTCCTGCCGAATGCCGCCCGGCGCCTTGCGCGGCGGCTTCCGGCAGACCGGATTACCTTCTATGAAGGCCAGGGGCACCTGCTCTTTGAAACCTCGCAGCGGCTCTTCGACGATATCCACGCATTTTTCTTTGATGAGAGTTGACCCTTGCCAGCCAGCACGCCCGCCAGTTCGTCCGGCACAGCGTCCGCTGACGACCCGGCACATGACCTCGACCTGATCGTCATGGGCGCGGGTCCCGCAGGGGCGGCAGCCGCCCGGGTCGCCGCCGCGGCGGGCCTGTCGGTGGCCCTCGTCGACAAGGCGCGCTTTCCCCGCGACAAGCTATGCGGCGGAGGCGTCACCGGCCGCAGCGCCCTCTATTTCCGCGAGATCTACGGCGAGGACATCCCCGCGCATCTCATCGACACCAAGACCTCGGTCGAATTTCACGCCTTCGGCCACAGCCTGGGCCTTTTACCCGACATCCCGCCGATGCACCTCGCGATGCGGGTCGAGCTGGATGCCGAGATGCAGCGGCGCGCGATCCGCGCCGGGGCCATGGATTTAAGCGGGTGCCGGGTGGCCGCGCTTGACCTCGCCCCCCCTGCCCTCAGCCTTGCTGACGGGCGGCGGCTGAGGGCGAAGGTGCTGATCGGCGCCGACGGGGTCAACTCCATCGTCGCCCGCCAGCTCTTCGGGCAAAGCTACGACCGTGACCAGATCGGCTTCGGGCTGGAGGTCGAGGCCGCGCCGGGCCCCGACAATGCGGCGGCGCCGCTGCGCATCGACTTCGGCGCCGCCGACTGGGGGTATGGCTGGCACTTTCCCAAACGTGGCAGTTCCACCATCGGGATCGGCGGGGTGCTGTCGCGCAATGCCGACATGAAGGCCTCGATGGCCGCCTACCTGGCGCAGCTCGGGCGCGATCCGTCGCTGCCCTGCAAAGGCCATCACCTGCCCTTCGGCGAGGTCCACAAGCGCCCCGGGCACGGGGCCGTCCTGCTGGCGGGCGACGCGGCGGGCCTGGTCGATCCGATTACCGGAGAGGGCATCGCCTATGCGATGAAGAGCGGCCAGCTAGCGGCGCTTGCGGCTGCCGAAGCCATTGCCGCCGGTGCGCCGGCCTCGGCCCTGCGCCGCTACCGACGGCGGCTGGTACCCGTGCACCGCGCGATGCGCCAGGCGCGGGCGATTCGGGTGCTGATCTTCTCGCCCCTCTTCCGCCCCGCCTTCGTCGCGGCCTTTCGCAGCTCGGGACGGCTGCGCCATCTCTACATGCGCCTGCTGGCCGGCGAGATCGAATATGGCGACATGATGCGCGCTACCCTGCGCCGCCTGCCCTCCTTCCTGCTGGGGGCGGCGCGGAACCGCGGAGACACTACGCAGCCGGATCAAGGCGCTTGATCCGGCTGCGAAAAGCGCGCAAGGTTTTCGTGCAACGGGACTGCGATCGACCATGAGGGCTTTGGCCCAGGACGCGCCGAAACCGGGCCGATCTGCCGCATATTGCGGGCAGAGCTGTCGGTACTGCCGATCGGATTGGATCCAGAGATGTTGAACGCGCCGAAGCTGAACGGGGTGGTGAAGTGGTGGGACGCCACCAAGGGCTACGGCTTCATCAAGCCCGAGGGCGGGGCGAAGGATGTCTTCGTGCATATCTCCGCGCTGGAACACTCCGGCATTCCGGGCCTGTCCGACAACCAGCGCGTGCAGTTCGAGCTGAAGGAAGGGCGCGGAGGACGCATGTCTGCCATCAACCTCCAGCTCAGCCAGGCGACCCGGGTCGAGCCCGCGCCGGGGGGCGAAGCCTCCCACCCTTGAGGGGGCTCGATGCCCCCGCAGAGGGCCGCTACCGGACGACTTTGCCCGACTGGTCCAACAGTTCCAGCACCTGCGGCCCCAGGGCCTCGACGATCAGCCCCACCCCCGTCGCATTCGGATGGATCCCGTCCCCCTGAAGCCGTGCCTGCGCGGCCGCCATGTCCGGCGCCTCCGGGTCCCCCATGACCGGGGCCAGGAAGCTCGGCGCGAAGGCGGCGCCGTATTGCTCGGCCAGCTCGGGATAGAGCCCATCGAAGGCCTGCTTGTACTCTGCTCCGAAATTGCCCGGAGCCTGCATGCCGACCAGCAGCACCGGCAGGTCACGGGCCCGGATCTCGTCGAGGATCGCGGCGATGTTCTCGCGGGTGCGCGCCGGGTCCAGTCCGCGCAGCAGGTCGTTGCCCCCCAGCACCACCACCACCGCGTCGATCTCCCCGCTCAGCGACCAGGCGATGCGCGAGCGCCCGCCGGCGCTGGTATCGCCGGAGACCCCGCCGTTCACCACCGAGACCTCGACGCCCTGCGTGCGCAGCCAGCCTTCCAGCTGCGGCACGAAGCCCTCGCCCTGCGGCAGCCCGTAGCCCTGCACCAGGCTGTCCCCGAAGGCGAGCAGCTTGGCCTCCTCGGCCGTCGCCGCCCCCGGCAGCGCAAGCCAGAGCGCCGCCGTGACTGTCGCCAGCAGGCCTGTCAGTCGGCAAGCCGCCCCCCTCGTCGCCGAGCCCGTCATTAGGCCAGTCACTTGGCCACTCAACGGGCCCGCCGAAATGCCTCGGATTGCCGCCAACCCCTTGCTGCGCCGCAGCTTGCCCCCATATCCATTGCGGACCGCCCGCAGGAAAGAGACCCCGCCCATGCCCCAGCCAGACAGCGTCATCCAGTTGCGGGGCGCAGCCCTCAGCCTCGGCGGCAATGCCGGAACGGTCGAGATCCTGCGCGGCATCGACCTGACGGTCCGGTGCGGCGAGACTTTGGGGCTGATCGGACCTTCGGGGTCGGGCAAGTCGTCTCTCCTCATGCTTCTGGGCGGGCTGGAACGCGCCACCGGCGGGCAGGTACAGGTGCTGGGACAGGATCTGACAGGCATGTCCGAAGATGCCCTGGCCCGCTTCCGCAGGGATCATATGGGGGTGGTCTTCCAGAGCTTCCACCTCATTCCGACGATGACCGCGCTGGAAAATGTCGCCACGCCGCTGGAACTGGCCGGGCGCGCCGATGCCTTCGACCGCGCCGCCGAGGAACTGGAACAGGTCGGCCTCGGCCATCGCGCCGGTCACTACCCCTCGCAGCTGTCGGGCGGTGAACAGCAGCGCGTCGCCCTGGCCCGCGCCGCCGCCCCGCGCCCCGAGATCCTGCTGGCCGACGAACCCACCGGCAACCTCGACGAGGCCAATGGCGCCGCCATCATGGACATGCTCTTCGGCCTGCGCGACCGCCACGGCGCGACGCTGGTCATGGTCACCCATGCGCCGGAACTCGCCGCCCGCTGCGACCGCACCGTGCCCCTGCGCGACGGCCTTATCGCCGGGGGCCCCGCATGAGCGCAGCCACTCCGCAGGCCTTCCGCCTGGCCCGGCGTTTCGCCGCGCGCGAGTTGCGCGCCGGCCTGTCGGGCTTCCGCATCCTGATCGCCTGCCTGGCTCTCGGCGTTGCCGCCATCGCCGCCATCGGATCGGTCCGGGGCGCCATCGAGGCCGGGCTGGCCCGCGAGGGCGCTGCCATGCTGGGCGGCGATGCCGAGCTGTCGCTGACCTACCGCTTCGCCGATGCGTCAGAGCGCGCCTGGATGGCCGACCGCGCCACCGCCCTCTCCGAGATCGCCGAGTTCCGCTCCATGGCCGTGCGGGGCGAGGACCGGGTGCTGACCCAGGTCAAGGCCGTCGACGATGCCTACCCGCTGATCGGCCAAGTCAGCCTTTCGCCCGATATCCCGCTGGATCAGGCCCTTGCCGGAGATGCCGAGCTGCCCGGCGCCGTCGTCGCCCCCGCCCTTCTGGCCCGCCTCGACGCCCAGGTCGGCGACCGGATCGAGCTGGGCGGCGTGCCCATCCGCCTCATGGCCACGCTCGAGGCCGAGCCCGATGCCAATGCCTCCGGCTTCGCCCTCGGTCCGCGCACCCTTGTCGCCCGCAGCGCGCTTGAGGGCACGGCCCTGCTGGCCCCCGGCACGCTGTTTGACAGCCGCTACCGGCTGACCCTGCCGCCCGGCACCGAACTGGCCCCGCTGGAGCAGGCCGCCCGGGACCGCTTTGCCGAAAGCGGGCTGCGTTGGCGCGATGCGCGCAACGGAGCCCCCGGCATCCAGAGCTTCGTCGAGCGGCTCTCGGCCTTTCTCGTCCTCGTCGGCCTCGCCGGCCTGGCGGTCGGCGGCGTCGGCGTCTCGGCCGCCGTGCGCGCCTACCTGGCGGGCAAGATCAATATCATCGCCACGCTGAAGACGCTCGGCGCCTCGCGGCGGGTGATCTTCCTGACCTACGGGCTGCAGATCGGGGCGCTGTCGCTGATCGGCATCGCCCTAGGGCTGGTGCTCGGCGCCGCCCTTCCGCTGCTGGTCGCCCCGATCCTATCGGCGCTGTTGCCGGTGCCCACCGACTTCGGCCTCTACCCCGGCGCGCTGGCCGAAGCGGCGCTCTATGGCACGCTGACAGCGGCGCTGTTCACCCTCTGGCCGCTGGCCCGGGTGGAAGAGATCCGCGCCGCCCAGCTGTTCCGCGACGCGGGTGCCGCCACGCCCCTGCCCCGGCCCGCCTACCTTGCGGTCCTTGCCCTGCTGGCCGCCACCCTGACTGGCAGCGTCGCCCTGCT
>NZ_AFPM01000256.1 GCF_000220565.1 Oceanicola sp. S124 | reverse complement strand
CTTGGCAAACGCTGAGGGCAGGGGGCTCTGCCCCCATCTCCGTACCGGAGTTTCCCCCGCAGTATTTCTGGCCGTCGGATGGAACAAGAGCTCCTTGCCTCTATCCGATGGCTGAAAATACTGCCGCCGGAGGCATCCTGCCCTGTCGGTGTATCCTGCGAGTTGTATCGTTGCGCGGCAGCCGGGCCGCATCCCGTGCCCGGGACATGCTTTCCCCATGACAGGGGTGGATGCAGCCGCTAGGGTGTTGTTCAAACGCCGATGAGAGCGTTTGATGGAAGAGCTCACGAGCGACAGAGGCAGGCAGATGTCCCGATCCGAGGCCCAGGCCAGTGGCGGCGCGCGGTTCCTGAACCGTCTGCACGCATGGGCGGCCTCGCGCGCCCGCCCTGCCACCGCCTTCACCAGCCAGCCCGAGCCGCGCACCGTCGGGTCCTTTGCCCGGGGGCGTCAGCTGATGGCCGGGAACTTCCTGTTCGCCGGGCAGCTGGTCGAGGCGCCGAAGACCGCGATCTGGGACGTCGAGATGCCCGACGCCCATTTTCGCGACGAGATCCAGGGGTTCGCCTGGCTGGACGATCTTGCCGCCGTCGGGGATCAGCCGACCCGGCTGCGGGCCCAGGACTGGACCTGGGAGTGGATCCGCCGCTATGGGCGCGGCCGTGGTCCCGGCTGGCAGCCCGACCTGGCCGGGCGCCGCCTGATCCGCTGGATCAACCATGCGCTCTTCCTGCTGCGGGCCCGCGACGGTGAGGCCTCAGAGGCCTTCTTTCTCTCGCTCGGGCGCCAGACCATCTACCTTTCCCGACGCTGGAAGGCGGCGCGCCCCGGATTGCCGCGCTTCGAGGCGCTCTGCGGGCTGATCTACGCCGGTCTTGCCCTGCGCGGGATGGAGGTCCACGTGGACCCCGCCCGTCGCGCGCTGGAAAAGGAAGTGCTGGCCCAGATCGACGCCCAGGGCGGATTGCCGACGCGCAATCCCGAAGAGCTGCTCGAGGTCTTCACCCTTCTGACCTGGGCCGCCCAGGCGCTGGAGGAAGCCGACATGAAGGTCGGCCGCGAGCACCGCGCGGCCATCGAACGCATCGCCCCGACCCTGCGCACGCTGCGCCATGCGGATGGATCGCTGGCGCGGTTCCACGGCGGCGGGCGCGGCATCGAGGGGCGGCTGGATCACGCGCTGGCGGCCTCGGGCATCAGCCGGGCGCAGCCGGACGGGCTGGCCATGGGCTATGCCCGGCTGTCCTCGGGGCGGTCCTCGGTCATCGTCGATGCCAGCCCGCCGCCGAAGGGGCGGGCCAGCCTTTCGGCCCATGCCTCGACCTTGGCTTTCGAGCTGACCTCGGGCCGGCGCCCGGTGGTGGTCAACTGCGGTTCGGGCCGCAGCTTCGGGCCCGAGTGGCGCCGGGCCGGGCGGGCGACGCCCAGCCATTCCACGCTGTGTCTCGACGGCATGTCCTCGGGGCGGCTGTCGCGACGGCGCGGACGGGGCGAAGAGCTGGAGGATGCGCCGCGCAACGTGCCGATCCGCATGACCCACGCGCCGGACGGCATCCGGTTCCAGGGCGGGCATGACGGCTGGGTGAAGACCCATGGGCTGACCCATGCCCGCACGCTTGAACTGACCTTCGACGGCCGCGCCATCGCGGGCGAGGACATGCTGCTGTGCCTGGAAGACCGCGACAAGCGGCGCTTCGACAGGGTGATGGACGGTAAGCAGCTGGAGGGCGTGCCCTTCCAGATCCGCTTCCACCTGCACCCCGAGATCGAGGCGCAGCTGGACATGGGCGGCAGTGCCGTCAGCCTGGCGCTGAAGAGCGGCGAGGTCTGGGTCTTCCGCCACGACGGCAAGCAGCAGATGGCGTTGGAGCCCTCGGTTTTCCTCGAACGCAACCGGCTGCGGCCCCGTTCGACCCTTCAGATCGTGCTTTCCGGCCTTGCGACGGGCCATGCGACGCGCATGCGCTGGTCTTTTGCC
>NZ_AFPM01000257.1 GCF_000220565.1 Oceanicola sp. S124 | reverse complement strand
AGCGTGTAGAAGTGCAGCTTCTCGACGCCCTCCGACAGCAGGGTGTCGCACATCTCGGTGCAGAGCGCGGTGGCCAGCAGGTCCTGCCGGTCGTCGCGGATCGCCTTGTCGAAGGCCTCGTCCAGCCAGGCGGGGATGGCGGTGCCGCAGGCCTGGGCGAAGCGGCGCAGGCCGGGCCAGTTCTCGATCGGCAGGATGCCGGGCACGATGGGCGCCCCGATGCCGGCCTTGGCGCAACGGTCGCGGAACCGCAGGAAGGTCTCGGGCTCGAAGAAGAACTGGGTCAGCGCCTCGGCAGCCCCGGCGTCGATCTTGCGCTTCAGCCAGGCGATGTCGGCGTCGCTGTCGGCGGCCTCGGGGTGCTTCTCGGGGTAGGCCCCGACGCGCAGGGTGAACTTGCCGGTCGCGGCCAGGGCCTCGATCAGCTCGATCGAGTTGGCGAAGCCGCCGGGGGTAGGGGTGAAGGCCCCTTCGCCCTTGGGCGGGTCGCCGCGCAGGGCGACGATATCGGTCACTCCGACCTCGGCGAAGCCCTCGGCGATGGCCAGGGTCTCTTCGCGGGTGGCGCTGACGCAGGTCAGGTGCGCGGCAACGTTCAGCCCGGTGTTCTTGTGCAGCGTGCCGACGGCATCGCGGGTCAGCTCACGCGTGGTGCCGCCCGCCCCATAGGTCACCGAAACGAAGCGCGGCATGAGCGGAGAGAGCACCTGCACGGTATCCCAGAGGCGGAACGACGCCTCGAGGTTCTTCGGGGGGAAGAATTCGAAGGAAACGGCGGGAACGGACATGGATCTCTCCTGATGAAACTTCGTTCTTGTCGCTTATCGGGTAAAATGAGACAACTTCATAATTCTCACGATAATCATGAGGTGGATTGCAAGTGCATCTTGAGCTGAGACATCTGCGGACGATCCGCGCCATTCATGAGACCGGCGGGCTGCAGCGCGCGGCGGAAAGCCTTCACATCACCCAGTCGGCGCTGAGCCACCAGATCAAGGGGCTGGAAGACCAGGCCGGGATGGAGCTTTTCGTGCGCAAGACCAAGCCGATGCGCCTCTCGGCGGCGGGGATGCGGATGTTGCGGGTGGCCGAGCGGGTGCTGGAAGAGATCGAGGCGCTGGAGGCCGAATTCGACAGCCTGCGCGATGGCAGCGCCGGGCGGCTGCATATCACGCTGGAATGTCATGCCTGCTACGACTGGCTGCTGCCGGTGCTGGAACTCTTCCGCCGCGCCTGGAGCGACGTCGACGTCGACATCCGTCCCGGCCTTGCCTTCAACGCCATGGAGGCGCTGGAACGCGAACAGGTCGACGTGGTGATCACCTCGGATCCGGCGGACATGCCGGGCATAACCTTCTCGCCGCTCTTTGACTATTCGCCGGTCTTCGTCGCGGCCGCCAGCCATCCGCTGGCCTCGAAGAAGCTGATCACGGCAGAGGATCTCGTGGGCGAGACCCTGTTGACCTACCCGGTCGACCGCAGCCGCCTGGACGTCTTCAAGATGCTGCTGGCCCCGGCCGGGATCGAGCCCGCGCAGCAGCGCAAGGTCGAGCTGACCGAGGTGATCCTGCTGCTGGTCGCCTCGGGGCGCGGTGTCGCGGTGCTGCCCGACTGGGTGATGCGCGAGGTGCGCTATCACCCCGACTACGTGACCAAGCCGATCGGCGACGGCAAGATGACCCGGCGCATGTATGCGGCCTGCCGCAGCGAGGACGCGGTGAAGCCCTTCATGGCCCATTTCAACCGCCTCGCGCGGACCGAGGCGGTGAAGTTGCAGGCCGACGCCCGGCGCTGAGCGGCGGCGCGGTCGCGTTGCGGCGACAGTTTGCCTGAATTGCAAGGGCCGCAGGGCCTTGGCAAGGTGCCCTCGGGCGTCTATACGCGCCACTCGTACAACGGAGCCAGCCCCATGTCCTTCAGCGCCAATCTCAACATCATGATGAAAGCCGCCCGCAAGGCGGGCCGGTCCCTCGTGAAGGATTTCCGCGAGGTCGAGAACCTGCAGATCTCGGTCAAGGGGGCAGGTGACTTCGTCAGCCGCGCCGATATCGCGGCCGAGAAGATCCTGAAGGAAGAGCTGATGGGCGCGCGCCCCAACTACGGCTGGCTGGCCGAAGAGGGTGGCGAGGAAGAGGGCGAGGATCCGACCCGGCGCTGGATCGTCGACCCGCTGGACGGCACCACCAACTTCCTGCACGGCATGCCGCACTGGGCGATCTCGATCGCGCTGGAGCACAAGGGCCAGATCGTCGCCGGGGTCATCTACGACGCCGCCAAGGACGAGATGTTCATGGCCGAGAAGGGCGAGGGCGCCTGGATGAACGACATGCGGATCCGCTGCTCGGGCCGGATGCGGATGATCGAGGCGGTCTTCGCCACCGGCGTGCCCTTCGCCACCTCGCGCCACCTGCCGGCAACCCTGAAGGACCTGGCCCGGCTGATGCCGGCCTGTGCCGGGGTGCGTCGCTGGGGTGCTGCCTCTCTCGACCTGGCCTATGTGGCCGCTGGCCGCTACGACGGTTTCTGGGAACGCGGCCTGAAGCCCTGGGACCTGGCCGCGGGCCTGGTCATCGTGCGCGAGGCCGGTGGCTTCATCGAGCCGGTCAACCCCGAGGGCGACATCCTGGCGGACGGCGCGGTGCTCTGCGCCAACGAACCCCTGTTCGACAAGTTCTCGAAGATCATCCGCGACCAGTAAGGCGCGCGGCGCTCAGCCCCAGGGATCGCGGGGGCGGCGGCGACGGACACGTGGAATGACGCTCTGGCTGCCGGCCGGGGCGTCTTTTTTCTTGGACCGCCGCACCGTCGGCACGCTGGAGCGCGAGAAGCTGTACTGCGCCTCGGGGTTCGGCGGGCGGCCGTGGGTCCGGTTCCAGAAGGCCGGGCCGCCGCGCTTGAAGAAGGTGGGCAGGGTCAGCACGAAGCCCACCAGGAAGCCCCCGGCATGGGCCCAGTAGGCCACGCCGCCACCGGTCGGATCCGCGCCGACCCCGTTGAACAGCTGCATGGCGAACCACAGGCCCAGCATCAGCCAGGCTGGCACCGGCACGATCTTGAAGATCACCACGATGATGAACAGGATATCCACCTTCGCCTTGGGATAGAGCAGCAGGTAGCCGCCCATCACCCCGGCAATGGCCCCCGAGGCGCCCACCGTGGGCACCATCGAACCGGGCGCCGAGATCACATGGGTCAGCCCGGCCCCGATCCCCGAGGCCAGGTAGAAGGCCAGAAAGCCCAGGTGGCCCATCTCCTCTTCCAGGTTGTCGCCGAAGATCCACAGGAACAGCATGTTGCCGGCCAGGTGCATGAACCCGCCGTGCAGGAACATCGAGGTGAACAGGGTGGCGGCCCCGTCTCCCTCGCTGAGGCGGGCGGGGATCATGGCGTAGGTGCCGAAGAAGGCGTTGATCGCCTGCGCGTCCCCCATGATCCCGGCATAGCTGAAGAATATCAGCACGTTGGCCGCGATCAGCAGGTAGGTGACGAAGGGCGTCCCGTCAGAGGGATTGTGGTCGCGCAATGGAAACATGGCGAATAGCTGGTCCGACCCGTGCCGCAGGTCAAGCGCAAACTTCAGCCCCGGGCGCGCCCGCGCCGGACCGGCATGACCGCATGCGTTGGCGGTCGCGCCGGGATCCCGGAGGGAGGGCTCTGCTCACCCAGCCTCTCGACCCCCGGGGGGCTCCGGGGGATGGCGATACGTGCACGCGCGGCACCCGCGTCGGAATGGCCGCTCTGCAACGCTTGTCGGGTCGCTCGGCGCCACTGAAGGGCAGTCCCATGATCCCGGCTACGTCGCTGCGGCAACACTCACCGCATTCGCGGAGCGCGATTCGCTGCGCCGCGGGACAATCAGGGCGGTCGCGCCGGTCAATAGCCGTAGATTGGCCACTTATCCGCGATTTCCCGTCACCCCCCGTGAATAGGGGGGATGAATTGTTGTCAGGGTTGTCGGGTCGGTGGTAGTCGCCGCTCTATTGCGTTGTTTTTGGAAATGACGGTTCGAGCATGTCAGAGATAATCGAGATTACCTTGCTGGGAGAATTGCGCATTCGCGCCGGGGATCGCGATCTGGCGTTGCCGGCCTCGCGAAAGGCGCGTGCATTGCTGGCATTCCTGATTGCCACGGGGCGTCCGCATCGCCGCGAGCGCTTGTGCGAGCTGTTATGGGATCTGCCCGATGACCCGAAGGCGGCGCTGCGCTGGGCCCTCAGCAAGCTGCGTCGGGTGGTTGATGGCGACGAGGCTCCGCGCATTCTTGCGGATCGCGAGCGGGTGGAGTTCCGACCTCTCGATTGCCGTATCGACCTGGCGCAGATCCATGCGGTGCTGGCCGGGCCCGAAGCCGAGGACCGGCCCGATGTGCTTGAACCGCTGGCCCGGGCGCTTGGTCAGCTATTCCTGGATGGTCTGGACGGGGCTGGTGACGAAAGCTTCGATGCCTGGCTGCGGGCCGAGCGCGAGGACGTTCTGGCCGCCCGCTCGGCCGTGCTGAGACGACTGGTCTCGGCCCCGGCCACCCCGCGCCTGGCCCGAGAGAAATGGCTGCGGCTTTGGCACGACCTTGATCCCGAAGCG
This sequence comes from Oceanicola sp. S124, assembly GCF_000220565.1. Classification (GTDB taxonomy): domain Bacteria; phylum Pseudomonadota; class Alphaproteobacteria; order Rhodobacterales; family Rhodobacteraceae; genus Pseudooceanicola. The sequence goes on along the minus strand of NZ_AFPM01000257.1, from coordinate 28,118 downwards.
TCGGCAGAATGGCAGCGAAGCGCGGCGGCGCAGTCGTTGCGCGAGGTGCTGCCCGCGGATGAGCCGGCGCGGGAGCCGGTGCCGGCAGCAGGAGGCCGCCTCCGCCCGGCGTCGGTAGAGGGACATCTTGGCAGGGGGCGGGAGCTTGCAAGGCTGGATCGCGCCCGTGCCCGGGCCCTGCGCGCGCAACGCATCGGCTTTTGCGACGTGGCCGACGGCACCAAGATCGCCTATGCAACCATCGGCGAGGGGCGGCCCATCCTGAAGGCGGCGAACTGGCTGAATCACCTCGAGTTCGACTGGGCCAGTCCGATCTGGGGGCGCAGCTTCGCCGCGATCGCCCGCAACCGGACCTTCATCCGCTACGACGAACGCGGTTGCGGCCTGTCGGATTGGGGCTGCGGCGATCTCAGCTTTGACGCTTTCGTCGAGGATCTCGAAGCGGTGGCAGACAAGCTGGGGCTGGAGAAGTTTCCGCTGATCGGCATCTCGCAGGGGGCGGCAGTCTGTATCGAATATGCCGTGCGTCACCCCGAAAGGGTGACCGGGCTGGTGCTGCTGGGCGGCTACGCGGCCGGGTGGCGGCACCTGGCCAGCGCTGAAGAGCAGGCCCGGCGCGAGGCGGTGCTGACCCTGACCGAGCTGGGCTGGGGCACCGACAACCCGGCCTATCGGCATATCTTTTCGCAGACTTTCATGCCCGAAGCCAGCGCGGCGGATCTGGCCTGGTTCGACGATTTCCAGCGCCAGACCACCTCTCCGTCGAATGCGGCCCGCTTTCAGGAAGCCTTCGGGCGCATCGACGTGCGCCACCGGCTGCGCGAGGTCCGGGTGCCGACGTTGGTACTGCATTCCCGTCATGACCAGCGTATTCCGCTGGAGACCGGGCGTGAACTGGCGGCGGGCATTCCCGATGCGCATTTCGTTCCGCTGGAAAGCCGCAATCATATCCTGATGGATCGCGAACCCGCATGGCGTGATGCGATCGAGGCGGGGGTCCGGTTCTTTCAGGAAAAGCGCCTTTGACCCTTCAGCCCCTTTGCATCGCCCTGAACTTCGTGCGAAAGCTTTACGGTGCGGCGGGCGTGGCGAAATTGGTAGACGCACGAGACTTAAAATCTTGCGCCTTAAGTGGCTTACGGGTTCGAGTCCCGTCGCCCGCACCAAATTGGTCAGCCTCGTGCCGAGATCGCCGGGGCTGCACTTGAAGCCGCCTTCGTTCCCTCACCTGCGCCTGCGCCCGTGTCGCCCACATCGAAGGCCCTGACGAAGAGTGTCCTACCCGGCCAGAGCGCTTTGCGTGCCAGCCGGTAGAGCGTGGCGCACAGGGCCTGCAGCGACTGACCTGCGGTTTGCGCTCTGCATTGCAACCCGTTCCCGGGTCCGCTGACCGGTCCGCTATGCCTGGGGCGAAGCGCCGCCCATTAACGGCACTGCGGCTGTGGCGCCCGGATCATGATGCGCGACGAGAGTCCTCCTGTGCGCCGCCGGACCAGTCGCCGCCCCCCTTGGCGATGCGGAAGGTCGCTGTTCTGTCTCCCAGGGCGGCGCTTTTCTGGGACAGGCTGCGCGTGGCGTCGGCGGTCTCGATGGCCATGGCGGCATTGCGCTGTGTGACCTGATCCAGATTGGTCACGGCGCTGTTGATCTCTCCGATCGTCGTGGACTGCTGTTCGATTGTCTGGGCCACCTCTTTTACCAGGTCGTTTACCGCGTCGACACGAGTGAAGATGCCCTTCAGTTCCGTGCTGGTCCGGGCGACGAGGGTCGAACCATTGGTGACGTAATTTGAGCTTTCGTCGATCAGAACCCTGATTTCGCGGGCGGAATCCGCGGTGCGGCTTGCCAGCGACCGCACCTCGGAGGCGACCACGGCGAAACCATAGCCTGCCTCGCCGGCGCGAGCTGCCTCGACCCCTGCGTTCAGGGCCAGAAGGTTGGTCTGGAAGGCGATATCGTTGATCACCGAGAGGATGTCGGCGATTGCCTTGGAAGAGCTTTCGATCTGCTCCATCGCGGCGGTCACCTCCTGCACCAGGGCGCCACTGGTCTCGGCCGCACTGCGGGTCTCGCTGGCGGCCTGCGAAACCCGTTGGACGTTGCTGGCCGAGACGCGGGCGCTGGCATCGAGTTCCTCGATGGCGGCAGCGGTTTCCTCCAGCGTGGCGGCCTGGCTTTCGGTCCGCCGCGAGAGGTCGTCGGTGGTCTTGCCGATATGCTGGCTGACGGTCTCGAAGTCAGAGGCGAAGCCCTGGACCTCGGCGAGGGTCGCGCTGAAGGTTTCCATCGAGCGGTTGAAGGCATTGGCGAGCGCATCCAGGTCGGGGATGCCTGCCTGAGGGATGCGGTCGGTCAGGTTGCCGTGACTCAGACTTTCCAGCCCTTGGGCCAGGCGTTCGATGGCATTGCGCCGGCGGGTCACATCGGTCGCGATCTTGGTGACACGGACGACCTCGCCCCGTGCGTTGCTGACCGGGGCATAGGTGGCCTGGATCCAGATCCGCCGACCGCTGCGGGTCAGGCGCGGATACTGATCGCTGAGCGCTTCGCCGGCGCGAAGCCTGTCCCAGTGCGCGCGGTACTCCGCGCTGGCGACGAAATCAGGTTCGACGAAGATCGAATGGTGTTGACCGACGATCTCTTCCGCAGTGCATTCCAGCGCCGCAAGGAAATTGCGGTTTGCGCCCAGGATGATGCCACTGGGCTCGAAGTGGATGACCGCCTGGGTTTCCTCGACGATCTTCAGGACAGCAGCGTCGCTGTCGGACAGGGTCTGCCCCCGGGGTCCGCCCCAAAGTCCCATGCACTTACCTCCGGCATTGACGGGTCTTGTCTAGGGATCTGATCTTACATGCGGGTTAACACGGGCTTGCCCTCGGCGCCCCTTTCCACGCAATTCGACCTTTTCGTCCGGGGGAAGGGGCGCCCCCGGGGCAGGACCGTTGAACGGCAGGCAGACCGGGGGCGCGGCCCGGAAGGTTCAGACCTCGACAAGGGTGCCGAGCGCTCCGAAGAGCGCCGGGCCCGTGCAGGTCACCACCTGTCGCCTGGTCGGATCGGCGAGGTCGAAGGGGCTGGCGTGGCCGCCGGCCTCGGTCACCAGAAGGCGCCCGGCGAGGCAGTCCCAGGCGGAGAGCTCGGGTTCGTGGAAGCCGGCATAGTGCCCGGCCGCCACCAGCGCCAGCGACAGCGCCGCCGAGCCATTGCGCATGAAGCTGGCCTCGGCCGAGGTCAGCCGCGCCACGACGGTGCCGATGCGGGCGGCATGGACCGGCGCACCTGGGCCGCAGGCGACGACCTGACCGGCCAGATCCGTCGCGGTCGAGGCCCGCAGGCGTTGCGGCGCCTGGTCGGCGGTCTCGAGCCAGGCGCCCCGGCCCGCCTCGGCGCGATAGAGACGATCCCGACAGGGTTCGGCGATCAGCCCGGCGACGGTGCGCCCCTCGTGCAGCACTGCCAGCACCACGGTCCAGCTGGGCAGCCCGTGCAGGAAGGGCATGGTGCCGTCGATGGGGTCGATGACCCAGGTCCAGCCCGAGGTGCCGGCTTCCAGCCCACGCTCTTCGCCGAGGATGGCGTCCTCGGGGAAGGCCGAGGCGATCTCGTGGCGCAGCAGGTCCTCGACGCTGCGGTCGGCCTGGCTGACCGGATCGCCGGGGCCGGTCTTGGTCTCGACGGAGAGGGCGCCGAGGTCGTGGAAATGCTCCAGCGCCAGGTCGGCGGCACGGGCGATGGCGAGGCGCGCGCAGTCAAGGCGCGCGGCTTGGTCTTGGTCGGTCATTGGGTCAGGATCTTGCCGTCGAGTTGCGGCGTACGAGGTCGACGCCGATGGTGGTGAGGCCCGGTCGGGCGTTGCGGTCGGCGATGCAGGTCAGCAGGGCCTGCAGGGTGGCCTGGGTCAGCGCCTCGACCGGCTGGCGGATGGTGGTCAGGTCGTAGGCGTCCCAGCCGGCCTCGGCGATGTCGTCGCAGCCCACCACGGCCAGGTCGCGCGGGATCGAGACGCCGTGGCGGCGCAGGTGGTCCATGAAGCCGAGCGCCAGGAAGTCGTTGGCGCAATAGGCGCCATCGGCATCGGGGCGGCGGGCGAGGAAGGCGGCGCCGGCCTCCTGCCCGCCGGCATAGTTCTGCGCCTCGCCGAAGACGGTGTCGACCAGCTCCAGGCCCAGGCGCGGCAGGTGGGCGACGAAGGCATCGCAGCGCAGGTCGATGGTGTAGGAGGGCAGGCGCTGGCGGGCCAGGACCACGCGGCGGCAACCGGCTTCGGCCAGGGCCTCGGCGGCGAGGCGGCCCGCGGCCCCGGTGTCCTGGGTCACATTGGCGACCCGCCCGCCCATCTCGGCCTTGTTGACCAGCACCAGCGGCACGTCATGGCGGGCGCATTCGGCGGCGATCTGATGCGGTGAGGCATCCGAGGTCACGATGGCGCCCGAGACGTTGTAGTGCAGCATCATGTCGATGGCGCGCCGGGTGTCCTCGCCGCGCGAGGTGGGCAGCAGGAAGGGACGGTAGTCCGCCGCCACCAGAGCCCGGCCCAGGCTGTCGACCAGACGGGCGCGCAGCGAGTGGTCCATGTCCGACACGACGAGGCCGATCAGCCGGGTGCGCTGCTCCTTCAGGCTGCGGGCGAGGAAGTTGACCCGATAGCCCAGGTCGCGGGCCGCCTGCAGGACCTTCTCGCGCGTGTCGGGCGCAACCGAGGCGCCCTCGGTAAAGGTGCGCGACACGGCCGAGCGCGACACGCCGGCCAGCTGGGCCACATCGCTGGCCGTCACCGCCCCGCGCGGTTTCTCTGCGCTCATCTCACGCCACTTCCGAGGGGCGATGCCCCTCTGCCTGTCCCTGCCTGCGCAGAGCTTCCAGAAGCAGGTCGGCGCGGTCAAGGTTGATCATCTCGGGGCGCAGCGCGGCGATACGGTCGAAGACCGCCCTGTCGGGGGCGCCAAAGTACTGCAGCATCGGGATGATCCCGCGCTTTCGGCACAGCGGGGCCTCGCGATCCCAGCGGTCAAGCATGATCTCGCAGATCTGCGGTGCGACCTCGTCGATCATCTGCTCGACGGAGGCATGGCGCGAGATGTTGGACTTGATCAGTGCCTCGGGGGCCAGGGCGCGCAGGGCCGTCATCCAGCCCATGTCCCCGCACCAGAAGAAGCAGTCGCGCTGGAAGCCCATCTCGCAGACCAGCGCCCAGATCTTTTCGACGCTGGCGGCCTTGTTCTCGATGTACATCCGCTTGCCGAGGGATTGGCAGAGGGTGATCGCCTCGCGCAGGGTCTGCATGCGCTGACCGGCGAAATGGGCATCCTTCCAGCTGCCGATATCCAGTGCCTTCAGCTCGGCCAGGGTCATCCCGGCGATGGCGCCGGAGCCGTCCGAGCAGCGGTCGACGCTCGAGTCGTGATGCACGACGATCTCGCCATCGGCGGTCTCGTGGACGTCCAGCTCCAGCCAGTCGCAGCCCATGTCATAGGCCAGCAGCGCGGCGGCTTCGGTATTCTCGGGCGCGATGTGGTTCATGCCGCGATGACAGACGAACTGCACCTCGGGGAATTCCCCGGGACGGCGGCCGCGCATCAGCTCGGGCTGGTCGGTGCAGATGCCGAGGGCAGGGAGCTTTTCGAGGTCTGCCAGCACCGAAGGGCGTTCCTCGTGCCAGAGGACGAGGCCGAGATCCCGCGCGCCGAGGGCCGCCAGCAGGTCGGGCGTCACCAGATCCTGCGGGCGGTCGCCGGCGCGCTCCCAGCAGAGATGCACCGTGTCGGCGCCGCTTTCCGCCGCGCGTTCCAGCGGGTCTTCCCCGATCCGCACCAGCACCGAGACCGGCCACTTGCAGCCCGCCGCGATGGTTTCCCGCACCATGGCACTGTCGAAGGACCCAAGCGCCGCGGCCCCGAAGCCCTGCAGGAGCGGCAGGGCCGCGGGGCCGGCACCGGGGGCCTTCAGCTCGATATAAAGACCGCAGCCGCGGGCTTTCGCCAGCGTCAGAATCTCGTCAAGCGTCGGCACCCCGGGCACGGCGGCGCGCAGATCGGCGAAGGGGGTTTCGCTGATCTGCAGGTCGGGGCCGAAGACATGCGCGGTCGAGGCATCGTGGCAGGAGACCGGCACGCCGTCGGCGGTCAGCCGCAGGTCGATCTCCCACATGTCGGCGCCGAGGTCGGCGGCGATCTCGTAGGCGCGCAGGGTGTTTTCGACCGCATGGGCCTGCGCGCCCCGGTGGGCGATGCAGGCGGGGCGGCCTTCGGGTTTCGGGAAGGGCAGGCGGGGCTGGTGGCGCGGGATCATGGCGTCGATCACAGGCGCTCTCCGGTCTCGGCAAAGACCAGCATGGCCTCGGTGTCGAGGTTGAAGCTCACCGCATCGCCGACCGACAGGTCCTGCCGCACCGGCTGGATCGAGCGCAGCATGGCGCCGTTCTCCAGCAGGATGTCGAAAAGGGTTTCGCGGCCCTGGGGTTCGATGAAACGCACCTTGCCACGCAGCGGCACGCCCCGGGACTGGCCGAAATGCTCGGGGCGGATGCCCAGGGTGACGGCATGGCCGCCGGGCAGGGCCTCGAGCCGGGCGGGCAGGGGCAGCTTCAGCCCGTCCAGATCCACGTCGCCACGCCCGTCGGTCACGCCCTCGAGGAAGGTGATGGGCGGGTTGCCCAGGAAGCCCGCGACGAAGCGCGACACCGGCGCGCGGTACATCTCGGTCGGGCTGTCGATCTGCAGGATCTCGCCCTCGTTCATGATGGCGACGCGGTCGCACATGGACATGGCCTCGACCTGGTCATGGGTGACGAGGATGGCGGTGATGCCGGTCTCTTGTTGGATGCGGCGGATTTCCGAACGCATCTCAAGGCGCAGCTTGGCGTCGAGGTTGGCGAGAGGTTCATCCAGCAGCAGCACGGCGGGCCTGCGCACGATGGCGCGGGCCAGGGCGACGCGCTGTTGCTGGCCGCCGGACAGCTCTGCCGGCTTGCGGTTCAGCAGCTTCTCGATATGGACCAGCTCGGCGATGGCCCGCACTTCGCGCTTGATCGTGGCGCGGTCCTGGCCGGCGACTTCCAGCGGGAAGGCGATGTTCTCGGCCACGGTCATGTGCGGGTAAAGGGCGTAGTTCTGGAAGACCACGCCGACGTTGCGCTTCTGGCTGGGCAGGTCGCTGACGTCGCGGTCGCCGAACAGGATGCGCCCGCCCGAGACCCGGTGGATGCCCGCGATGGCGAACAGCGTCGTCGACTTGCCGCAGCCCGAGGGGCCGAGCAGGGCCAGCATCTCGCCGTCGCGCACGGTCAGGTCCATGTCGGCGATCACGTCGGTGTCGCCGAAGCTCTTGGTGAATTTGTCGAGGGTAAGTTGCATCAGCCTTTCGTGCCTCCGCCGAAGATGTTCATGAGCCGGTTCTGGAAGACCACGAAAAGGATCAGCACAGGCAGGGTGTAGAAGATGCCCACCGACTTGAAGATGTTGAAATTGTAGTCCGCCGCATCGGGGATCGAGGCGTCCTGGAGGAAGACCGAGAGCACCTGGAAATCGGCGCCGGGGGCAAGGATGCGGGGCAGCAGGTATTCGCCCCAGCCATCGAGGAAGGCGAAGACGCCGAGGGCGACGAGGCCCGGTTTCACCTGCGGCAGCACCAGCCGGCGCCAGACGGTGAAGCGCGAGGCGCCATCCTGCACGCCGGCCATCTCGATTTCCCACGGCACGGCATCGTAGAAGCCCTTCATGATCCAGATGCCGAAGGGCAGCATCAGCGTGCCCTTGACCAGGATCACCCCGATCATCGAGTTGTAGAGCCCGGTGAAGTTCAGCACCAGGAAGGTGCCGATCAGCAGGGTCACCGCCGGGAAGGCGTGCATCACCAGCACCGAGGCCAGGAAGAAGCGCCGGAAGGGCAGGTTCAGCCGCGACATGGCGTAGCCGCCGGTCGAGGACAGCACCAGCGTGGTCACGACCATGGTGAAGGCCAGGATCAGCGAGTTCTTGGTGGCAATCCAGACGTTCCCGACAAGGGAGAAGTCGTAGAGGAAGCGCCAGTGCTCCAGCGTGAACTCGTAGGGGATCAGCGAGGTCGCCGGGGCATTGCTGAAGCTGTCGACCACCAGGAAGGCGTACATGACGACCAGCGGCAGGGTGACCAGGCCGAGCACCGCCAGCACCGGGATCATCGAGAAGTTGCGGGTCATGGAGGTTTGGGGTTGGGAGGATCCGGACATGGCTCAGAACTCGATCTTGGGACGGCCCACTAGGTCGTCGAACTTGAACAGGATCAGGTAGGCGATCGACAGGGTCAGCCCGACCACCACCAGGATCAGCGCCATGGCCGCGCCGAGGCCGTACTTGAACTCTCCCGAATAGGCCCAGAGGGCGGTCTTGAAGGCGTCCAGTGCCCAGACCGTCGTGGTCGTGCCGGGGCCGCCGTCGGTGGTCAGCCAGATCAGCTCGTAGGAGGACAGCAGCGACAGCGTCTGGTAGGCGGTGACGAAGAGCACGGGCCAGCGCAGCTGCGGCAGGATGATCCGGCGGATCTGCTGCAGCCGCGAGGCGCCATCGACCTCCGAGGCCCAGAGCTGCTGCACCGGGATCGCGCGCAGGGCGCCCGAGAAGAGGATCATCCCGAAGGAGGCCCCGACAAAGCCGTTGGACAGGATCATGATCGTCCAGGCCGAGGTGACACCGGCCTTCATGTAGTTGTAGGTCGGCAGGCCGAGGGTGTCGGCGAGGATGTAGATGAAGCCGTTTTCCCAGGTGAACCACTGCCAGAGCGTCGCGTAGAGCACGACCGGCGTGATGCGCGGCAGCAGCCAGAGCGCCGAGAAGACCGAGCCGACGCGCTTGGGCAGGTAGAAGGTGCTCAGCGCCAGGAACAGGCCGATGGCGACGTTGAAGCCGAGGGTCAGCCCGACATAGAGGAAGGTATTGCCGACGATGCGCAGCGTGTCGCGGCGGGTGGCGAGGGTGACGAAGTTCTCGACCGTGAAGACGGCGCCGGTATAGGCGCGTTCGGTCACGAGGGAGAGCGTTTCGGGCGAAAGGCCGGGCGCGACACCGGTCAGGGCGGCGGCGAAGGCGGCTTCGGTCGCATAGCGGCGGTTCAGCACCGAGCTGGCGAAATGATCCGCGGCGCCCTTCAGGGCCCGGGCCGAGCGCGGCTTCGAGGGCAGGGCGCGCAGGTCGCGCTCGAAGTCACGGGCATTGTCGTAGGTCTGACCCGCGAGGCGGCCTTCGATATCGGACAGGAAGCGGCCATCGACGCCCCCGGCCTCGGCGCGGGCGATATGTTCGGCGTCGACCACATAGGTCGCGGCAGAGATCGCCTGTTCATCGGCCTCGCTGAGGCCCGCATCGCGCAGCTGGCGCAGCAGGGTCGGGGTGACCATCCAGTCGCCCTTCCCGATGCCGGTCGAGGTGGACATGTTGGTGAAGGCGAAGACCCCGGTGAAGATCGCCGGGGCGAAGAAGAAGGCACAGAGCAAAAGCAGCGAGGGTGCCAGCATGGCAAGGCCCAGCAGGCTGACGCGGGGCTTGCCCCGGGGTTTTCCTCGGCGGCGCGGCGGCTGGGTGACGGCGGGCGGGACGGGAGAGGAGGGGACCGCAGTCGCGGCCCCCTCACGCGCCCCGTCGGTCAGGGCGCGCATGTTCATTTGACGATGATCTTGTCGCCAAGCGCCGAGGTCACGTCGGCCTTGACGGTCTCGACGGCGTCTTCCACGGACATGGTGCCGGTCCAGGCGTTCTCCAGACCCTTGTACATCGCGGTCCAGTAGGTGCCGAAGTCGGCATCGTTGGGGATCGCGTTGACGTAGGGCAGGAAGCCTTCGGAGGCCTCGGTCAGCCAGCGGTCCTCGGCATAGAGCGGCACCGAGACCTCGGCCTCGCTGATCGCCAGGTGGCCGGACTTGACGGCGTGCATGGCGTTCAGGCGCGGCTCGGACGCGATGGAGATCAGGTCGGCGGCGATCTGGGCCTCGTCCTCGGTATTGCCAGCGCCCATCAGGTAGACCAGCGGGTGGGTGATCGAGTTGGCGCGGCCATTCTCGTCACCGGCGGGGATCAGGGTGAACTGCACGTTGTCGAAGAAGTTCTCCATCTCAAAGCTGCGGGTCCACTGGGCATAGTGCCACGAGCCGCCATGCCAGGCGCCCGAGGTCAGCCCGGCGACGGCGCGGTGCCAGTCATCCCAGTTGCCGCCCAGGTAGCTTTCCGAGACGACGCCCTTGGCGACCGCATCGGCGAAGAACTGGTAGAAGCCGGTCAGGGCTTCGGTGTCCAGCAGCAGCTTGCCGGTTTCGGCATCGGTCATTTCACCGCCGAAGGACTGGTAGAACTGCCAGTAGTCGGGACCGTTCGAGGGACGCGGCATGAAGCCCTGCCCGGGGGCGACGGCTTCGACTTCCTGCATGGCGTAGACGTCATCCAGCATGTTGTAGAGCGTGTAGTCGCCGTCGATGACGCGCTGCGGCAGGGCGTCGATATCGGCATCGGACCAGCCGATGGCGCGGAAGGCGTCCTTGTTCCAGAACATCACGCGGGCCTCGGCGTCCTGGGGGATGCCCCAGACCACGCCGTTGTAGGTCGCGACGTCGATCAGGTTCGGATAGATGTCGTTCAGCGGCCACTGGTCGAAATAGACCCAGTCCTCGACCGGGCGCAGGATGCCGGCCTGGCTCCAGGGGCCCAGGTCCTCGTGGCCCGAGACGATGATGTCCGGCGCATCGCCCGACTCGGCGGCAAGGGTGACGGCCTGCTTGAACTCGTCCCAGCCGGACCAGCTCTGGCCCTCGATGGTGATGCTCAGCTCGTCGCCGCGGATCTCGGCTTCGCGCATCATCTGCTCGGCGGCCAGCTTGATGTTGTCGATGCGGTAGTTGGCACTGTCGCCGGTGCCGCCGGACCAGACGGTGATGGTGTAGTCTTCGGCAAGACCGGCAGCGGCGGTCGTGCCCAGAAGCGCGGCCGCAAGGGTCAGGCGCATGGTGTGGGAGAGAATGGTCATGGGAGGATGAGCCCCGATAGCTGGAGTGGGAATGGGTGTTGCACTCGTGTGCAAGCCCTGAGTAGCCGGGCACTGTGACTGTTTCTTTGGACTTCTGTGTAGCTTCTGTGACGCAGGGTAACGGTTTGAAAACAGGGCGGTTTTTCCTTGTTCTGGCATCTGGCCTGCCTCTGTGCTGCCGCGCATCGGAGCGAAAGTCGTGCTGGGCTCGGTACGGCGGCGGCGGTGCGGACGACTCCCGGGGCACCCCGCTTCCCCATGCGGCTGGCGGCGCTGTCTCTGCCGCGCAATTGGGCCGGGGCCGTGCGAAACCTGTGTCTCTGCGGCGAGCACCCCGGATAGGGGATGCCAAGGGGCGTCAGAGCTTCTAGGCTGGGCGCAGCAGAAGGCAGGCGGCTGGGCCGGCGGCGGGCCGGGAACCGCAATGGAAGGGGCAGGGGATGAAGGTCGGAATCGTCGGCGCGGGGATGGTGGGGTCTTCGGCAGGTTTCGCGCTGGTCATGCGCGGGGTCGCCAGCGAGGTGGTGCTGGTCGATCACAATCCGGCCCTTGCCCTGGCCCAGGCCGAGGACATCGCCCATGCCATGCCCTTCGCCCAGCCCACCCAGGTCTCTGCCGGCGACTATCAGGCGCTGGCGGGGGCCGATGTGATCATCCTCGCCGCCGGGGTGCCGCAGACGCCGGGCGAGAGCCGCCTGTCGCTGCTCGGGCGCAATGCCGAGGTCTTCGCCGATGTGCTTTCGCAGACCGGCAAGGCGGCGCCTGACGCGATCCTGCTGATCGCCTCGAACCCCGTCGACATCATGACCGAAGTGGCGCTGAAGCTGTCGGGCCTGCCCGAGGGGCGCGTCTTCGGCTCGGGCACCATCCTGGACACCGCGCGCTTCCGCTACCTGCTGGGGCGTCACCTGAACGTCGCGGCGCAGTCGGTGCATGCCTATGTGCTGGGCGAACATGGCGACAGCGAGGTGCTGGCCTGGTCCTCGGCGCGCTCGGGCTGCGAGACCCTGGACGACGTGGCCGACCAGCTGGGCCGGCCGATCAGCGAGGCGGTGCGCCACGAGATCGACCAGAACGTCCGCCGCGCCGCCTACAAGATCATCGAGGGCAAGGGCGCCACCTGGTACGGCATCGGCGCCGGGCTGGCACGCATCGTGCAGGCAATCCGCGATGACCAGCGCGCGGTGCTGACCGTCTCGGCACGGGTGGCAGAGGTGGAGGGGGTGCGCGATGTCACCCTCTCACTGCCGCGCGTGGTCGGGCGGGGCGGGGTGAGCGAAACGCTGATCCCGCATCTCTCTTATGCCGAGGCCACGGCCCTGCGCGCCTCGGCCGAACTGTTGCGCGACACCGCAGCGGAGCTGGCGTGAGACGCCGCGTCAGTGGCCGGACCGCGGGTACCTTCGAACGCCCGATCCGCAGGCTGTCAAGCGGGCTTCATGCAGGTCTTGCACAATCGGCGGGGGATCTGGTAGCAATCCCGATCCTTTCCCGGGCGTCATTCGTATGACCCTGCACGCCGGGGCAGCGAAAGCGGTCCAGAGAGACCGAACCAAGAACCGACGGCCCCGGGCCGCGATAGGTGTGAGATGTTGAGGCAATTCTGGAACTCAGTCCTGCTGCCGGTGCTGGCGCGGCCCGCCCGTTACCAGGTGGCGGCGCTGTGCCACCGGGGCGACGGCAGCAAGTTGCGCATCCTGCTCATCACCTCGCGCGATACCGGACGCTGGGTGCTGCCCAAGGGCTGGCCCAAGCGTGGCCATGACGCCGGTGGCACCGCGCTCGAGGAAGCCTGGGAAGAGGCCGGCATCAAGCCTTGTGGCCGGCCCGAGCTGGTCGGTCGCTATCATTATCACAAGCGCCTGGACGGCGGCCTGCCGGTGCCGACCCGGGTCGAGGTCTTCGCCATCCCGGTGTCGGGGCTGCATGACGACTACCCCGAGAAGGGGCAGCGCAAGCGCCACTGGATGACCCCCGCCGAGGCGGCCTCGTCGGTGGCAGAGCCCGAGCTGGCCGCTCTGCTGGCCCGGTTCCGGCGCGAGGCGGCGGAATGAGGCCTCCCGGGCGGCGCGGTACCGGGGAATGGCGCAGTCTCGACCGCGATCTGGAACGGGTCTCGGTGCTGGAGGCCGGGGCGATCCACCTGTCGCGGCCGCTGCTCGGGGTGGGGGTGTCGCTGGCCTTCATCGTGGTGTCGATGCTGGTGACGCTGCTGGTCACGGGGCGCGAGCCGGGCACGATGGTGATCGTCGCCGCCTCGGCGCTGGCGGCCTACATGGCACTGAACATCGGCGCCAACGACGTGGCCAACAACATGGGGCCCGCCGTGGGGTCGGGGGCGCTGCCGATGGCGGGGGCGATCACCCTGGCGGTGATCTGCGAATCCGCCGGGGCGCTGCTGGCCGGCCACGAGGTGGTCGAAACGCTGTCCCGGGGCATTCTCGATTTCGACTTGGTCTCGGCCTCGCCCGCCTTCGCCCCGGCGATGATCGCCGCCCTGCTGGGCGCTGCGCTCTGGGTCAACGTGGCGACCTGGATCGGCGCGCCGGTGTCGACCACCCAGGCAGTGATCGGCGGCATGATCGGTGCCGCCGCCGCCGCCGGTGGCCTTGCGGCGCTGAGCTGGCAGACCCTCGGGCTGGTGGCGCTTGGCTGGGTGCTCTCGCCCCTGCTGGGGGCGCTGGTGGCGGGGGCGCTGCTCGCGGTGATCACCTGGAGGATCCTCGACCGAGAGGACAAGATCGGTGCGGCGCAGCGCTGGTTGCCGCGGCTGATCGGCCTGATGGCCGGGGCCTTCTCGGCCTACCTGATGCTGAAGCTGCCCCTTCACCTCGGGCGCAGTTTCGCGCCGGGCCTGATCGCGCTGGTCGGGCTTGGCCTCGGCCTGCTCAGCTGGCGCCTGTCGATCCCGGCGGTGGCGCGCCAGGCGCAGGGGCTCGAGAACCGGCGCGGCGCGATGAAGGTGCTGTTCCGGCTGCCACTGGTGATCTCGGCGGCGCTGCTCTCCTTCGCCCACGGCGCCAACGACGTGGCCAATGCCGTCGGCCCGCTGGCGGCGCTGGTGGAATGGCAACGCTCCGGCGTGGCGTCGGAATTCGTCTCCCTGCCGTTCTGGGTGCTGCTGATCGGCGCGGCCGGGATCTCGGTCGGGTTGATGATGTTCGGGCCGCGGTTGATCCGCATGGTCGGCCAGGAGATCACCCGCCTGAACCCGGTGCGCGCCTTCTGCATCGCCCTGTCGGCGGCGATGACGGTGATCCTGGCCTCGGCCTTCGGCCTGCCCGTCAGCTCGACCCATATCGCCATCGGAGGCGTCTTCGGCGTCGGCTTCTTCCGTGAATGGTTCACCCAGCCGCGCAACCCAGATCCCGCCCGGCGTTTCCCGGTGCAGGAACGTCGCCGGCGCCGGCTGGTGCGACGCTCGCACTTCATGACCATCCTCGGTGCCTGGCTGGTGACATTGCCCTGCGCGGGGCTGATCTCGGCGCTGGTCTTTACCCTGGTGAGGCTGCTTTCCGGCGTCGCCTGAAGCCGGAATAGAACGCATTTTAGCAAGAGACCGGGGGCGGAGGGGGACGGAGTGCAGGGGCATTAAGCCGGACGAAAGCCTTTGCGGGCCATGGTCCGCCCGATCTTCAGCCAATCGGGACCCTCAGATGACCCTTTATCGTACCATGCTGGCCGTTTCGGCCCTCGCCCTGCTGCCGCTTTCCACGCCCGTGCAGGCCAACCCCTACGAAACCTCGATGCGCGACTATCTGGAAAGCGAGGTGCTGATCTGGGCCTTCGACCCGGTCGTGATCGATGCTATCCGCTCGCAGAACGAACGGCTTGGGCAGTTGCCGCAAGAGCGCATCGACGCGCTTGACCAGGAATGGCGTGCCCAGGTCGGTACCGGCACCCAGCCCCTGGTGGATGAGGTGCTGTCGCATCCCGCATCGGACTTCCTGCGCCAGCGCGCCCATGACACCGCCGGGGCCATCAGCGAGATTTTCCTGATGGATGCCAATGGCCTGAATGTCGCAGCCACCGGTGCGACCTCTGACTACTGGCAGGGCGACGAAGAGAAGTTCACCGAGACCTTCGCGGTCGGGCCTGGCGCCGTCCATGTCGGCGACGTGGAGTTCGACGAGTCCGTCCAGGCCTACCTGGGACAGATCTCGGTTTCGATCATGGATCCCGACACGCGTGAGGTGATCGGCGCCGTCACCGTCGGCCTGAACGCCGACATGCTTTACTGACCGCCGGACCTGCCCGCCTGGCCGTGACCTGAAGGGAAGGACCCGCCCATGAAGACGCCGCCAAAGCAGAGCGAGTCGGACACAACGGCAATGCCGCAGCCGCGGACGGGGCCGATCCCCTTCTTCCGTACGACCTTCTTCCGGGCCACGGCAATCGTTGCCGTCTGCATCCTGATCGTCGTGGCCTTCTCGCAGGCTCTGTGGCTCAGACACACGGTGCGCAGTATCGAGGCCTGGACCGCGATCCGTGCGGTCGAAGCGACCAAGAGCATCGCGGGAACAGTCTCTGGGGCGGCCAAGTTCGGCCGCGCCGAGGCTGTCGTCCCGCAGCTGGACAGTTTCGTACAGGAACTGGGCGGCGATGTGCTGGGGGTCCTGTTGCTGGGCGCCGATGGCGAGGTGATGTACGAGGCGGGTATCGACGGTTTCACCCCCGGGCCGCTGCTTGCCCTGGCGCAGCAGGGCATGTCGGAAGGCCGCGCCTTGGCGGATCCCGAAGCGGGCCTCTGGGTCGCGCCGGTCACCTATGGTCCCGACAATGCGTTGGTCGGGGCCTTCGCCAGCCAGTGGACCCCCGAGTTGCGGCTCGCCGAGGCGATGCAGGACATGCTGGGCGCCACCCTGGCCAGCCTGGGCATCTTCCTGGTTGCGCTGGTGGCGGCTGCGGTGCTCTTTTACCGCTATATCTCGCGCCCGCTGCAAGGGGTCGCGGACCAGATGAACGACGTTGCCCAGGGGCAGTACGGCGTCCAGATCCACGGCACGCGCCGCGGAGACGAGATCGGCCGCATCGCCCGTCGTTTGCAGCGCTTCCGCGACGGGTTGCGTGCAGCCCAGTCGACGGCCCGGGAGAATGCCTTCAAGAGTGCGGCGGTCGATACCTCGGGGTCGGCCCTGATGTTGCTGGACAAGGATCAGCTGATCGCCTTTGCCAACCCGGCCTGCCTGAAGATCCTGGACTCCTGCGCAGCCGTGCTGCGGGACAGCTGGCCGGGCTTCGACCTGGCGGCCCTGTCGGACAAGCCCGCGGGGAATTTGCCCGGCATCGGTCCCGTGCTTGCGGATCTCGAGAAGGGGCACCGGACGTTGCCCTATTCCGGCGAGGTCCGTTGGGGGGACCGGTTGATTTCGGTCTATATCAACCGGGTGCAGGACAGCGCGGCGCAGGCAATCGGCCATGTGATCGAGCTGACGGACATATCGGTGGTGAAGCTGAACGAGGCGGTGCTCGGCTCGATCGAGGCGCATCAGTTGCGGATCGACTTTGACGGCAACCAGCGGCTGGCCTCCTGCAACGCCCGGCTGCTGGACCTTCTGGGCACCAATCTCTCGGCGCTGCAGGGTGTCGCGGCGGTGGATCTGTTGCAATGGGTGGGCGTGACCGACGACTTCCGCAGCCAGGAGCGGCGCAAGCTAAAGCAGGGCATGGCGATCAGTGGCAAGTTCCGGGTGACGCTCGGCCAGGGCGAGGTCTATGTCGAGGGCAGCGTTAGCCCGCTGATCGACGCCAACGGAGAGATCGAGCGCATGGTGTTCATAGGCTCTGACATCACCGACAGCCATATCGCTATGCGCGAGGCCGAGGCCGAACGGCGCGATGCCGCGGAACAACAACAGGTGGTCGTCGATCGCTTGAAGGTCGGTCTGCGCCAGCTTGCGGAGGGTGATCTGACCGTCTCGATCGACGACAGCTTCCGGGCCGAGTACGAGCAGCTGAGGACCAATTTCAACCAGGCGGTCGCAGCCCTGCATGCGGCCATGGGCGCGGTCATCCGGAATTCCGACTCGATCCGTCATGAAACTGGTGAGATCAGCAATGCCGCCGATGACCTTGCTCGCCGGACGGAGAAGCAGGCCGCCACCCTGGAAGAGACCGCGGCCGCGCTGGACCAATTGACCGCATCGGTGAAGTCCGCCGCGTCGGGCGCGGACGAGGCCAGCCAGATCGCGAAGGGGGCCCAGGGCAAGGCGGAAACCGGGGGCGAGGTCGCCCGCCAGGCGGTGGTCGCCATGGATGCGATCAAGACCTCCTCCAAGGAAATATCGAAGATCACCGGCGTCATCGACGACATTGCCTTTCAGACCAATCTGCTGGCCCTCAACGCCGGGGTCGAGGCCGCACGGGCCGGCGAGGCCGGGCGCGGTTTCGCGGTCGTCGCCACGGAAGTGCGCGCGCTGGCCCAACGATCCTCTGACGCGGCGCGCGAGATCAATCAGCTGATTTCCAGTTCCGGCAATCACGTCAGGTCCAGTGTCGAGCTGGTCGGCCGCACTGGCGAGGCACTGGGAGAGATCGTCACCTCTGTCGTCGACATATCGAGCCGCGTGTCCGCCATCGCCAGCTCGGCCCGGGAACAGGCCAGCGGCCTGAACGAGATCAACTCGGCCATGAACGACCTGGATCAGGTCACGCAGCAGAACTCTGCCATGTTCGAAGAAACGACAGCGGCAAGCCATGCGCTGACGTCCGAAGTCGATGCCCTGGTCGAGGCTGCCAGTCGCTTCCGCGTCGAGGATCAGCGCATTCCGTCGGCCCGGAAGCGGGCCCAGGGCAGGGGGCAAACCGCGTCAGCGCCGAAACTTTCTGCCCAGGCGGAGGTGGAGGCTCTGCCGCGTATCGCTGCAATGTCAAATGGCGCGACCCGCATGGCTGCACCAAAGAGTGCAAGTTGGGAAGAGTTCTGAGGTGGACTGCTCTGGCGCTAGGCCACTTTGCACTGATCACAGCGAGTGCCTGCGTCTGCACCCGGAGTGAGGAAACTCTGCTCGGTAGAGAACGCGGCATTCATCCAGGGGCTTTCACTCGGCCACATGCTAAGAGGACGCGAGGCTCCGGTCGCTCACCGTGCGTCGCTGAGACCTCGGGCGGGACTGAGCCCGGATCCCGCCGCCGAGACCAGCAGGACTTTACGCTTGGCTCTTGACAGAGTCTGCGCGTGAGACTTGCTTCCGAAGCCCGAAGCCCGAAGCCCGAAGCCCGAAGCCCGAAGCCCGAAGCCCGAAGCCCGAAGCCCGAAGCCCGAAGCCCGAAGCCCGAAGCCCGAAGCCCTTGGGAGAGGGCGCGTCGGGCCGGCCTGGGCCGACCCTGGCTGATCAGTCGCGCTTGCCGCTGAAACGCTTTTGCCAGTCTTCGCGCTCTTCATCGGTGATCTTGCGGAAGAGGTTCTCGGGTACCGAGAACTCTGCCCCCGCCGACAGGGCCGAAAGCGCCTCGGGCAAATCACCGGGCCAGTCCAGCCCGTCGAGTTTCAGCGCCTCTTTCAGAACCGCGGCAGTATCGGGAATGAAGGGCGCCGAGAGCACGGCGTAGAGACGGATCAGGTTCAGCGACAGGCGCACGATGGCAGCCGCCTGCGCGGGATCTTCCTTGAACACGGCCCAGGGGGCGGCGCTTTGCAGGTATTCGTTGCCGGCCGCCCAGATCGCCCGCAGCTCCTGCGCCGACTTGCGCACTTCCATGGCGTCCATCAGGGTTTCGTAGCGGCGCACCCGGTCCGACAGCTCGGCGATCAGCGCTTCTTCGGCCGCGCCATGGGCGCCGCCCTCCGGCACGACCTCGCCGAATTTCGAACGGCAGAACTTGGTCACCCGGCTGACGAAATTGCCCAGCACATCGGCCAGGTCCTTGTTCACCGAGGCCTGGAAATTCTCCCAGGTGAACTCGGCGTCCGAGCTTTCGGGGGCATGGCTCAACAGCCACCAGCGCCAGTAATCCGAAGGCAGCACCTCGAGCGCCTGGTCCATGAAGACGCCGCGCCCGCGCGAGGTCGAGAACTGGCCGCCCTCGTAATTCAGGTAGTTGAAGCTCTTGATGTAGTCGACCAGTTTCCAGGGCTCGCCCGAGCCGAGGATCGTGGCCGGGAAGGTCAGGGTGTGGAAGGGGACGTTATCCTTGCCCATGAACTGGGTGTAGGTCACGTCTTGCGCGCCCTTGTCGGTGCGCCACCAGCGCGCCCAGTCCTCGCCCTTGCCCGCATCGACCCATTCCTGGGCGCAGGCGATATATTCGATCGGCGCGTCGAACCAGACGTAGAAGACCTTGCCCTCCATGCCCGGCCAGTCCGCGTCGCCCTTCTTCACCGGGATGCCCCAGTCGAGGTCACGGGTGATGCCGCGGTCCTGCAGCCCGTCGCCGTCGTTCAGCCACTTCTTGGCGATCGAGGTGGTCAGCACGGGCCAGTCAGTCTTGCTGTCGATCCAGGCCTCGATCTCGGCCTTCATGACGGATTGGCAGAGATACAGATGCTTGGTCTCGCGCATCTCAAGGTCGGTGGCGCCCGAGATGGTGGAATGCGGGTTGATCAGGTCGACCGGGTCAAGCTGCTTGGTGCAGTTGTCGCACTGGTCGCCACGGGCACTGTCGAAACCGCAATTGGGGCAGGTGCCCTCGATATAGCGGTCCGGCAGGTAGCGCCCGTCGGTGGGCGAATACATCTGCGTCTCGCTGACTTCGCGGATCAGGCCTTTCTCGGCCAGGACCCCGGCGAAGTGCTGGGTCAGCGCGTGGTTGCGCGCCGAGGAGGAGCGTCCGAAGTGATCGAAGCTGAGGCGGAAGCCTTCGGCGATCCCGGCCTGGACCTCGTGCATCTCGGCGCAGTATTCGGCCACCGGCTTGCCGGCCTTGGCCGCGGCCAGTTCGGCCGGGGTGCCATGCTCGTCGGTGGCACAGAGGAAGAGCACCTCGTTGCCGCGTCCGCGCAGGTAACGGGCATAAAGATCCGCCGGCAGCTGAGAGCCGACGAGATTGCCGAGGTGCTTGATCCCGTTGATGTAGGGGATCGCCGAGGTGATGAGATGCCGCGCCATGGACGCCTCCTTGAAATCGCTGCTTTCCCCGAGGGGGCTGACCAGCCTCTTAGCCCGCCCTGTCGCGAATAAAAAGGGCTGCCCGCGCGGGCAGCCCTTCATCCTGGCTCAAATGTGCCCGACGCAGGGTGGGCGTCGGTGCCTTCCGTGTCAGCGGGCCGCGTAGCCGCCGTCGACCAGGTGGTAGGATCCGGTGACGAAGCTCGCCTGGTCCGACAGCAGGAAGAGCACCAGAGAGGCCACTTCCCCGGGGGTGCCGAGGCGGTTGAAGGCATGCTGGCTGGCCAGGAAGTCCTGGGTCTCGGCGTCCAGGTTGCTGTCGACCAGCGGCGTGTGGATAAAGCCCGGACCCACGGCGGTCACCCGGATGTTGTCGGCCGCATGCTCCAGGGCCGCGTTCTTGGTCAGCCCGACGACAGCGTGCTTGGCGGTCACATAGGCCGAGGAATTGGCGATCCCGACGGAGCCGAGCACCGAGGCAATGTTCACGATGGCCCCGCCGCCGGCTTTCTTCATGGCCGGAACCGCGAAGCGGATGCCGTAGAAGACGCCGTTCAGGTTGACATCGATCACCTGCTTCCAGCTGTCGACCGGGTACTCTCCGACCGGTGCTGCGGCCCCGCCGATGCCGGCGTTGTTGACCAGCAGATGCAAGGCGCCGGTCTTCTCTTCGGCGAAGGCCACCATCGCCTCGACCGAGGCCGGATCCGCCACGTTGCCCTCGAAGGCCAGGGCCTTGCCGCCCGCCGCTTCGATCTTCGCCACCTCGGCCTCTGCGGCCTCCTGCTTGAGGTCTGCGACCACGACCGTGGCACCCGAGGCCGCCAGGGCCTCTGCGATCGCCGCGCCGATGCCCGAGGCCGCACCCGTCACGATGGCCGTCTTGCCGGCAAAATCCAGTTCCATGTCAAAACTCCTTCCAGTCACCGGGGGCTTGATCCCATTCAGTTGATCAAGTCCACCGTTCCTTTCGATATGGAGCCGGCTGGGCCGATTGGTACCCCTCAAGGCTGCGCGCATGTGCGCAGGCCGACCTGCCCAAACGGCGGGTCAGGGCTTTTCGCGCAGTCCCCGCAACAGGCGACCGACAAGGAAGGTGGTGCGCGGAGCGTAGATATACTGGGTGCGGCTTTTCGGAGCAGGGCGGGCCCGCATCCGCATCAGCCCGAAGATCAGCAGGGCCGCATGGCCCGCCGCGACCATGCCGTAGATCGAGGCCGGCCCGAACAGGCCGATCAGCTGCGAGGCCAGCCAGGGCGCGGAGATCGCCCCGAGGGCATAGGCAAAGAGGAGGGCGGCCGACAGCTCGGCGCGCTCGTGGCTTTCGGCGAAGTCGTGGGCATGGGCGAGGGCGACCGAATAGACCGGGTAGGTCGCGACGCCGAAGATGAAGCCGTTGATCATCGCCGCTTCCGGTCCGGTGATGGTCAGCGCAGAGGCCAGGCACGAGGCCATGGCCGCCAGCGAGATACCGACCAGCACCTTGCGGCGGTCGTACTTGTCGGCCAGCCAGCCGGTCGGATACTGGGCCAGCGCGCCGCCCAGGATGAACAGGGCGAGGAACCAGGCGATCTGGCTGGCGGTCAGGCCGATCTCCTGTCCGTAGAGGGGGCCGACCATGCGGAAGGTCGCCGCCGAGAGCGCCGAGACGAC
Source organism: Oceanicola sp. S124 (assembly GCF_000220565.1). Classification (GTDB taxonomy): domain Bacteria; phylum Pseudomonadota; class Alphaproteobacteria; order Rhodobacterales; family Rhodobacteraceae; genus Pseudooceanicola. The sequence continues at coordinate 6,432 of NZ_AFPM01000257.1, read as the reverse complement.
CACCGCGAAGGCCGCCAGGGGCGAGCGCTGCCAGGCCAGCATCGGGCACAGGCGCGGCGCTTCCGAGAGCACCGGCTGGGGGGCCTTGCTCAGCGCGAGGGGCAGCAGGGCGGCGCAGCAGAGGATCGCCAGCACGTTGTACGAGATGTAGGAGGCCGGGGTCAGCACCCCGATCAGCAGTTGCGCGACCAGGGCCGCGCCCATGTCGGCGATCCGGTAGAGGCTGGTGGCGCGGCCCCGGTCGGAGTTCTCCATCCGCGCCATCAGCCAGCCTTCGATCACCGTGTAGCAGCCGGCGATGCAGATCCCCGAGGCGACGCGCATGGCCGCCCAGGCCCAGGGATCGACCAGCATCATGTGGCCCATCAGCCCGATGGCCCCGAGGGCGGTGAAGGCCGCGAAGGCGCGTGCGTGACCGACCCGTCCCAGCAGGCGCGGGGCGCCCCAGCACCCGATGAAGAAACCGACGAAATGGGCCGAGCCCAGCATGCCGATCTCGCCCCGGGTAAAGCCCAGTGCCAGCCCGGAAAGCGCGTCCAGCGGGCCGACCCCGCCCGAAGAGAGTTGCAGAAGGATGACTGACAGGAAGAGGGCCGAGAGGCTGAGCACAAAACGCATGTCCCTTCCTCGCCCAGGTGCCGGGGCAATGCCAGCCTTCCGGCGACATTCGGTGGCGTTTTCAGCCCCTTGCCGATGTTGCGGGATAGGCGCAATTGCAGGAATTCGCCTTGCAACCTTCAGGAATTTCGTAACCTTCTGGCCTCAGGATGATTGGAAAGCTGCGAACGGACGGGACATGCGCAAGGTAAAGCTAGGCCGCACGGGGATCGAGGTGTCGAACTATTGCCTCGGCTCGATGACCTGGGGCAATCAGACCCGCAGCAAGGACGCGCATCAGCAGATCGACGCCGCCCTGGCCCGTGGCATCAACTTCCTCGACACCGCAGAAGTCTATCCGGTCAACCCCGTGCGGGAAGAGACCATCGGCCGCACTGAGCGTATCATCGGCCTCTGGCTGGAAAAGAGCCGGGGCCATCGCTCGGAGGTGGTGATCGCCACCAAGCATGCCGGCGAGGGGCAGAAGATGATCCGCGAGGGGGCGCCGATCTCGGCCCGGACGATCAACGAGGCGATCGAAGGGTCGTTGCGGCGGCTGAAGACCGATTATATCGACCTTTACCAGTTCCATTGGCCCAATCGCGGTTCCTATCACTTCCGCAAGAACTGGGGCTATGATCCCTCCGGCCTGCATCGCGAGTCGGTCCTTGAGAACCTTCAGGAATGCCTGGAAGCGCTTGAAAAGGAACGCAAACGCGGGACAATCCGGGCTTTCGGGCTCAGCAATGAGACGGCCTGGGGCATGGCGCAATACCTGCGCCTCGCGGGTGATGGTGTCCTTCGCCCGGCAACGATCCAGAATGAATACTCGCTGCTCTGCCGCCATTTCGATACCGACCTGGCCGAGCTTTGCCTGATGGAGGGCGTGGGTCTCATGGCCTATTCGCCGCTGGCGACGGGCCTGTTGACCGGCAAGTATCAGGGCCGGGCGCGCCCCAAGGGATCGCGTATCACGCTGACCTCTGAACTTGGCGGACGGGCGACCAAGCGCGCCTTCGCTGCCGTTGACGACTACATCGACGTGGCCTTCAAGCATGACCTGGACACGGTCGCCATGTGCCTTGCCTGGGTGGCGCAGCGCCCCTTCACCGCTTCGGTGATCTTCGGAGCCACCGACATGGAGCAACTCGATCGCATCCTCGATGGCGTTGATCTGACCCTCTCCGACGAGGTGCTGAAAGATCTCGACGCGGTCCACAAGGCGCACCCGATGCCATTCTGAGGGGCCAGCCCCTGCATGGCCGTTCGTCACCGGATCTCTTGTCCCCGGGATTAAGATCGACTGACATAGGCTTGATATGAAAGTGTTTTTGCTTTCTGTCTGCTGTCAGATCCAGTCCTTGAGTTCGCGCAGGTACTCGGGCAACGCCCGGGATGAGACCGAGGCTTCACGCACCAGCAGGTCGAAATGTGCGGTCAGGGCCTGCACCCTTTCGGTGTCGCGAAAGGCGATGTAGCTCTGTCCGATGTAGAGCACCGAAAGCAGCGGCCCGAAGATTGTCACGGGGGCCGAGAACAGCCGTCGCGCGTCGAACAGAGAAAGGCGCATCCGGGGATAGAGGCTTTCCAGAAGGTCTGCGAAGCGGTCAATCTGCTCGGCACGGATATCGGCTGGAACATCCGCGTAATATCCGGTCGCGGTGGCGAAGGCGATCATCTCGTGGCGCGGCAGGGCGATCTCGTAGTCCGACGAGGCATTGCGCATCCAGCTCAGCCTGTCCGCGGAGGCACCGATGGCCTGCTGCGTCGTGCGTCCCAGGTGGGGCGAATATTCCCATTCGAGAAGGGCGTCGGTCTTCAGCATGTCGGGCAGGGCGGCCGGCACGTGGCGAATCTTGTAGCCCTCGGCCTCCTGGTGCCAAGCGAAGATCTGTTCGTCGATCAACGCCCGGGCGGCCTCGGTCATCCGTGCCGTCCCCGCCAGAACATCTGCTGCGGTCTCCGGTCGCTCCGACAGGGCCAGTAACCAGTCCGCCGAAACGCCAAGCGCCGAGGCGCATTCCGCGACCACCTGGGCATTGGGCAGCCTGGGGCTGTCCCCCGAGAGCAATTGCGAGATGGTGGAACGGTCCACACCCACCCGCCGCGCCAGGGCGCTTTGCGTGGCGCCGCGTTGCACCATGGCGTCCTTCAGCCGTTGTCGAAACAGCTGGGCGCGATCACGTTTGTCGATTTTCTCTGCCATGCCGTGAATTAAATCACGAAGCGCGGGACTTGTTAACAAGATCCCGAGTTCCGGGTCCTGTCCTGACCCCCTACCTTGGTGCCAAAGGGGACGATCATGGAAACAACGACACGCAGCTTGCTCAAGGGCATTCTATGGACGGCGCTCGGCTTCGTCACGATGAGCCTCGTTGGGCTGGCTTTCACCGGGTCACTCGCCACTGGAGGTCTGATGGCGCTGGCCAATGCCGGCCTCGGACTGGTCTGCTACCTGATCTATGAACGGATCTGGGCCCGCATCGCCTGGGGGCGGCCGGACGTCTGAACCGCCCGACCGTCAGACTGCAAGGGTCATGTGAGATCGGCTCTGGCAGGTTCCCGGGGAATGGCGCATGAGGGGGCATGAGCGCCTGGATCTTCTTCACCCTCGCTGCGGTCGTTTTCCAGACCGCCCGTTTCATGTTGCAAAAGCAGCTCTCCGCGAATGGACTGAGCGCTGCAGGCGCCACATTCGCCCGGTTTCTCTGGGCCGCGCCGCTGGTCTGGCTGGCCTTTGCCCTGCAGGGTGGCAGCTTCCCGGTGGTGCCGCCCCTCTTCTGGCTCTACGCGCTGATCGGAGGCGTGACCCAGATCCTGGCCACCATCTGCGTCGTCGCGATCTTCAAGAGCCGGAACTTCGCCGTCGGGGTCACCCTGAAGAAAACCGAAGTGCTGCTGACGGCCTTTGTCGGCCTTGCGATCCTGGGGGAAAGCATCAGCGCCCTGGCCCTGGCTGCGATCCTCGCCGGGCTGGCGGGGGTTTTGCTTCTGACCGATCTGCCAGGGGGCAAGGGGTTGAAACGATTTGCAAATCGCGCCGCCGTGCTGGGGGTGACCTCGGGGTTGTTCTTCGCCCTGTCCGGGGTGACCATCCGCGGAGCGACCCTTCTTGTACCCGCGGAACCGGCCACGCGGGCGCTGCTGACGCTGCTGATCGTGGTCACCTCTCAGGTCCTTCTGCTGGGGGCCTGGCTGGCCCTGGCCGAACGCGGAGAGATCACCCGTGTCGTGCTCGGCTGGCGTCGCACGATCTGGGTCGGGCTGACCTCGGTGGCGGGCTCCTACTGCTGGTTCGCGGGGTTCACCCTGCAGAACGCCGCGCTGGTCTACGCGGTCGGCCAGTTCGAAGTTGTGCTCTCGCTGCTGGCCTCGGTACTCTTCTTCCGAGAGAGGATCTCGGCCAAGGAATTCGGCGGGATCGCCCTGATCACCGCCTCGGTGCTGGGGCTGATCATCCTGGGCTGAGGTGCCGATCCGCTTGAGGAAAGACGCGCAACCTTCTGATCATCAATAATTCTCTTGCCTCAGAAGGTGAGGGGGGAGGTGCCGCCGAGCCGATGGAACAGTTGCGCTTCGTCGTCCTGGGTGAAGTAGGGCACGGTTTCGGGGGCCTCTGCGCTGTCGCGGGCGGCGACCTCTGCCAGCACCACCTCGGTGATGAAGGGCAGGTCAAAGCGGCGCACCTCGGGCAAGGGGATCCACTGCAGGTGGCTCAACTCGTCACTGGCGGCCGAGAAATCCTCGAGGTCTCCGGCAATGGCCTGATCGGCGTCCAGAGTGAAGAACCGGGCATCGAAGCGGCGCGGGCGCCCGGGAGGCGTCACGGCGCGGAAGACGAAGCGCAGCGCCGAGGCGTCGGGCAGGTGGCCGGTCGCGGCGAACCCCTGCCAGTCCGTCGGCGCATCGGGCCAGGTGCCGGGGCGCCCCAGAACCAGGCCCGTCTCCTCCCAAAGCTCCCGGATCGCGGCGGCCGCCAGGGCACGGGACGCGCCCTCGGGGGCGTCGAGATCCAGGCGCGCGGCGCAGGGGGCCGAGATCGGCGCGGCCAGGGCGACCTCGGCATCGCCGGGATCGACCGCGCCGCCGGGAAAGACGAACTTCATCGGCATGAACACGGCGCCCGCACCGCGTTGTCCCATCAGGACCTCGCGTTGGCCGGCGCGGCGGCGCAGGGCGATCACCGTCGCCGCATCGCGGATCGGCAGGGCCTTCGGATCGGTCTGCGACATTCTTCCCCCGGGTCAGTCTTCGGGGAAAGACCGCGTCGGGATCAGATCCCGCGGCCGAACCCGTGCATCCTCCTGGCCCACTGGAAGGCGACCATCGCCCCCTTGAGCCTCGGGAGAAGGTAGAGAGACAGGCCGACCGTGCCAATAGCGAAGATGGTGAATAGCACCAGGGGTTCGGGTTGCCAGGCCATCCAGACCGATCCCAGAAGCGGCGCCGAGAGGTGGCCGACGATCAGGATGGTCATATAAGCAGGGCCGTCGTCCGCCCTGTGCTGCGACAGGTCTTCCTGGCAGACGGGGCAGTGGTCACGTACGCTCAGGTAGCCCTTCAGCATCGGGCCCGAGCCGCAGTTCGGGCACCGTCGGCGCCAGCCGCGGCGCAGCGCCGGGCCGAGCGGGCGGTCTTCCATCCCGACGGTCGCGTCGGGGGGGGCGATCTGCTGGCTGTCCTGCATGGTGCGATCTCCTTCGGGTCGTTTGACGCCTCTCGGGGGCGCCGCTGCATCATCACGATTGCCGCAATCAGTGCCATGAGGCAAAGCGCCGCCGGTGCGCCCAATCCTTGGTTTGCCTGATTTCCGCAAGATATCAGGGTTTTAGACTAAATTTCGCCGGGGCTCGCGTGGCGGCCCGCAGGGATCTGCGAAAAAATCGACCGGGGCGGCGACGGAACTGCCACGCCGCCCCGTTTTACCCTCCAGATGACGACGGGATGCCCCCCGCCGCATCAGTCCCCTAAGGGAAAGAGGAGTAGACGAAATGAAACGCGTGATCCTGTTCGGCGGCATGACCGCCCTCGCCCTGGCCACCTCCGCATTCGCGCAGGAGCAGGGCCAGTCCCCGGTGCCGCCGCGCGGACCGATCTTCGATTTCGCCCAGGCCGACGCGGATGGCGACGGCAATCTGAGCATGGAGGAAATCCAGGCTCAGGGCAAGGCGCGCATGGCCGAACGCCTGGCCGAGGCCGACACCGACGGCGACGGCGCCCTGTCGGCCGACGAGATGGTGGCGGCCATGGAAGCCCGCGCCGAGGCGCAGCGCCAGGCGCGGATGCAGCGGGCGGCCGAGCGGATGCTCGAACGCGCCGATGCCAATGGTGACGGGGTGCTGAGCCTCGAGGAGATGATGCCGCCCGAGGCGCCGCGCGGGGCCGAAGGGATGTTCTCGCGCATCGACACCGACAAGGACGGCGTGATCAGCGAGGCCGAGTTCCAGGCCGCCCAGGCCAAGATGGCCGAGCGGATGGAGCGTGGTCCCCGTGGCGAGGGCGGCGACCGTGACGGCGGTCCGCGCAAGCCCTTCGGACCGCGCGGTCCGGAACACGGTCCCCGCGGCGACGGACACGGCGAAGGCCATGGCGACGGACACGGCGAAGGCCGCCATGGCGAGCGCCAGATGGCGCCGTTCTTCTTCCTCTTCGGTGGCCCTGACGCCGGCTGACCGATGTGCTTTCCCGGCCTTCGGGCCGGGCCGGCCTGCCTGTCGCGTTCCTGGACTGAGGGGCGTGACAGGTTCCTCCCGCAGCCGTCCCCCGGAGCTGCGGGCGGGCCCGGGTCCGGCAGGGCGAACGTCCCCTGTCCTGCCGGCCCCGGGCGCCACGCAC
>NZ_AFPM01000258.1 GCF_000220565.1 Oceanicola sp. S124 | reverse complement strand
ACCGATCAGTTCAACCTCCTCTATCTCGCCTACGGACAGGGCCCGCGCGCACCATTCCTTCGCCTCCTGCGGAGAGGCGATATCCCAGAAAGCCGCCAGTTCGCCGCTGGTGGCAAACCCCAGCCGGTCCAGCGCCCCGTTCATCAACCAATCCAGCGTTTCAGTCACCGCGGGAACATGGCAGTCTCCCAACACGCGAGAGCTTAGATCGTAATACTTGCGGAATGATTGCCGCCGAGAGATTGCCAGCTCGCCGCTGCGCCAGAGGTATTCCAGCGCGGCCTTGGACGGATGCCAGTCCCACCAGCCCGTCGAGGTGGGGGCCTCTTCGGCTTTCAGATCGGCTGAGCAAACCTCTCCATGTGCTGCGACGTGATCGCGAACCTGCTGAAGTTCCTCAAGAAACTTGTCGCCCTGCCAGCGTGGCCAGCGGGCGCGAAGTCGCGCCGCATCGCGGGAAAATCGCAGCTGCCAATGCGGCAACCAGGCGACGGGTATGACCGAGGCGTCATGGGTCCAGTGTTCGAACAGCCCGCGGTCCTTTTCGATCAATCGTTTCAGGCTGCGCGGACGATAGGCCGGACGGCGGGCGAACAGGATCATGTCATGGGCCCGCGCGAGCGTATTGACCGAATCGACCTGGACGAAGCCGAGGCGTTGGATCAGGCCCAGCAAGTCGTCACCCTTCCCCGGTCCAGCGGGTGGTGAACCCAGCTCATGGCGGTGCAGGAAGACCCTGCGGGCAAGCGTATTGTCGAGAATGTCGCGGGGCATCAGCCCATCCGCAGCGTATCGCCGAAGTTGATCTTGGGCGAGAGTTCGACCTTTCCGGCGGGCGCCAGGTCCGGGTTCTCGACGCGCTCGAGAATGATCTCGGCGGCGCGCCGACCGATCTCACCTCTGCAGGAATCCATCGTGGCCAACTTGCGCGGCAGCCCCTTGAGAAGCTCGACGTCGTTGAAGCCCGCGAGGCCCAGCTTGCCCGGAATGTCGTAGCCCTGTTCCATCAGCCAAAGAAGGCCGCCAGCGCCGACGATGTCATTGGAATAATAGAGACAATCCAGGTCGGGGCGACGTTTCATCATTTCTTCGGTCAGTTCGCGCCCCTTGCCCAGGGCGGAGCCGGACGAGTAGAATTCGGTCTCGGCGATCTCGATCCCATTCTTCGCCAGTGCCTCGGTGAACCCTTCGAAGCGCTTCCGGGCGCGATGGTCCGCCCCTAGCCGGGTGCCGAGGAAGCCTATTCTGCGATAGCCCGCGCGCAGGATGGCCCGGCCCATCTCGCGACCGGCGCGGCGATGCGAAATACCGACGGCGCTGTCGATCGGTGTCCCATCCGTATCCATGATTTCGACCACCGGAATGCCAGAGGCTTCGAGCATGGCGCGCGATGGTTCGGAATGTTCCAGTCCTGCAATGATCACCCCGGAGGGGCGCCAGGACAGCATTTCGTACAGGACCTTCTCTTCCTTCTCGGGCTGGTAATCGGTGACACCGACCACGGGCTGAAGGGGCGACGTTTCGAGAACCCTGCTGATGCCGGTCATCACCTCGGGGAAAACCATGTTCGACATTGACGGAATGATCACCGCCACAAGGTTCACTCGCTGACTGGCAAGCGCTCCGGCAATCTTGTTGGGCACATAGCCCATCCGTTTCGCCGCCAGCAGGACTTTCTGGCGGGTGGCTTCGCTGACATCGCCGCGATTGCGAAGCACCCGGCTGACCGTCATCTCGGAGACGCCGGACGCCTCGGAAACATCGCGAAGGGTCAAAGGGCGGTTCTGAGCTCTGGTCACGGGAAGATCCTGTCAGCTGGGCCGAACCTGGGTTCGACGACGTTGACCGATGCTATCCCGCGGTGGCGGTCTTCATCAAGCGGGCAATCCGCCGGAGGATGAGAGCCGACGCGCGCGCCAAGGCGTGTTGGCGACTTGCTGTCATGGCTGCCTCGCGGTGGTGGCTCAGAACTCTGCCCAGTCGTCGCTGGACACATTGTCCGCCGCGACAGGCGCATTGACTGCGGCCCGGACCTGACGGTTCGGCGCGGCGGGAGAGGGCGCCTGAACTGCACGGCGGACCTTGCTGTCGTCGCAGCGGAAGCTGGCTGAAATGCGATTTAGCTTCGCGGCTTCTGTCACCATCATCTTGCCAGTGCCATGAACCGACGAGGCGACGGCAGCATTCTTCTGGGTGACCTGGTCCAACTGGTCGACAGCGGAGTTGATCTCTTCCAGGCCCACCGATTGTTCGCGGGCGGCGGTGGCGATGGACGAGACAGAGGACGAGACCTTGTCGAATTCGCCAATGAGGCTCTCGAAGCTCTGACCGGCGCGCTCGACCATCTCGACGCCACCGGTGACGTTTTCGGCAGACTCCTGGATCAATGCGTTGATTTCCTTGGCCGCTTCGGAACTGCGTTGCGCCAGGGCCCGCACTTCGGAGGCGACGACAGCAAAGCCACGTCCGGCCTCGCCGGCCCGGGCTGCTTCGACCCCGGCGTTGAGCGCCAGCAGGTTGGTCTGGAAGGCAAGGTCTTCGATGACCGAGGTTACCTGTGTGATCTTCTGTGACGAATTGGCGATCTTGTCCATGGCGACCATGGCCTGCGTCACCACTTCGCCGTTCTTCTTGGCGCTCTCCTTGGCGCGGATCATCACATTGTCGGCCTCCGAGGCGCTGTCGGCGGTGGATTTCACCGAGGCTGAAAGCTGGGTGATCGCGGCGGCGGTTTCCTCCAGGCTGGCGGCCTGTTCGATGGCGCGCTGGCTGAGGTCGTTCGAGGCAGTCTCGACGTCATGGGCGGAATTGTCGATTTCACGTGCCGAGTTGACAAGTTCGGAGATCGAGTCGTTCAGCTTCAGCAGGGCGGTGTTGAACCCGTTGCGAAGGGCTTCGTAGTCTTCGGCGAAGGGGTTCCGGATGACCCCGGTCAGGTTGCCCTCTGCCAGCTGCGAAATCGCTCCGGTCAGGTGTTCGACCACCTGGTGCTGCTCCTTCGCACGCCGTTCCTGCTGGCGGCGCATGTCCGCAGCGCTGGCCAGCTTGCCGCGAAGATCCTCAAGGTGGGTGGCGAGGAAGCCGACATCATCGCGCCGCTCGACCATTGGGATGGAGGCGGTCAGGTTGCCATCTGCCACCCTCGCTATCGCCTCACCGATGCGGACAAAGGGCTTCGAGATGGATTGCGCGATCAGCACGCCGATCACGGTCAGCACCAACATGAGGCCTCCGACCTGGGTCAGCAGCTGGTTCCGCAGTTCGATCACGGGCTTGTAGAGTTCATCCTGCTCTTGCGCGACGAGAACGGCCCAGACCGCGTCATGGTATGTGATCAGGGTCCCCATCAGGGCCGAGGGGCGGTCAAGAAGGTTCGGGCCATTGATGAACTGCGCTTCGCCGGAGTTGACCGCCTCGCGCAGCGCCTGGTTCTCTGCGATGGTTTCCAGCATCCTCGGGCCGGTCTCGAAGCGTGAATTGCTGCGCAGCACGAGGTCACTGCCGACGACATATGCCTCGCCGGTTTCGCCCAGCCCCGTGGCGTCGTTCATGATCTGGTTGATACGGTCTGCGGGCAGGTTGTAGATGACCGCACCCATCGGGGCGCCATCGCGCCCGGTTACCACCGTCGCGATGAAGCTGGCCGGTTCGCCATTTGCGGGCTCGTAGGCGGAATAGTCCTGGAAGGCGATTTCACCGTCGGCCTTGGCCATGGCGGCGCGGAAGGCACGGGCCAGACCGGTGTCCTTGTAGGGGCCTTCCAGCAGGTTGGTGGCAAAATCGATGTCCTTCTCGACCGAGTAGAGCACGTTGCCGTCGCGGTCGACGAGGTAGAGATCCTGCAGGTCGCGCACCGAGGCGAATTCGTCCAGGAAGGGGTGATAGCGTCCGTGCACGACATTGTATTGCAGGTCTGATGGTCCCGACATCAGGAAGTCCCGGTCACCGCGCGGGTTCGGGTTGTCGTGGATATATTCCCTTTGCAGCAGGAAGGTCGGCCCGTCGCCGAGCGCGGTCCAGCCGAGCAGGAAGCTGTTCATGGCCGACCGCACGGTGGGGTCGCTGGCCTGGGCCAGCAGAAGCATCTCGGTGTCATTCAGCATGCTTTCCAGCTGCTGGCTGCGGGCTGTCAGCGTTGTCGAGAACCTTTCGTTAAGCTGCTCCTCGAGGATCCGGCGCGCGTCCCTGTAGGAACTGACGGTCAGCACCGCGGCCACGACCAGCGCAAAGAGCGTCAGGATCAGCGGCAGTTTCACGGCCAGTCGCATGTTCCCCAGCGGAGAAAAGGAAGCGGCCTTCATGCCGATGCGCGCACCCGCGCCGTCGCTTGCCGTCATGTCTTCAACCCTCTTGCTCATTTGCGGCCGGATCACTGCGGAACGCAGAGCCGACCGAAGGCGGCCATCCGGAAGTCGGGGCAAGCTATGGCAGCAGTGCTTTAAGGACGGCTTAAACGTGCAGGGATCTCGGCAACTTCCCCGGATTATTTCTGTTGCATTGAAACGAACGCGCGGGCGGATCAGCCGATGACAAGACAGTTTGACCGCGCTAAGACGGGCACGCGGCCCCGTGGCTCAACTGGATAGAGCAGCCCCCTCCTAAGGGGCAGGTTACAGGTTCGAATCCTGTCGGGGTCACCATGAAATCAAAGATTTACGTGGATTTTGGGGAGTTTCTCCCTGCTTCATTGACCCAAAGGTGGTCCACCGAACCCCTGCGAACCAGCGGCGCGACGCAGGTCGCCCGGTGGAAACTGGCGACATATCGACCTGGGGACAATCGGGTTGGAGTGCCCGAGAATCTGGGCGATCTCTTCAATCGGCATCCCAGCGTCTTCCCTGAAGCACCCTGCGGGTTGTCCCAGGTCGTGCTGAGTGCAATGGTCGATTCCGGCCCGTGCGCCGGCTGCAGTGAAGCCGGTCATGATGGAGCCAACCTGCCGCCCGCCCCATTCGATAAACAAGATCAGAGGGTGCGGACGCCTGAGCTGTCCTGAGGGCGGCCAGCAGGGCGTCGTTGACAGAACGCCAGCCTGACCCCTGCGGGCCTAAGCCCGAGGCCGGGAGGCTGATGCTGCGTCGGTCCCGGCCGACGCGCGACCAGGCAAGCGCCAGTCGCGCATCAATGCGCCCATCGGTGGTGAGCATCAGAAACATGGCCAAGCGGAGATCCGGTTCACTGCGCCCGGCGTTCGAAGGCTGCACCAGCGATGATGCTCCCTGGGCGCAGCCTTGGCTCGGGTCGCCGAGCCAAGGAAGGCCGCCCGAAAGGTTCTGGGGGAAGCTTGGGCGACCGCGGGGGCCGCATCACTGAGCCGCGGTCCCGTGTCGGCTGGGGGGATGGCCAAATCTTCTGGCGAAAGCGCGGGTGAAGTAGGCGGTATCGTTGAAACCCAGTGACATGGCCAGATCTGTAATACCGACCGCGCCACGCCAGCAGCACAGCGCCTCGGCCGCCCGGGAAAGGCGCATGTCCAGGATCGTGCCTTGCAGCGTCGTCCCCCGGGCGTGGAAGGCGCGTTGAAGGCGGCGGGGGCTGACCCCCATCTGCCGCGCGACCATCGTTGGGGACAGTTCTGGATCGGGCAGATGGCGCGCGACATAGAGCACGGCCGCGCGATGGAGAGACTCGGTGGCGGTCACTTGCACCCGCTCTGTGGGCTTCAACATGCCAAGCGCATCCAGAACGCTGCGCGCCAGAATGTCGCGCTGCGCCTCTGCCGGATCGCTTTGGAGGAACGTGAGGGCCGTCTGCAGGATGCTGCCGACGCAGGCCACCTCGGGGCGTGTTGCGGCGTGGCGACCGGCCAGATGCTGCGGGTCTCCGTAGCGCGCAGCGAACTCCTGATACGGCAGGCGCAGGGTGATCAGATCGCTGTCTCCGGCAGCAGAGGCGGACCAGGGATGAGCAAGGTCGCGGATGAAGATATCCCCCACGTTAACCGCGATGGGGAGATCGTCGCCAGAGATGTAGGTGAAGCGGCCCGCGCGAGGCAGGCTGAAGATGATCGCGTCATCGGCGCCGACTGCGGTTTCCGGGCGGCGCTTCAAGGCCTGCGCAGGACTGAAGGTCATGACGGACAGGACCGCAGGACCGAGCGGCATGCGGGCAGCACGTCCGGCAAAGTCCGTGAGATCTCTGGGGCTGACCTGTAGGCCGCCAAAGGCGCTCTGGCCCCATTCTGTCCAGCGGCGCAGCCCGTCCCGGGGGCGGAACCCCTTGGTGGTGAAGTGATCCCAACCCGGCCCAGGGGGCGGCGGGTACGCCGTCTCCTGCATGTGCTCCTCCCGTCCAGACTGTTGGGCTGACGCCTCGGTCCAATCTGCTGTCGCCCTGGTCCAAGGCGTCTCCTCGATCGCAGGCTAGTCTTGGAAGGCGTCACAGGACAAGAGGAGGAGACTTGCCATGACATCGCTTCAGCGGAAGATTGACCAGCACGCATCCGCATTGGAGATGCTGCGGACCTCGCAGATGGGGCCTTACCAATTCCCGATCGCGGCAGAGTTTTCCAACTGGCGGGAGGAGCAGCGTGCCTGGCGCGAGGGCGTCGCGCTGATGGACCAGTCCTTCCACATGACGGATCTGTATGTCGAAGGTCCCGATGCGGTCCCCTTCATCGCCAGTCTCGCCATCAACGGGTTCAGCGGTTTCGGGGATGGGAAGGCGAAGCAGTTGGTCTGCTGTGCGCCCAATGGCTACGTGATCGGCGATATGGTCCTGATGGGGCTGGGCGAGGCCTTGCTGAACGTCATTGGTCGCCCGACCGTGGCCAGCTGGATCGAATTCAACGCCTCGCTCGGCAAGTTCGACGTGACCTGTCGCCGCGACGAGCGCAAGCTGGACAGCGACAGGCCCAAGAAGACCTTCCGCTTCGAGGTGCAGGGCCCGCAGGCCTGGGACCTTCTGGAAGACCTGAACGGCGGCCCACTGGAGACCTCGGGTTTCTTCCGCATGGGCCATATATCGGTCGGTGGGGAAACCTATCGCACGCTGCGGCATGGCATGGGGGGCGCTCCGGGCCTGGAGTTCTGGGGCCCGGTTGAGCACTACGACCGCGTGAAGGGCCTGCTGCTGGAGGCCGGCACGAAATACGACCTGCGGCAGGTGGGCGCGCGTGCCTATGGATCGGCCACGGTGGAAAGCGGCTGGTGGGGGTGCGTCTTCCCGGCGATCTACTCGGACGAAGCCATGCGTGCCTACCGCGAGTGGTTGCCTGCGTTCAGCTTCGACGGCCTAGCCTCGCTGGGCGGCAGCTTCGCCAGCAGCCGGATCGAGGACTATTACTTTACGCCTTGGGATCTGGATTATGGGCGGCTGATCCGTTTCGATCACGACTTCATCGGTCGCGAGGCTCTTGAGAAGATGAAGGACAGCCCACATCGGCGAAAGGTGTCGCTGGTGATTGATCCCGCGGATGCCACCGCCGTCTACAGCAGCCAAATGGGCAATGGGCCCAAAGGCAAGGCGATGGAGGAACCCTCGGCGCATTACGCAGCCTATCCCTTCGACGCGGTAAGCACGCGCGATGGCCAGGCTGTGGGGGTGTCGTGCTACCTGAACTTCATCGCGCCGGATCGCACCTGGGTCGCCCTCGCCTGCGTCGACGAGGGGATGGCCGCAGAAGGCACTGAGCTCTCGCTGCTATGGGGCGAACCTGACGGCGGATCGCACCGTCCGACCGTAGAGCGCCACGTCCAGATGCCTCTGCGCGGCACGGTGACCAGCTGGCCTTTCTCGAAGAGCGCGCGCGCTGGGTACCGGGCCGTCTAGGGGCACCAAGACATGCGCCCCCGGGGCGGCATTCAGTGTCGCCCCGGGGTTTTCGGCGCGGGTCAGGGCCGCCGACAGCCTCTCCGCCACCCGCTCAGGGGGGGGTGCAGAAACGCGTCCGGAGCCATTGGCGCCCCGCGCCAAGGCTGCGCCCTTGAGTGTCCTGGGCCTGAGCTGATGGCGACAGGACTAAAGCAAGGCCACCGGGCGGCACCAACCGGCAGAGCCGCGCGCGACCTTCACCGGGAAGCAGATGACCTCGAATCCGGTATCCGGCAGCTGGTCGAGATTGGCCATCTTCTCCATGTGGCAATAGACCGTCTCGGCGCCAGCCTTGTGGCCTTCCCAGAAGAGATCCCACTGGCCGGTGGCCTTGGCCTTGTCGGCCACGCCCTTCAGCGGCGCGTCCCAGCTCCAGGCGTCCGTGCCGCAGACCTTCATGCCGCGCTCGGTCAGCCAGAGCGTCGCCTCGCGTCCGATGCCGCAGCCCGCCGCCAGATAGCCCGGCTCTCCGTAGAGGGCGCCTGCGCGGGTGTTGACCAGCACGATGTCTCCCGGCTTCAGCTCATGGCCGATGCGGTCGAATTCCGCAGCCATCTCGGCGGCGGTGACCACGTGACCGTCTGGCATGTCGCGGAAGTCGAGCTTCACGCCCGGCCCCATGCACCAGTCCAACGGCACCTCGTCGATGGTGATGGCGCGCTCGCCCTTGTTCATCGTCGGGTGATAATGCCAGGGCGCATCCAGGTGGGTGCCGTTGTGAGTGGTCAGCGAGAGCTTTTCTGCCGCCGCGCCGGCCCCGTCCAGCTGGTGCTCGACGGGGATGCCGAACATGCGGGCATAGTCCTCGGCGCCGGTGTCATGGGCCTTGTACTCGATCGAGGGGCCCATGCCGGGCGGATCGGTGGGGAAGGCGTCGGTCAGCGTGACCGAGAGGTCGATGATACGGCGGCTCATGCGCGGCCTCCCTTGACGACCTGCTGGTCGATGGCCCCGAAGAGCGGTGCCTGATCGCGGCTGCGGCACTCCATGAAGACGCGGTCTCCGAAGTGCATGTAGGGGGTGCTCTGCTTGCCCTCGTCCAGCAGCTCGATGGCCCGGCGCTCGGCGATGCAGGTCGAACCCACCTCGCGGTAGGTCTCGTTCGAGACCGTGCCGGAGCCCAGCACCGTACCCGCCACCAGGTCACGCGACTGCGCGGCATGGGCGATGAGCTGGTCGAAGCCGTAGCTCATCGGGTAGCCCTCGGCGAGGCCGAAGCGGGTGCCGTTCAGGTCCACCTGAAGCGGCAGGTCGATGCGGCTGTCGCGCCAGGCCTCGCCCAGCTCGTCGGGGGTGAGCGCGACGGGGGCCACGGCGCAGGCGGGCTTGGCCTGAACCCAGCCGAAGCCGGTCTTCATCTCGACGGGGGCGATGGCGCGCAGCGACCAGTCGTTGATCTGCACCAGCAGGCGGATGCGCGCGGCGGCCTCGGCGGGCGTGCTGCCCATCGGGACGCTGTCACAGATCACGCCGAATTCGCCCTCGAAGTCGATGCCGTCGTCTTCCGAGGGCAGCGGCACGTCCTGCGCCCCGCCGAGGAAGCAATGCGACATGCCCTGGTACATCAGCGGGCGGCCTTCCGGGTTCGGATCGGCGCCGAAGACCTTCTGCATCAGCGCGCCGTGGCTGTCATAGGCCGACCCGTCCAGCCATTGCCAGGCGCGGGGCAGGGGGGCCAGCGCCCCGGCGGGCTGGAAGGGGGCGCCGCCGCCGTCGTTCAGGGCGGCATATTCCGCCTCGAGCGCCGGGGCGAAGCTGTCCCAGTCCTCCATCAGCAGCCGCAGGCTGGAGACCGCCGCCGCAGGAATGCAGCGGCTGTTGTCACGGCTGACCAGGTGCAGCCGCCCGTCGGGGCTGCCGTCTGCGAGAGTGGCGAAACGCATTTCAGCCCTCCACGCCGGTACGGCCGCCGAGGGTCTCGGCGAACCAGTCGGCGATGTAGTTGCGGCCGTAGCTCATGTTGTCTGCGCCCACGTGCTCCACGCCGCCTTCACGCTCGGTGAAGATCTTCAGCTTGCGGAGCGGAGAGTTGACCAGCTGGTCGTAGGACTGATGCGCGTAGTCGAGCGCGATCTGGCGGTCCTTGGAGCCATGGGTGACCAGGAAGGGCACCTTGATCTTCTCCATCTGGCCGTCGAGGCAGAAGCCCGCGGCCTTCTCGAAGAAGGTATCCATGTCCTTGGCGCCGAAGACCCACTTCACGTGGTCCCAATAGTGCGGGACGGGGTTCTCGCCCTCGCGCTTCAGGCGCTTCTGCTGCACTTCGGCCCAGTTGTGGTTGGCGCCCCAGACGGCACCGGAGGCAAAACGCGGCTCGTTGGCGCAGACGCGGGGCGCGTAGTAGCCACCCAGCGAGATGCCGGTGATGCCGATGCGCGCGGCGTCCACGTCCTCGCGGGCCGCCAGCCATTCGTAGATCGGGGTGCCCCATTTCTCGCTGTCGTAATGCGCGGGCAGGTCCAGCAGGCGCAGGCTTTCGCCGGTGCCGGGCTGGTCGACACAGAGCGTGGCGATGCCGCGCTTGGCCAGTTCATGAGGCAGCCAGGACCAGTAGAGCAGCTCCTTGCAGCTATCCAGACCGTTCAGATAGACCACCGCAGGTGCCGGCCCCTCGACGCCCTCGGCGGGGGTGTAGAGCACGGGGATGACCTTGTCGCCATAGGGGACCTCGAAGCGCTGGACCTTGTCGCCGGCCTGCCGGGTGCCCTGCTCGAAGTTCGCGAGGCCCTTCTTGTAGGTGACCATGCGTTCAGGATCGCCCTGGCCCTGCATGCGTTCGGCAACGATGTAGTAGAGCGCCGCGCGCTTGCGCATCTCGCCGGCCGAGAAGAAACGGCCCTCGGCTTCTTCCTCTTCCGCCAGCCCGATCAGCTTGTCGGCCACGCCGACCCAGGCGTCCATGAAGTCGCGGGTGCCTGCGTCTTCGCCGTTCTTCGCCTTCTCTAGCAGCGGCTGGCACATGTCCATGATCTCGCCGATCTGGCCGCCGGAGCCGAGCGCGATGGAGACCGTCAGGTTCCAGACGTAGTTGGGGAAATAGTTGAACATCGCCATGGCAAGGGTCCTTTGATCTGCGGGGGTGTCCCGAGGCCGGGGCCTCGGATCAGGGTGAGCTATTCGGCGTGGATCCATTCGGAAAATGGAAAGTCATGATGCGGGGCATTCATCCGCTGAATGCCCCGCGCCGGTGTCAGTAGTCCTGGAGGTCCTGGGCGATGGCGACCTCGCCATCGAAGGCGGCAGAGATCTCCTGCGCCCAGCCTTCGGTCATCTCGGGCGTGATGCGCGCGCCGGCGGAAAGGTGGGTGGCGACGATCTTGCCCGCCTTGGCCTCGGCGGCCAGGCGGCCGACCTCCGCCGGGGACAGGTGGTGGCTGGAGAGATGCTGCTCGATCTCGCCGATCAGGTGCTCGGGGGCGGTGCGGCGCACGGCCTCCATGGTCGAGGGCAGGTCGATCAGCTCGGCCACCAGCAGGTCGACGCCCTGCGACAGCTCGATCACCGCATCGGACCAGCCGGTATCGCCGGTGTAGACGATGCTGCGATCGGGGGTGTCGAAGCGGAAGGAGAGGGATTCGTACTTCTGATCCATCTCGCTGCCATGGGCGAAGCTGTAGTGGCTGTTCTTGGCCGTGGTGACGGTGACATCCCCCAGCGAGAAGCTCTCTCCGCCACGGATTTCCTGCACCTGGACCAGCTCCTCGGCGGTCATGATGGTGGCATCTTCCATGCCGTAGGCGGCTTCCATCGCCGGGCCCATGCCCTCGACCATGCCGGCGATCAGCGCCTTGGTGCCCGGAGGGCCGAAGATCATCACCGGCTTGGCCGGGTTCGTCTGGAAGCGCTGGCCGAGCACGGCGAGCAGGCCGCCGACGTGGTCGAAATGCAGGTGGCTGAGCAGCACGTCATCCACGTCGCCCATGCGCAGGCGCTTGGCGGCAAGACGGATCGACAGGCCGTCTCCGGCGTCGACGACGATGTTGCGGCCGTTGACCTGCAGCAGGTTCGCGGGCTGCGACCGGTCGGCGCGGGCGATCGGGCCGCCGCCGCTGCCAAGCACGGTGAAGCTGGTCTCGGCCATCGCCGGAAGCGCGGTGCAGGCCAGCAGCGCAAGGGCGGCGGCGGGTCGTTTGAAATGTCGTGCGAACATCTGGGTCTCCTCCCCATGTCGGGCCGCTTGCAGGCCCGGTGTCGGAACAGTGCCGGGCCCGCCCAGAGGAGCGGACCCGGTCGTTCGATCAGCGGCTGGCGCGGATGCCTCGGGCGAAGCAGGCAACCGAGAGGCCAGCGACGACCACGGCCATCAGGCCCAGGGCTTCGATGGAGATACCTTCCAGCAGGGCACCACCGATGATCGGGCCAAGCGCCGAGCCGGTCATCAGCATGGCCGGGGTGGCGGCGGCGGTCCGGCCGGACGTGTCCATGCGGGACAGCAGGCCGAAGGCGAAGGTATGGGTGAAGACCTGCACCGCCACGAAGATCGCCGCTACCGGTGCCCAGAGGGCGAAGACCGAGGCGAAGGTGATCACCAGCGCCAGCACCGCCTGGACCATCGGCCCCGCGATCACCACGCGGCCCGCCGAGATACGCTTCTCAAGCAGCGCGGCCAGCGGGGCGGGGCCGACGAAGTTCACCAGGCCTAGCGCGATCAGCGTGCCGACGATGGCTTGCGGTGCGAAACCGCGGGCCGAGCCGATGACTTCGACGAAGGAGAAGACCATGGCCTGGTTGAAGGTCATCAGGCTGACGCCCGCGACCACCGCCATGACGCCGGGCGCCAGCGGGCTGCGCGGCGTGGCACCCTGGGTGCGGTCCTCGACCTTGGGGAAGGCCAGCAGCGAGATCAGCGTCGCCAGCGCCATGATCGCGCCGAAGCTGAAGAACAGCACCATGCCGCCATGCTGCAACATCAGCTGCGGCACCGCGCCCATGTAGATCACGCCGAAGAGGCCCAGGCCGATGCCGGCGAAGGCAAAGAGCCGGTGCGGGTTGCCGGCGCGGCCCATGGTGCCATGCACGAGGCTCAGCGCCATGCCATTGGCCAGGCCGCCCAGCAGATGCAGGGCCGCGAGCGGCAGGAAGGCGGTTTGCTGCGAGGCCAGAAGGAAGGCCAGCGCCGCCAGGCCGAAGCCCGCCACGGTCAGCGCCTTGCGCGGCAGCCGGGTGAAGTTGCGCGCGGTCAGTACGCTGGCCAGCACGGCGCCGAGCAGGAACAGCGTCACCAGGGCGCCGGCTTCACGCGGGCCGAAGCCGAACCGGCCGATCAGCGCGCCGACCCAGACGGGCAGCGCGACCAGATCGACGAGGCCCGCACAATGTCCCACCACGAGCGCGATGGCTCCGGTGCGTTTGATGCCTTGCGCGGGGGCCATGGCCGCCGCGGGGGCTGCAGTGTCAGTCATCTTTTCTCCTCCCTGGTGGTCGGCTCCTCTACCGACCGTTCCTTTTGGCTGCCCGTTGCCGGACAGACGACGTGGTGCCTGCTCAGACCGGTTCGGTCAGGGCCATCATCGAACGTCCCATGATCGCGTTGTGCTCTCCCTGGTCGCCGCGCTGCACCTCGATCTCCGAGAGCCGTGCGGAGTTCTCCACCACCATGTTGCAGCGCTCCCAGCGGCGTGCCTCGTGCCGGGCGAAGGCCTCGGCCACGGTGCCCTCGCGCATCAGCTCTTCGGCCAGCACCACGCCGTCTTCCATGCCGATGCAGGCCCCGGCACCGAGGTGCGGGGTGGTGGCATGGACCGCGTCGCCGATCAGCATGACGCGGCCGACGTGCCAGGGCTGGGGCAGCAGCAGCTTTTCGAGCGGGCGATAGATCAGCTTGCTCTCCTCGCTCAGCGCCTCCTTGACCGCGGTCAGGATGGGCGAGGGGAAGCGGTCGAGCATCGCCTTCATGGCGGGCAGCAGCTCGGCCTCCTCGATCCAGTCGTTGCTGGGCCGGTCCTCGGTGATGAACATGTAGCTGCGGCCTTCGGAAACCGGGTTGATCCCGACTTTCAGACCGTCGCCCAGCCACATGTTGAGCGAGTTGAGACCCTCGGGCGTCGGCAGCTCGGCGCGCCAGACGGCCTGGCCCACGTAGGCGGGCTTCGGGGCATCGGGCATCAGCGTGGTGCGGGTCTTGGAATAGAGCCCGTCGGCGCCGATCACCGCGTCGTAGCGACCAGAGGTGCCGTCGGTGAAGGTGACGGTCACGCCCTCGGCGTCCTGCTCGATGGTCTCGAAGCTGTGGCCCAGCTTGACCGAGACCCCGGCCGCGCGGGTGGCTTCCGACAGGATCGCGGCCAGCGCCGGGCGCATGATGGCGGCATTGCCGGGCAGGCCGGTGCCGGGCATCGGCGGGGTGGGCAGGGTGACGATCTCCTGATCGTTGTGCGGCATCCGCACGATCAGCCCATCGGTCGCCGCACCTTCGCGCTTGAAGGCCTCGAGAATGCCCAACTGCTGGAACACGCGCAGCGTCGCGCCGTGCAGGCTGATGCCCGCCCCATAGCTGCGCCAGCCGGCGTCGATCTCTACCAGGTCGGTCTCGATGCCGCCGCGGGCCAGCATGATGGCCGCGGACATGCCCGAGAAGCCACCGCCGATGATCAGGACCCTGCGTGCGCTTGCCATGGTCTCTCCTCCCGTTTTCACTGTCAGCTCTCCCGTGCTGCGCGTCCGGCGACCTGGGCCGGTACGCTGATGGACCCGTCCGGCGCCTCCGAGAGGGGGACACGGGTCAGTTTTCTTCCCAGGCAGGGGCCTGACACGCAGGCCCCCGTCTCGATGTCGAAGAGTGCGCCATGGGCATGGCAGGCGATGTGGGCGCCCTCGGCGTCGAGGTAGGCGTCCTTGCGCCACGCCATGGGCGTGCCGCCTCGGTAATGCGGGCAGGAATCCATGTAGGCATGGAGCTGCCCGCCGCGGTTCACCACGATGACATTGCGCGGCGCATCCGGAAGCGGCAGGAAACCGCGGGCGGCGCCTTCTGGAATGTCATCGCGGTGGCACAGTCTCAGCTGGCCTGCGCTCATGCGCCGGAACCGCCTTCGGGACCTCCGCTGGGCGCCCACTTCTCGCGCCATTGCAGCAGGAAGATCTGGCTGGCCTCGGGACCGTTCGGGGCCTCGCGCGCGACCCAGCTGTCATCGTGCTTGTCCATGTCGGCGTCGTATTCGAAGTGAACGCCGAGGGGGCTGTTGAAGTACCAGAACCAGTTCGAGCCGAACTTGTGCCGACCCGGTCCCCAGAAGCTCTGGTAGCCCTTGCGGACGAAACGGTCGCCGGCAACCATCAGCTCGGTCGGGCCGCCCATGTGGAAGGCCAGGTGCTCGCAGCCCTGCATGTAGGCGGGGGTGCGGATGAAGAAGTGGGTGTGGTGGTCGTCATTGGCCTGCGGACGCAGGAAGGGACCCGCGCCGGTCAGCACGTCGGTGACGACGAAGCCCAGGCGGTCGCAGAAGAACCGCACCACCTTGTCCATGTCGGGCACGAAGAGCACGACGTGGCTGAGCGAGCGGGGCAGGGCGGCCATGTCGTCGGTCACGCCCAGCTCGTTCGGAGCACGCTGCGCCGGGGCGCCGGGGGCGTTGATCTTCTCGGCCGGCATCGACAGCTCGCGCCGGATGGTGACCTGGAAACGCAGCTCGAAGCCCAGGTCGTCCTTGAACTCCAGGGAACCGTCCGAAAGCCGGGTGACCCGGCGGTCCTTCGACATCTCGGCCTCGATCTCATCCAGCGCGCCGGCATCCTCGACGCCGTAGATCTGCTGGCGCAGCATGTTCTTGGTCTCGAGCGGGGCGGGCAGGCTGGGATCGGACTTGGGGCGGATGATGACCCCGGTGCCGTCCAGCGCTTCATAGAGCCAGCCGGTATCGTCCAGCTGCACCGGCTTCAGGCCGAAATCCTTGAGGTAGGTCTTCGATCCCTCCAGATCGTCAACCCCGAACACCAGGTAGTCGGGTCCGATGATGCGCATGGCTGAGCTCCTCCATCTGCCTGCACCCGGATCGGGGCGGGTGCGAATCCTGCTTGCCAATCGTGTAGCTCTCGTGGAGGTATTTAGGAAATTGCTCCGATGAATGGCTGCCATTCATCAGGTGAATTGATGGGGAGGGTGACCGGATGCGTTTCAACAAGCTCGACATGAACCTGCTGGCGGCGCTGGATGTTTTGCTGAAGACCCGCAGCGTGACCCGGGCGTCCGAAGAGATGTTCATCACCCAGTCTGCCATGTCGAACGCCTTGGGCCGGCTGCGAACCTTCTTCGACGATCCGCTGCTGGTTCAGGTCGGGCGGGGCATGGAGTTGTCGCCGCTGGCGGAGACGTTGCGCGAGCCGGTGCGCGAAATCATGATGCGGGTGGAGAGCGCGACACGTATCCGGCCAGTGTTCGAACCGCTGAGCGATGCGCGGACGTTCAACATCGTTCTGTCGGACTACTCTCTGGCCGTGCTGGGCGGGCCGCTGGCGCGTGCCGTGGCCGAGCAGGCGCCGAACATCCGCCTGAACCTGCGCCCGCAGCACTCTGACCCGAGCAAGCTTCTGGACAGCGGAGAAGCGGACATGCTGATCGTGCCGGACTACCTCGGACCGATCGACCAGGATCACGAGATCCTCTTCGAGGACGATCTGGTGGTGCTGTTCGACAACGACAGTCCCCATGCGCAGGGGCCCATGACGCTTGAGCGTTTCTCTGCCGCGCCGCAAGTCCTGATGGAGCCGCTGAGCGGCCACAAGAGCTATTCGGAGGTCGCCATGCGGGAAGCCGGAATCGTGCCTCGCACGGTGATGTGGTCCTATCTCTTCTCGGCGATCCCCGATCTGATCAGGGGCACCGACCGGGTCGCGTTGATCCAGAAGCGGCTTGCGCGCGTTGCCGTGGCACGGGGCGGGCTGGCCGAGTGCCCGGCGCCCTTCGCCATCGCGCCGCTGCAGCAGAGCATGCGCTGGCACAAGCACCGCACCCGTGATCCCGGGCTGATCTGGCTGCGCGGGGTCGTGCGTGCCTGCGTCGGCGACTCGGAAGGCTGAGTGGGCAGGGCTGTGCAGGCCCGTGTATTCATCCTGTGAATACATGAATGCAGTACAATCAATTTTTGATTTGCCCCTGCCTCTCGTTACGGTCCGAGTCGTGAGGAGGTGCCTGGTCGCCAAGGGGATGTTGCGACCGCGCAGAGGAGGAGAGGACATCATCGAACTTTGACCGCTGTCGTGGAGCCTGCCGGCTCCGTGACGGAGGGTTTCGGATATCCGCGGGAGGTCCGCGGTAGGCGTGTCCCGGCCATGAACGTCGGGGCGCGACCGGTCGGATCATGCCCGCGGCCTGGCCGCGCGCTGCGCGTGTCGGCTGACTGGTGGAGGCAGGAGGGCCTCCGCATCATCATGCATCATTGGAGGAGCGAGATGCTCAAACTCA
The DNA here is from genome assembly GCF_000220565.1 of Oceanicola sp. S124. Lineage (GTDB taxonomy): Bacteria > Pseudomonadota > Alphaproteobacteria > Rhodobacterales > Rhodobacteraceae > Pseudooceanicola. The sequence goes on along the minus strand of NZ_AFPM01000258.1, from coordinate 6,825 downwards.
TTGCGACCTGCGCTTTGGGCGCTGTAATCCTGTGCCCGGCAACGGCAGCCCAGGCAGACGGGCCCCCCGCCATGGGGCCCGGGGGCCTGCCGCCCCTTTCGATCCAGGTTCTGGCCAACATGGGCAAAAGCGGGCTTCTGGGCATCATGTCCTCGAACGAGCGCTATGGAACGCTGCAGGGACGGGTCGGTGTCGGCCGTGCGATGATCGCGCTGGCGGATCTTCCGGGGACGCCCTCCGAGGGCTACTCGGATGACCTGGGTGACCTGATCATGCCCCTCAGCGGTATTGCCCAGCTGAACAAGGGGCCCAGCGAGACGGCTTCTTACCTGCGTTTCAGCCTCGACAACCGCTGGACCGATGCATCCCCGACCAGCAATGGTGGCACCGAGCTGGAGACCGACAGCGAGCAGCACGGGTTTTCCCTGCAGTATCTCTACGCGCCGGGGCCGGACCTGCTGATGGGGATCGGCATCGAGGCAAGCCGCAACGAGGTCGAGATGCTTCACAATGGGGGCCACATCGGAACTGAAAGCCTTGCCTTGCGCGCGGATGTCTTGAAGGTCGTGAATGACCATTGGGGCCTCGCGATGCGTGCGGCCTGGTTTGATGAAACCTCGGACACCAGCATTCCCCTGCCCATGGTGACCATGGACTCGCGTCAGGACGCAAAGCGGCTGTACCTGCAGTTCGATGCGGTTGGCACCTTCACTCAGACAGATGTTCCGTCTCTGCCGGAGGGCTGGATTCTGCGCCCCAACGTCGGTGCCGCCTGGCAGAAAACCTGGTTCGAGGAGACGACGAACTCCCTGGGTGGCACGGTGATCGGCCCAGGCGGCAATGCCACCGAGACCTATGGTTCGGTCTATGCCAAGGCTTCGCTACAGCATGTGGGGCCCGGCAAGATCCATCCCTATGTCGGCCTGGGAGTCGATCTGGAAGTCGCCAATTCCTACGACGGCCTTGTTGACGAGGCGGCCTATCTGAACAGTTTCATCGGCGCGACCGTCAATCTGTCTCGCTCCGCGATGCTCAATGTCGTGTACGGACGCTATGACGGTTTCAACGGAAATCGCACGAAAGAGACGCTGGTGGTCGGGCTCAACATGACCTTCTGATCTTCTCGGAAAGGTCTCCCCGCAGGGGATGACGGCAATGCCCTGGTGTGTCCGGGGCATTGCTCGAAATGTGCCTCTGGCTGCGTAACTTGCCTTTGGCTCTAGGGTACCGGCCTTGGCGGCAGGAAAGCCGCTCTTCGATGTTCCGCATCGGGTAGGCTCTTGGGGGCACCTTCCCCTACTCTGCGGGGTCTGCCCCCTCCAGAGGGCGGGATGCAGGTTCTGATCCTGCCGGGGTCGCCATCGTTTGCTCTCTTGGAAGGAAAATCGTTTCAAATTCGGCGGCTTGAGGTGCCCAGTTGAATCACCCGTTCCGAATCGCGGATCGGCGGACGCTCATTTGGTCCGTCTTGCGGGGAACGCTCGGCTTCGGACAGGTTCACTCAGCCTCGCGCAGATGGCTTTCGGGTGCCTGGCTGGTCCGAGGGGCGTAGATCGGGAAGGTGAGGTGCTTCCTGATGAAGGCGCGGGAGGCTGCCGGCGTCGCGCAGGGCGCCCGGTCGACCACGGTGCCGAGGATGGTCAGCCGATAGACCGGCGCTCCCTCCCAATCCGTGTCCCGGAAGATCAGCCGGTTGCGGATCAGTTCCTCCAGGACTTCCATGGCTTGCGGGCTTGGGCATGAGAGGGCGCTGTTGAAGGACAAGCGGTCCTTGCGGCCATGGAAGGCCTTGCCCAGGAGAGCACGGGCCCGAGGCGAAAGATCCGGGGTTTGCATGATGTCCTCCCATATGTGTTCCGCAAATGTTCTATATCCGGCGCGGGAGGGGATCAAGGTGCCCAGATGCCAAATCGGACTGCGGAGAATGTGGGCCAGGTCGGCTTCGCAGGGCTGTGCTCCGCCACGTGCAGGCGGGGCAAGGGCCGCCCTGGGCAGGGCAGGCTGGAAGGTTCGCCGGCACCCATCTGGCGACATGCCCTTCCCACCTGAAGCTGGTTCACAAATGGCCGGGGCGGTCGCCAGCGCGCGCGGGGGGCTGCCGCGACATGGGGTATGACCGCCCGGCCAGGCTTCAGCTAGCGCGCAGCCGGGGACAGGACCGCACGCCCCAGGACCTTGCCCGCTTCGAGCAGGTTCAGCGTTTCTTCGGCCTGCTCCAGCGGGAAGAGGGTGCTGGGGATCGCGTCGATGGCTCCGGTGCGGGCGATCTCGATCAGCTCCGCGAACTCGGTCAGGGAGCCGACGTAGCTGCCCATGATATGCACCGATTTCAGCGTGATCATCGGCAGTGACCAGGGGGCGGCGCCGCCGAAAAGGCCAACCGTGACCAGCTTGCCGTTGCGGGGCAGCGCGTCGAAGGCCAGCTTGGCGGTCGCCTCGGCGCCGACGAAGTCCAGGATCGCGCGGGGGGGACGACCACCGCAGGCGTGGGTGATCTGCTGTAACACCTCCGGATCGGCGGGGTCGATCACCGCCACGGCGCCGGCCTCCAGCGCGGCGGCCCGCTTGGCGGGGTCGATGTCGGCCACCACCGGGGCCTGTGCGCCCAGGGCTGCCAGCAACCGGATGCACATCAGCCCCAGGCCGCCGGCGCCGATCAGCAGCGGCGCTTGCTCGAAATAGCTGCCTTCAAGCTTCTTCAGCGCCGAGAAGGTGGTCAGCCCCGAGCAGGCCAGCGGCGCTGCACGGGCCGGGTCCATGTCGCCGATGTCGAACAGATAGCGGGGGTGGGCGATGCGCAACTGGGTCGCATAGCCGCCGTCGACGTGGATGCCGAGATAGCGGGGCGTGGCGCAGAGGTTCTCGTCGCCGCGCCGGCAAAGCTCGCAGTCGCCACAGCCGCACCAGGGGAAGACGACATAGGTGCGGGACATGTCGATCTCGCCGGCGTCTGGACCGGCGGCGATGACACGGCCGACGGTCTCGTGGCCGACGGTCAGGGGCAGCTTGATGCCCCGGTCGGCATAGTTCAGCCGCTCTCCGCGGCCCAGGTCGACGCCGCCTTCGCGCATGTGCAGGTCGGTATGGCAGACGCCCGCCGCCACGACTTCAAGGATCACTTCGGTGCCGGTCGGGGTCATGTCGGGGCGCTGCTCGCTGGCCAGCGGCTGGCCGAAGTGCTGGATGCATTGGCACTGCATGTCGGGTCTCCTCCCTGTCGCGCTCACGCCCGGGCGCGGCGCATCTGCTTCATGATGTTGAGCTGATGGATCTGGCTGGTGCCCTCGTAGAGGCGGAACAGCCGGATATCGCGGTAGTAGCGCTCGATGCTGGAATGATCGGCGACATAGCCCGCCCCGCCGAAGACCTGTACGCAGCGGTCCGCCACGCGGCCGCAGGCCTCGGAGGCGAAATACTTGCAGATCGAGGCTTCCAGCGCGATGTCGCGCCCCTCGTCGCGGGCGCGGGCGGTCTGCAGGACCAGGGCGCGGGCGGCCTCGATGTCGGTGCGGCAGTCGGCCAGCAGGGCGGCGACCAGCTGGAAATCCGCGATGGCGCGACCGGACTGGTGGCGGGTCTCGGCGTGCTCCAGCGCCATGTCCAGCATGCGGATCGCCGGCCCGGTGCAGAGCGCGGCCAGGTGGATGCGCTGCTTGTTCAGCACCTTCATGGCAGTGCGGAAGCCCTGGCCCTCGACCCCGCCGATCAGGTTGCGGGCGGGGACGCGGACGCCCGACAGATGCACCTCGCCCACGGGCGAGCCCCGCTGGCCCATCATCCTGTAGCCTGCCGAGGTGGTCAGGCCGGGCATCGAGCGTTCGACCAGGAAGGCCGAAACGCCGCGCGCGCCGGGCGTGTCGGGATCGGTGCGGGCCATGACGGTGAAGAGGTCGGCAATCGGCGCGTTGGTGATGTAGCACTTCATCCCGTCGAGGATGTAGTCATCGCCATCGCGCCGCGCCGAGGTGGTCAGCGCCGAGGCGTCCGAGCCCGCCTCGGGTTCGGTCAGCGCGAAGCTGCCCGTCATCTCTCCGCTGGCCAGCAGGGGCAGGTAGGTCTGTTTCTGCCAGTCGGTGCCATCGGCCACCAGCGCCTCCGAGCCGATGCCGGTATTGGTGCCGACGCGGGCGCGGAAGGCGACGGCACATTGCGACAGCTCCATCGCGCCCAGGACCAGTTCCTCGGTGGTCAGGCCAAGGCCGCCGTATTCCGCCGGGATGGACCAGCCGAAATAGCCGCGTGCGGCCATGTCGGCGACGATTTCGGCCGGCACCTCGTCGCGCTCGTCAACGATGTCCTCGGCCGGATGGGCGGTGGCGCGCACCCAGTCGCGCACGCTGCCTAGCAGGCTCTCCAGCTCTTGCGGGTCGCGGATCATCGGCTCTCTCCCTCTCCGCCCTGCGGGCCGAAATCCGGCGTGCGCTTTTCGAGGAAGGCGGCGAGACCCTCGCCGGCCTCGTCGCCGTAGCGCGCGGTGTTGATGCCGCGCGCTTCGAGGTCGAGCTGGGCGGCCAGGCCGTTCAGGGGGGCGGCTTCGATCTCGGCCTTGATGGCGGCCATGGCGGTGCGGGGGCCTTTCGCGCAGGCGCGGGCCAGCTCCATCGCGCCCTCAAGCGCGCCGCCCTCGGGGGTCAGCAGGTTGATCGCCCCGGCCTGGTGCAGCCGGGCGGCGGGCAGGGGACGGCCCAGCAGGCACATCTCGCTGACCAGCTGACGGGGCAGGGCCTCGCGCAGGAAATGGGTGGTACCGCCGTCGGGGGTCAGGCCGATCTTCACGTAGGCCGCCGTGAACTTCGCCGCCTCCGAGGCGACCAGCATGTCGCAGGATAGCGCCAGCGCCAGCCCGAGACCCGCCGCCCCGCCCTCGACCGCGCCGATCACCGGCAGCGGGCAGTTGCGCAGCGCCAGGATCATCGCGCCGAGGGCGTCGGTGTTCTTCATCACCTCGGACAGCGGCAGAGCGCGGCCTTCCTTCAGCGCCGAGACATTGCCGCCCGAGCTGAAGAAGCCTCCGGCGCCGGTCAGCACCACGGCGCGCAGATCGCGGCGGGTGGCGGCGTCGATCAGCGTGGCGCGCAGGGCGTCGTACTGGTCGCGCCCGATCGAGTTGCGGGTGGTGGCGCCGTCGAGGGTGATCCGCAGGATGCCCGCCTCGACCTCTTCGGCGCGGATGTCGGTGACCGTGCTCATGCCTGCCCCCTCCCGTTGGCGTCCCAGTGCATCGGGCCACCCAGGGCGCGCGGGAAGCCGTAGCCATTGACCCAGACCACGTCGATGTCGTCGCGTGAGCGGGCGATACCCTCGGCCAGCAGGGCCTCGCCCTCGGCGATCATCGGGTCATGGGTGCGGGCGATGATCTCTTCCGCCGAAATGGCGCGTTGGCGGATGCCCTGGCCGCTGGCGAGGGCGGCGATGATCTCGGCCACCTCGTCCGAGGGATGCTTCCTGCCGTCGACGTAATCGTACCAGCCCTTGCCGGTCTTCTGGCCCAGGCGGCCACGCTCGCAGAGCGTATCGGCGACGGGTTCGCTGAGGCCCTCGGCCTTGCGCATGCGCCAGGCGATATCGAGACCCGAGAGGTCCTGCACCTCGCAGGGGCCCATTGGCCAGCCGAGGGCACGGAAGGCCTCGTCGATCTGGCTGGGCGTGGCGCCCTCGCAGAGCAGTTGCGGCACGGCACGGTTGCGGGCCTGCAACATGCGGTTGCCGACGAAGCCCCGGCAGACGCCGACGGTGACGGCCTGCTTCTTCAGCCGCTTGGCCAGCAGGCTGGCGGTCTGCATCACGTCCGGGGCGGTCTGGTCGGCCTGCACGACTTCGAGCAGCTTCATGATGTTCGCGGGCGAGAAGAAGTGCAGCCCCAGCACGTCCTGCGGTCGCGCGGTGGCCTGCGCGATCTCGTTCACATCCAGGTAAGAAGTGTTTGTCGCCAGGATCGCTCCGGGTTTCGCCACGGCGTCGAGCTGGGCGAAGAGGCTCTTCTTCACGCCCATGTCCTCGAAGGCAGCCTCGACGAACAGATCGCAATCGGTCTGGGTCGCCAGGTCGGTGGTCGCGGCGATGCCGCCCTTGCGCGCCCCGGCTTCGGCCTCGGAGATCCGGCCCTTGCCGGCCATGCCGTCATAAAGCTTGCCGATGGCCGACAGGGCGGCGTCCAGCGCCTCTTGCGACAGGTCGCAGAGGGTGACCGAGAGGCCGGCATCGGCGAAGGCCATGGCAATGCCGCGCCCCATGGTGCCGGCACCGATGACGCAGACGCTGGACACCTCGCGCGCCGGGATGGCCCGGTCGATGCCTGACTTCGCGGCGGCGCGCTCGGCGAAGAAAAGGTGGCGCAGCGCGGCCGATGTGGGCGAAGCGACGGCCCGAAGGAAGATCTGGCGCTCTTTCGCCAGCGCCGCGTCGACGGGCAGAGACTGGGCATTGAGGATGGATTGCAGCACCACCAGTGGGGTTGGCGCGCGCAGCTTGCGTTGCTGCGCGGTGGCCTGCAGGTGCAGGTGGTCGGGATCGGCCGCCGGGGCGGTGGGGCGGTCGCGCACCAGCGCGGGCTGGGTGCCTGCGGCGATCAGCGCGCGCAGCCGCGCGGCAGCGGCCTCGGCGGGATCACCCGGTACCACCTCGTCGATCAGCCCATGGGACAGCGCGGTCTCGACGGCCATCATCTCTCCGCTGCCGGCAAGGGTCTGGGCCACTTCGGCACCGGCCAGCCGCGTGGCGCGGACGGTCCCGCCCGAGCCGGGGATGATGCCCAGGCGCACCTCGGGCAGGCCGACCTTGCTGCCGGCACGGGCGATGCGCAGCCCACAGGCCAGCGCCACCTCG
>NZ_AFPM01000259.1 GCF_000220565.1 Oceanicola sp. S124 | reverse complement strand
TCTCATCAGCTAACACATTGGTTTTGCTCCAGCTATTCGCAGTAGCTAGGAGCCGTAGACCATGTCGGCTCTGGTGACCGCCTTCAACCACTTGCGCAGCACCTCCACCGGGTATCCCGACCCGTAGCTGTGGCCCACGCCGTCAGTCTGCCAACCGCCGATCTGGTCAACGATGTCAGCGGGGCACTCCACGGCCCTCAGGCGATCCCGCATGGCGTGGCGGAAGCCATGCATGGTAGTTTCCGCAGCTGCATGTTCCTTTAGCCATTTGTTCAGCGCGGCGCTGGCAGAGTTGGCATTGGTCGCCTCCCCAGTGTTGTAGCGAGGGAAGGCAAACTTGCTGTCTCCCCCCTCTTCCAGGATACGCAGCGCCGCCCATTTCGCCATACCTTCAAGCGGAACATCACGCTGGCTGCCTTTGGTCTTGAGACGCCGCCACGGATGCGGTCGCACATGAGCCACGATCTCGCCATCAGCTGAGACCGTCAGGTCCTCACGCAGCAACCCAGCCGCCTCCGCAAGGCGCATTCCGGTGTCAGAGACCAGCGCGACCAGCCACCGCAGCTCATCATCTGCTGCTACACAGAGCCTTTGTATCTGCGCCAGGCTGTCAGCCGCGACTGGCTTGCGCTCAGAAACGCCAGCGTCCCGGTCATAGTAGACCCCAGTGAACGGATTTATGAGTGACAGCCCCATCTCGCTGGCCGCGAAGTTGGTGACCGCTCGGACAGTTCCAAAGACGCGCGTCATACTGCTACCCGCCAGACCTCGGGCGACCAAGGCGTCACGAAAGGCGTTCGCATCCGCCTTCGAGTAGGCATCGAGTGGCTTGTCGCCACAGGCGTCTATGACGTAGCCGCAGGCCCGCTCCGCAGCTCTGTGGAAGGTCTTGGATTTGCCCTTCCCTTTCTGGGTCAGGTAGATCCCGACCGCCTCGGACAAAAGAACAGATGACGAAGTGGGAACGACAGCGGCAGGTTCTGTCGTGCGATCCGCTTTGCCTCTCATCTGGCGCAGCATGTGCTTGCCCGGCAGTTCGGTGACCTGGCTGCGCAGGTGATACCAGTACTCATCCAGTTGATCTGCTGCACGACGCGCCCTCGCCTCAGCGATCCTCGGGGACCTTGTGCGAAGGGAATAGGCGATGCGGGTCGCTGTGTAGTGGTCCCTCAGCTCCTTCGGGATGCGGCGGGTAAAGTAGAACACTCCGTCCTTCACGAAGGTGAATGCGGGCGAAATGGTCTCCGACATGGTCTACGGCTCCTAGCTACTGCGAATAGCTGGAGCAAAACCAATGTGTTAGCTGATGAGATGGTGCCCCCACACGGACTCGAACCGCGGACCCACTGATTACAAATCGCTGCCCACCTTAATAAAATCAATGGGTTAGCAAGACGCATCCGGAAAATAGAACGCAATGATTTCAAATGGTTACAGAACGCGCTCTCAGGCTTGCTTCCGCCAGTCTTCTACCGCTGCGTTCTGATCCGGACCGGCCGCGACGGCGCGCAACTCCAGCTCTGCGTCACCTGCCGTAGCCGCAACGCCGGGGCTGTCGTGGCGCAGGGCACGCAGCGCCTTCACGTTCTCGATCACCTGGGGAACGGCCGACCGCATTGCTTCGACCTGGGCCTTCAGCTCCCCGTGCTTCACCTGCATCCGACCGCCGAAGAAGAACAGCATGATCACCCCCAGGGCCTGCCATAGGGCGTCGGGGGTCAGGGCCAGGCCCTGCATGCGCTCGGCATACCAGATCGGATCCACCATGGCGGCGACCAGGAGCCCGATCACCCCCAGCGCCAGCAGCGGCCGGGGAAGCCGGTTCAGCGCATCGACGAAGCTCCCGAACCAACCACCGGCCCCGCGAACCTGTTCTGCCGCGTAGGCTGAGCGGGCCGAGGTGGTATTGTCCGCCGCACGCTGCGCCGTGCTCTCGGCGTTCGGCACGAAGACCTCGGCCGCCTCGCGCAGCACGTTCCGGTTGCCCCCGAAGAGCATGGTGAAGAAGCTGGTCATCAGTCCCATTTGGAAACCCTTTCCGCGAACTGGGCCGCGCTCATGTGGTAGCGCGGCGAGATGAACTCTTCGGCCCGATGGATCCAGCCGCCCTTTCCGCCGGCGCGGGTGCGGCAGTACTTCCGGGAGGCCGGGCGGCCGTCGGCGAGGCTGAAGTAGTAATTCCGCCGGGCAATGCCGTAGGCGTCCCGCAGGTAGCCACCGGCCGACTGTGCGACCCGATGCGCTGCACCGATGCTCTGGGGGCCGAGAGCGCCGTCCACGCTCACCTGCTCCCGGAACTCGCGCAGGACGCGCTGCAGGATCTTCACCGAGTTGGCGCCGGCGTTGACGTTCATGTCGAACACCGTGTCGATCAGCATCTCCGGGAGCTGGTCGATCTTTGGCCGGTGCAGATAGTGGTCAAGGAAGATCTCGATCGCATGGTCCTGCGTCAGCATCCGCACATCGGCGACGTCCACATCGCCGTCGCGATCGAGGTCGAGCCCGAGCTGGCGCATGGTGTGGATGGTCACGCCGAAATTGGTCGCGCCGCCCGGATCATCGGGATCATTCACGAAGCCCCCCTCCCGGGCGACGATGCTCCGGGCGATCGCTTGCGGTGTCAGATCAAGTGCCATTTTCACCTCCCGTTCGGAGTGCTTTCGATGCGTTCAAGCCGGGCGTCGATACGGGCAAGCAGCCCGAGGATTGAAGAGAACCTTTCATCCGCCCTGGCCTGTTCATTCTCCAAGGCGCGTACACGCGCCTCGAGCCGGTTCTGTTCGGCACGCGCCTCCTTCAGTTCCACGGCGCTTCGGGCGATCTCCGACGCATTGGTCTCCGTCTGGGCCCGCATGGCGTAGAACGCGCCGGCCCCACCAAGGAGTATCAGGACGATCTGCACCAGGTTCCCGAAGGAGATGGTCGGTGTGAATTCTGGCTTGCCGGCCATAGGGCCCTCTTCTTCTTGATCGGTGCCGCATCGATAGGGCCCGTTTGACAACACGGCCCGTGGGTGCTTCGCGATTAGCGCAAGATAAATCCTCTGAGCCGTGCGTCCTCGACGCGCCTGGCGTAGAGGTCATCCATGGCGGCACTGTCGAGCGCCGTGCTGAAGGTGATCGCCTCGTCGTAGGTGTTGGCCCGCTTCAGATCGGTCGACGCCAGGGGATTGATGTAGGGCCACCCCAGGGCGACCTTTCGACTTGCCGCCACACGCGCGTCCAGCGCCGCGGTCTGAACCGCGCTTTCGCCGAGCTTGATGCGGACATTGGTGCCGTCCTCGGCCAAGATGAGACAGATCCAGTCCCCGGCCGTCACGCCCTCGGGCAGCGGCACGGTCAGCAACGCCGCAGAAGTCGAGGTGGAGTCGTAGAATTCGACGTCGTTGTCGGCGCCGTTGAAGCCAACCCTCATGCCGACCGTTTCATTGTTCGAGCCCCGGGTCGTGAAGACCGGGCGCATCTTGTCGTCCGCCGGCACCTGGACATTGGCGCAGAGCGTCTGAACCAGGCTGTCATCAGCGCTCAGCAGGACGCCATAGTTGTCGCCATCCGGCACGGTAATCGAGCGGCCACCCCAGACATAGTCGCCCGCGGTCAACTCCAGGGTCGCGCTTCCCCCGGTGAGGCCGACAAGGCTGCTGTCGTCAACGCCGAACTGCCAATGGCCGCTGGCGTTTTCCTCGGGATCGCTTGTGTAGGGGAACACCGGGCTGACATCGGCCGGATCAAGGACCAGTGCGCCGGGGATGTCGGTGACGATATCATTGCGGAAGAAGTAGCTGGGCATCAGGAGCGCTCCAATCTGGTGGGGGTCAGGACGCGCGCCATGCTCCAATGATACATGGGCATGGCGGCGCCGTAGGCAGGGATCCAAGTGACGTCGGGGGTGCTGTCGCGGATCGAGGTCGCGGTGAGCGGGGTCACGAGGGCCGATCCTCCGTGGTCGTAGCCGATGCGAACGGAGATCTCTCCGGTCAGCGCTCCCCCCGAGATCGGGACCACGACGGTATCGTCGCCTAGGATCGAGACGGCGCCTAGGCTGGCCGCAACGCCGTCATCGGTCACCCTGATCCCCTCGTCGACGATCGTTCCAAGAGAGACCTGGTCCAGCACCAGCGGAGGCGTCGGCACGACATACCTGATGCGCACCTCGTTGGCGGCAGGGTCATAGACGGCACCGACCGGCTTGCAGACGGGCGGCGCCCGACGCGTGCGCTTCCAGGTCTCGATCGCCCGGGCGGTGTAGGCCCCCATCCATTGGTAGCCGTATGCGGTCGGATGGGTGTTGGCGTTCGAGGTTCGCGGGAAGGGATAGTTCGGGCTGACATTGAAGACCAAGGGGGTCTCTTCCGCCAGTTCCAGCTGGCCCGTCGTGATCAGGGTGGCGTCGCCCGCGGCATCAGTCTGCCAGACGAAATGCGCCGGCGGGAACACCTGGCCGGACGCTGCCATGGCCGCGGCGTCCCATTCGCGGAAATAGCGGAGAGTCTCCGCCTTCCACTCGGCACGAGGCGTGCCCAGGACAATGTCCTGCTCTCCCTGGGAATGGGCGTTGGCCAGGATGACCGGCGCCTTGCCGGCGGCAGCGGCCCGGGTACAGAAGTCCTGCAGCTGCTCATGCGCCCAGGCCTTCTTGACAGACGAATGCAGCATCTCGATCGAGTTGCCGCCGATGGCCGCATTCGCCCAGAACAGGATCCGCTCCGTGGGTGCGATCCCGGCCTCCGCGTAGATCTCGGAGAGACGATCGCAGAGCATCGGCCCCTGGCTTTCGCCGAAGTGATCCAGCTCCGTGCCATATGCCGTGTCGCTGGCAATCAGCGGAATGGTGGTCGCGGTGCCCGGGGTTCCATTGGCGTCCCCTTCGAACGCGCCGCCCGGCCGCGCGGAGCGTTCACCCGAGCCGAAGGTCAGGTTCGCATAGCGCGGCGCCTGCGTGACGACCTCGCCCAGTTCGTCAAAGCCGTAGGCGCCGGCCATGAAGCTCTGGCCGGTGCCGAACAGCCCGGTCCATTCACCGAACACGGGCCCGGCCGTCCAGAGCTGGTCATAGACGCCAGCGACATAGGGCTTGTTCTGGGCCTTGTCCCAGCCCTCGACGATGGTGCCGGCGGCGTCAACGTGGAACGGAGACACAGGGCCTTGGTCGCCATGCTTTTCGAGGGCCGAGATTGTCTTGCCGATGGCAAGCGCGACGGGGGCTTGTGCGATGGCATTGACCACAAGGCGCTTCGATTTCAGGTCATAGTAGACCGGGGAGATGTCTGCCCCCTCAGAGTTCCTGAGAACCAGGAGCGGGATCTGATTTTCGCCGGCGTATTTCTGCGCCTCGACCTGGCCCAGGTCCGCCAGAAGGCGCAGGAAATCCGATGTCCGTGCCCGGTCCCGCAGGGCCAGAGCAGACGCTTCGGCCGTGGCGCCTTGGCTCGCGGAGGCGAAGGCCAGGGCAAGGACGCGGACCCAGGCACCGGATTGAACTTGGTAGATCCCATCGACGGTGGAGCTGCCGCTTCCCGACACGAGGCCACTGTCGCCCTCGGCGAGGGTCCCGGGGGCAGTGAGACCGGCCACACTGGTGGCGCGCGCCACGACACCCGCCGCGAGCTCGGCGCCATCTCGCGCGGCTTCCGCCCAGGCCTGCGCGGCCTGCGCATCTTCTTTCGACAGCTGGGTCTCTGCCAGCGCAGCCTGGACATCGAGCTTGAGCTGCGTGGTCTCCGCCACCGTTGCAGGGTCGATGAGCTTTCCGGTCAGGTCGGCATGGGCATGGAAGGCCTTGATCGCGTAGATCATGGCGATGTTGCGCGGCCGGGTCTCGGTCCCGCCGGTGTCCTCGACAAGTTGGTGACCCGAGGAGCCGTCCTCGTAGAAGGCGCCCGTCCCGAGGTTGTTGCCCCCACCGACGCCAGGCGCCGAAGCTCCGAAACCGTAAACGGTCCCAGAGCTCACATCGGCAGACCACAGCCGGTGGTGGTGTGCCTTCAGTGCTTCGTCCTGATCGGAACCGATGGTCCGGCCGACATCGACGCCCCGTCCGTCGTCCCAGCCGCGGATGAATTCCCCACGTGTATCGGGAAGGAAGGGGTTACCTGTGCCGTCGGAGCCCCAGGGCGCGCCGGCGTCGACCAGGACCTGGCGCAGGTCGGGGGTTTCCGATGTGACGGCCCGGCCGTCCATGGGCAGGAAGGTGCTGGGGACATTGTTGATCGGGAAGATCGCCACCGCGCCCACCGGGAAGACCGCGCCGCCGATGTAGTCCTTGACGATCTTGGTCTCATCCAGGGCAGCCCGGGCACCGTCCGCGTCAGCTGCAGCCTTCGCGGCGTGGTGCAGCGCCGAGTACTTGCCCGCCTCGACCTCGGTATTCTCCGGCGCCTCGGCCCAGCTCTCGGACCGGTCCCGCGCATCCTCTGCTTCCGAGATCGCGGTGTCCATGTCACCGAACTGCTCGGCCGTCTCCTTCGCCTCTTCGGCGTAGCTCTGGGCGGCAGCAACTTCGGTCGCCGAGGGGCCATTGTCGAACCCGCCCTTTTCCTCGTTCCAGATGGGAACGCGACCATCTGCCGGGCTCAGCGGCGAGATCTTCCCGCGGGCGATCCGAAGCGAGCGGCCGGCGGCGTCCAGGGCGTCCTGACCGCCCTGGGCAAGAAGGTCGAGCTGGCGCTCCAACCCCTTCTCGCGCGCCCCGCTCTGCCCCACCCAGCCCTGCTGCAGGCTGGTCTCGCGATAGAGATAGATCTGGGCGCCGTCATAGGTCGCGGCAGCGCTGGCGCTGAGCGTGAGATTGCCCTCGTCGCCGCTGTCCGGATCGATCGTGTAATCCGCCTCGTCCAGGGCAACCGGATCCGCGTCGACGGCCTCGATGACCGGCTTGACGGCCCCACTCGTGTACTCATGCGGGATCGCATAGGGCCCCATGCCCGCGACGGTGTAATTCGGGACTTCGGAGAAAGGTTCGGTCGTCATCGCTCGCCTCCGACGATGTTGCTGAAATCAGGCCCTCGCTCGGGCCGCAGCTGGCCGCGATGCCACCAACTGCCCGTGCCGAAATCCCGCTGCTGGCGACGCTCCTGCTGACGCATGAGGCGCTCGGCTTCGGGATCGAGGAAGATGCGCAGCTGGTCGGCGACGGCACGGCCGTAGGCGAGGCGCGCGTACCAGAGGCTGGAAAACACCGGGGTGTTGTAGCCGACGAAATTCGCGGCATCGCGGCCCAGCAGGAAGCTGTCCCCGCTGATCGCGCGGTGGATTGGGTTGCCGACAAGGCCAATCACATCGCCCCCGAAGGACGTGACGGGGCCAGCCAGCGTCATCTCGAAACTGCCCCCCACGCGGCTCTCGGTTGCGGCGAAAAAATCTCCAAAGATGCCCGCGCCGCCGCCCTGCAGGATAGCGCCGCCCCAGAACTTGGCCTCATCCATTGGTCGGGGATCGTTGCCCTTGGCGAGTTCCTTCAACTGGATCGCCATGCCACCCATGAGGGTGAGGCCAAGGCCCATCTTCGCGGCATAGGAAAGACGGTTCCAAGGGGTAGGCTGCGCCAGATAGCGACGGTACTGCGCCAGCATTAGGGAAAGCGCGAAGCTCTTATACATCAGCGTCGAGCGCATGAACTCGCCCGATGGAGTTCCGGGCGACGTACTTCCCAGAACGAAGGCACGTGCCTCGAGGTTGGCCGAGGGTATCGCCACCTCCATCTGCTCCTCGATGAGCATATTCAGGCGTAGAGAGAGGCCTTCGGCCTCGGCGGGCGGTAGACTCTTCTGGCTGTAGCGCCAGTGCTGCGGCGACAAGAATGTCGCGCCGTTTCCAGCAGTGAACAAACCGTCCGGAGCACGCAGTAGCTCCCAGTCCGACCGGGTGATCCCGCGCGCTTTGAAGAGATCTCGCAGGGGTTCGTCGATCTGGTCGAAGCTCTGATCCGCGTTCTGCGCGAGGTAAGCCGAGAACTCCATTCGGAAGGCGTTCCGGTTCATGTCGGTCCAGAAGGCCAAGCCCGATGCCCGCATGGTGAAGCCCGACACACGTTCAGCGAATTCTCCGCCAATCACGTCGCCTGTAAAGCGAGCGGCAGTGCTTCCTGCTTCAGCAAGCGTATCGGCAACATAGCCCAGACGAGCTGCCAGATCTCGTTCACCGGAAGAGGCAAGAAGCTTCACCGAACGGGCCATGACATTGTTGGGGTTCAACCCGCTCGCACGGGCTCCCATCCGTATCGTCACGATGTCGGTCACTGCCGACAAGGGAGCCGAGCCGAGCTGGATCGAGGTAAGCAGCTTGCGGGTGTTGCTGAAGAAACGTGCCGCGACTTCATTATTAGTGCTGTTGGCCGCTCCGCTGAAGTGGGCCAACATAGTCTGCGCGCGCTCTCCAGCCTTGTTGATCCTCTGCTCGACCACTGCGTCCTTCTCTAGGGACGCCTGACGCTTGGCGACCTGGGTCGCATACTCGAGCCCCATTTTCGGGTTCGGGCCCAGGACGCGCATCTGGGCAATGTCACGGGCCATGCCATGAAGGCCGCCAATCATCGCCGAAAAAGGGTCCGAGGTGCCGAACCGGGCGTTGTAGTCCATCCAGGCGCTGCCACCTCGGAAGTGCAGCTCGCGGTGCTCGGCCCTGGTGTTGTAGAGCGCCTTGCCCCCCACGGTCATCGAGGGATCCTTGTCGTTCCAGCCGCGGGTCACGATCCCCTCGTAGATCTGGGACAGGAAGGCATTGGCATCCGCGCGGCGGGGAGCCCCCCCAATGGTGGTGAAGGGCTTGCCGGTGCTATGGTTGCGGATACGCGACCAGTCGAGCAGCGGCATGATGTACTTGGCCCATTCATCGAAGCCGACACGCCGAAGCGCGGCGACGTCATGGCTGTGGCTGACGCCGAAGTCGGCCAGCTCTCCGATGTCCCCGCCATGGGCATTGAACATCCGGCGCAGGCGGTTCTGCACCTTCCGCACCGCCTCGGCCATCGCCTTGGCACCAGGATCGCCGCTGTCCTCGAGGTGCAGCTCCTGGATGATCTTCCGCAGCCGCACGGGATCCCGGCTGTTGCCGATCATGTTGCGCCCCGTGGCGCGCAACACCTCGTTCAGCTCGGCATTCACGTCGCGCATCAGGGCATTGGCCAGGGACTGAACGCTTTCCCCTTGGAAGCCGCTTCCCTCGCTCCACTCCAGCAGGTTGATCAGGGCGCGCGCCGGGTCCTTCGCCGTGGTGATCAGGTCGTGCAGGCGCCGTTGCGCCTGCAGCTGGTTGACCACCTTGTGATGGCGCGACCGCCGCGCCTGCCTGGTTGCCTCTTTCAGATCGGCAGCGGCGGCCGCTTCAGCTGCATGGCGGGGCATGGTGGTCTCATACCGGGCCAGCAGCTGTTCGAATTGGGTTCCGGCCTCTTCGGCCCGGGTCTTGTCGAGATCTCCTGCATCAACGGCGCGCTGCAGGCAGTCATGGATATTGGCCATCAGAGCCCCCTTCCGGTCGGGCAGGCGTCCAGGGTGAGCTCGAGGGCCTCGTCGGCGTCGAGATCATCCAGGACCTGTTGCAAGGAA
>NZ_AFPM01000260.1 GCF_000220565.1 Oceanicola sp. S124 | reverse complement strand
CTGGTTGGCGCGCGGCATCTGGGCGTCGAAGATCTCCATCGCGACGGGCACCAGGTCGGGGTGGGCGACCCAGGTGCCGTCATGGCCGGCCTCGACCTCGCGCAGCTTGTCGGCGCGGACCTTGTCGAAGGCTGCCGCATTGGCCGCATCGTCGCCCTTCGCCGGGATCTGCGCCGCCATGCCGCCCATGGCATGGATGCCGCGCCGGTGGCAGGTCTGCACCAGCAGCGCCGAGTAGGCGGCCAGGAAGGCGCGATCCATGGTCACCTCGGCCCGGTCGGGCAGGACATGGTCGGGATGGGCGCGCAGGGTCTTGATGTAGCTGAAGATGAAGTCCCAGCGACCGCAGTTCAGCCCGGCGATATGCTCGCGCAGCTCCCAGATGATCTCGTCCATCTCGAAGGCGGCGCGCAGGGTCTCGATCAGCACCGTCGCCTTGATGGTGCCGGGGGCAAGGCCAAGCGCCTCCTGGGTGAACAGGAAGATGGCATTCCACAGCCGCGCCTCGCGGTGGTTCTCGAGCTTGGGCAGGTAGTAGAACGGGCCACGGCCCGACGCCGCCAGCGCCGCCGCGTTGTGGAAGGCATGCAGACCGAAGTCGAAGAGTGCGGCGGCGATCGGGTGTCCGCCCATCATCACGTTGCCCTCGTCCATGTGCAGGCCGCGCGGGCGGACGATCATCACCGCGGTCTGCCCGTTCAGCGCGTAGCGCTTGCCGGTCTTCGGATCCTCGTGGGCAAGCGTGCCGTCGCGGTAGTCCATCATGTTGACCTGTCCGGCGATCATGATGTCGAACCGCGGCGCCGAGGCATCCTCGAAGTCGGCCATGAAGACCCTGGCACCCGAGTTCAGGGCGTTGATCATCATCTTGCGGTCGACCGGGCCGGTGATCTCGACGCGGCGGTCGGCCAGGACTTCGGGAACCGGGGCGGCGGTCCAGTCGCCGGCGCGGATGTCCGAGGTCTCGGTCAGGAACTCGGGCAGCAGGCCGTTGTCGTAGCCGGTCTGGCGGGCGGCGCGGGCGCTGCGCAGGGCGTTCAGCTCGGGGCCGAAACGGTGTTGCAGGGCGGCGATGAACTGCATCGCCTCCGCGGTCAGAGCCCGGTCGACGCCGGGCACGTCGCGCAGCACGACCGGCCGGGCCGGGGCCTGCGCTGCAATCGGGGCAATCTGTGTCGCGAGTGTCATGGCATCTGCCTTTCTGCTGGAATCGGTGACAGATGTAAGGTTAGTAATGTAAGGTGTGTAAGAGAATATCCTCAGTGAACCCAACGGGTTGGGCTGTAACTAATGTAACGTTACAATCCGTAACTTTGTAAGGAATGTCATGTCGGATCGTGGTGAGAAGCTGATCATCGGGGCGCGGCTGAAGCGGCTGCGGCGGACCCTTGGGCTGACCCAGGCGCAGATGGCGCAGGATCTCGGGGTCTCGTCCTCCTACATCACGCTGATCGAGGCGAACCAGCGTCCGGTCAGCGCCAAGCTGCTGCTCAAGCTCAGCCAGGTCTACGATTTCTCGCCCGGAGAGGTGGCGGGGGCGCAGGACCTGCAGTTGCAGGCCGACCTCGAGGCGGCGCTGAAGGATCCGCTGTTCGGTGAACACGTGCCGCGTTCGGAGGTCGAGGAGGTGGTCAACGCCTCGCCAGGGATTGCGCGGGGGCTGCTGAGGCTGCACCAGAAGTATCGCGAGATGGCCCTGACCAGCGGTACCGGAGAGGACGCCTATTCGGACCGCGACCGGGTCGAGCTGCTGGAGCAGACGGCGCGGCCGGTGGACGAGGTGCGGGCCCATTTCCACGCCATGCGCAACCATTTCGACCGGCTGGACCGGGCCGCCGAGGCCCTGGCGGACACGCTGGAGATCTGGCGCAACGAGCCGCAGATCGTGCTCAGCGACCGGCTGCGTGATGGCCACGGCTACCGGGTGCGCATCCTGCCGCAGGAGGTGATGCCGGAGCAGCTGCGCCTGCTCGATCCGCACCGGCGCCACCTCAACCTGTCCGAGCGGCTGGACCAGCCGGGGCGGCGGTTCCAGATCGCGGTGCAGCTGGCGCGGCTGGAATGCGCCGACCTGATCGAGGCAGAGCTGGAGGCGGCTGGCTTCTCGAAGGCGGCGCAACCCCTGGCGCGCACCAGCTTTGCCAACTATGTCGCCGCCGCGCTGCTGATGCCCTACGGCCGGTTCCTGAAGGCCGCCGAGACCGAACGCTACGACGTCGAGCTGCTCTGCCAGCGCTTCGGCACCAGCTACGAGCAGGTGGCACACCGGCTGACCACGCTGCAACGGCCCGAGGCGCGCGGGGTGCCCTTCTTCTTCGTCCGCATGGATCGGGCGGGGAACGTGTCGAAACGCTTCAGCGCCGGGCGGTTCCATTTCTCGAAGTTCGGCGGCTCCTGTCCGCTGTGGAACATCCACTCGTGCTTCGAGACGCCGGACCGGGTGCAGACCCAGGTCATCGCCATGCAGGACGGCACCACCTATTTCTCGATCGCCCGCACGGTGTCGCGCCACCTCGGGACCTTCTCGCGGCCCTCGGCGCGCTTCGCCATCGGGCTGGGCTGCGACATGGCCTATGCGCCCCGGCTGACCTATGCGCAGGATCTCGACCTCGCGACGATCCGCCCGGTCGAGATCGGGGTGAACTGCTATCTCTGTGAGCGGCCGAACTGCCCCTCGCGCGCCTATCCTCCGATCAACCGGGAGTTCCACTTCCCCGAACGCTCGCGCGGGCTGTCGAGCTTCGACTTCGAGCGGCCCGAGACGGGGTGACGGCCTCGGGCTGACCTCCTGGGGTGCTGATCGCGCGGATCTGGCTGTTGTCCCGCTCGGGGCGCGGTCTCGCGCCCCGAGCGGTCGGCCTTGCAGGCTAGAGGATCTCTGCGACGTCTATCCGGTTACCGTCAGCATCGGCAAAGACGAAGGCGCGCAGACCATAGTCCTTGTCCTGCAGGGTCTTGATGATGCGGAAGCCGTGTTCCTGACACCTGCGGCAGGCCTCGTCGGCGCTGGACACCAGCAAATGCGCCATGTTGAACGCCGGCGGTCGGAGATCCTTCTGCAGCGACAGGTGCAGCTCGGCCCCGTCCTTCTTCAGGATCATGAAGCCGACGGGGGTGCCGTTCTGGAAGGTCTTCTCGAAGCCGAAGACCGCGTTGTAGGCCAGATAGGCCCTTTCGATGTCGCGCACCGGAAGCGTCGGCGCCATGCGCCCGAGCGCAAGAGGGGGTGAGGAAGCCATGAAGCTCTCCCTGATCAGGGGCGGGCCCCGGGGCGCGAGCGGTGTCGGCGCTGTCCGGTGGTCTCCGCTATGCAGGGCGGTGCCTGATGTGATCTGGCCCCGAAACGCAGGGGAGTTCAAGGCGAAACGACGAGCCTCGGGGCCGGCGGCGCCGCGCGGGTCATTCCTCGGGCAAAGCGGATTGTTCCTGCGCCAGGGTTTGCAGGGCGCGCAGCAGCTTGAGCGCCGGAGGGGGCAGCTGTCCCATCCGGCGCCGATAGATATGGAACCTGCGCCGGAAGGTCAGCGCGGGGAGGGGCAGCGCGACCAGGTCCCCGGCGTCGACTTCCCGCGCCACGAGGCCGCGCGGCATCCAGCAGATCTGTCCGCCTTGCAGGGTCATGCTCTTCAGCATGTTCACCGAACGCGACAGGACGCCGATTTCCACCGTTTCGATCCCCTCGGCGAAGAAGCGACGCTTCAGCTCGCGGGTGATCGGCGTGTCGAGCGGTGGCAGGGCCCAGGGGTGGCGGGCCGCTTCGGCCAGGGGAATGTCGGCGCGTCCAGCCAGCGGATGCCGCGGTGCCACGAAGACCTCGACCAGGTCGTGCAGCGCTTCCGGGCAGGCGAGGGTGATCTCATCGTCCATGTAGGGTTCCGGCGAGATCGCCATGTCGACCTCGCCACGTTTCAGCGCCAGCAGCAGCTTGTCCTCGATCTCTTCGATCACCTGGGCCTGAAGGCCCGGCTGGTCGGCCAGCAGCTGCTGCAGGGCGGTCGCAAGGTGGCCCGAGACGACGCTGCCGACACCGCCGACCCGCACCACGCCCTTGCTGGCGCCGCGCAGGGCATCCAGCAGGTCTTCGGCATTGGTCATCTCGGTGTCGACGGTGCTGGCGTAGGGCAGGAAGGCTTTTCCGTATACATTCAGCGTTACGCCCGTTGTCGTTCGCTCGAACAGGGGCGCGCCCAGATGGGCCTCAAGCCGCCGGATGATCCTGGTCACGGCGGGCTGTGTCAGGTTCATTTCCCTTGCTGCGCGGCCAAAACTGCCGTGTTTTGCCGTCGCGAGGAAAGTTGAAAGCGTTCTCTGATCCCAAGTCATACCGATATGGTATGAGTGCAAGCAGAGAATGGCAATTCCCCTTGGGGCTCCGCCCCTGTCAGAATGTATTCATGAAGAGGAAGGCCCCCGGTCAGGTCCGGGGTGGGGGAGGACATATGACCCAATCGGGTTCTGGGCACGGAACGACCGTGCGCGACGCGGTGTTTCAAGTGCTGCGCCATCACGGCATGACCACCATTTTCGGCAACCCGGGTTCGACCGAGTTGCCACTGTTCAGCGAGCTGCCGGAGGGGTTCCGCTATGTCACGGGGCTGCAGGAATCCGTCGTCGTCGCCATGGCAGACGGGCACGCCCTGGCCTCTGGCGCTCCGGCCTTCGCCAACCTGCATTCCGCCGCCGGCGTCGGTCACGCCATGGGCAGCATCTATTCGGCCTTCCGCAACCGTGCGCCGGTGGTCATCACCGCCGGGCAGCAAAGCCGGCCGCTGCTCAGCGCGGATCCGTTCCTTTACGCCGAGGCCGCGACCGAACTGCCCCAGCCCTATGTGAAATGGGCGATCGAACCGGCCCGGGCCGAAGATGTGCCGGCCGCCATCGCGCGGGCCATCCACATCGCCTGCCTGCCGCCTGCCGGCCCGGTCTTCGTCTCGATCCCGTTGGACGACTGGGCCCGGCCCTGCGCGCCGCCCGTCCTGCGCGCGGTCACCGGACGCGCCCAGCCAGAGGCCGGGGCGCTGGCCGGGGTCGCGGACCAGCTCGAGGCCGCCGCCGATCCGGTACTGGTCGTGGGCGCGGGGGTGGATGCGGACGGCGCATGGGAGGCGGTCGTCGGCCTGGCGGAACACTATCAGGCCCCGGTCTGGGTAGCGCCGCTGTCCTCGCGCTGTTCCTTCCCGGAAAGCCACCCGCTGTTTGCCGGCTTCCTGCCCGCGAACGAGGCCGACATCTCGCGCCGGCTGGCCGGTCACGACCTGATCCTGACCCTCGGCGCGCCGGTCTTCACCTATCACTACGAGATGCCGGGCCCGATCCCGCCGGAGGGGGCCGAGCTGGTGCAGATCGTCAGCGATCCCCGACAGGCGGCCTCGGCGGTCTGCGGCCGGTCGCTTGTCGGAGACCTGGATCTCTCGCTGCGGGCCCTGCGCGCAGCCGCCGGTGCCGCCCGTGCGCCGCGGTCGGTTCCGCTGCGCAGACCCGAGCCGCCGAAACCGGGGCGGGGGATCTCGTCGGCCATGGCGCTGGCGGCCCTGCAGCGGCTGCGTCCGGCCTCCGGCATCGTGGTCGAGGAAGCCCCCTCGAGCCGCGACGACGTCCACGATCACCTGCCGATCGACCGCGCGGGGGGCTTCTTCGCCACCGCCAGCGGGGGGCTGGGCTATGCGCTGCCCGCAGCGGTCGGCGTGGCGCTGAGCGATCCCGGCCAGACCGTCCTGGCGGTGCTGGGCGACGGCTCGTCCATGTATGCGATCCAGGGGCTCTGGAGCGCGGTCGAGCATCGCGCCGACGTGCTGTTCGTGGTGCTCAACAACGGCGGCTACGCGGCGCTGAAGGGCTTTGCCGGCAACAAGGAGGTGGTCGGCTGCGACATCGGGCACCTGTCGCTGGCGGCGCTGGCCGAAGGGCAGGGCTGCCCGGCGTGGCAGGTCTCGGAGCCCGACGCGCTCGAACCCGTGCTCGGCAAGGCATTCGCGGCCGGAGGAGGGCCGCGTCTGGTGGAGGTGATGATCGACCGGGGCTGAGAAGCCCCGGCGCGCACCGATGCGAAAGATGACCATGGCAACACTCTTGAGGAGGAAGAGATGATGCGTACTGTACTTCTGGCGGCAACAGCCGCGACGGCGCTGGCCGCCCCGGCCCCCGCCCAGGACACCCCGGTGAACCTGCGTTTCGGCGTCTGGGTCGGGCCGACACACCCGCTCATGCAGGGGACACAGCCCTGGATAGAGGCCATCGAGGAGGCCTCGGAGGGCTCTATCGAGATCACGCTCTACCCGTCCAGCCAGCTTGGCGCGGCGGTGGATCACTACGATCTTGCCCGCGACGGCATTGCCGACATCACGCTGGTGAATCCCGGCTACAATGCCGGTCGCTTCCCGGTGATCTCATACGGAGAGCTGCCGTTCCGCTTCAATCACGCCGTCGCCGGGTCGCGGGCGCTGGACCAGTGGTATCGCGCCTATGCCGAGCAGGAGATGTCCGAGGTGAAGTTCTGCATGGCCTTCATGCATTCGCCCGGCACCATCCACACGACCAGCCCGGTGAGCGGTCCCGAGGATCTGGAGGGGCTCTCGATCCGGCCGGCGAACGGCACCCTCGGCACCTACCTGTCCAGTCTCGGCGCCACCACCATCCAGGCCTCGGCGGCCGAGATGCGCGACCTGCTGACACGAGGCACGGCCGATGGCACCGCCAGCCCCTACAGCTCTCTGGCGACCTGGGGCATTGCGGATGCCGCGACCCATCACCTCGACTTGCCGATGTATGCGGCGAATTTCGTCTACGTGATCTCGCCCCTGGCCTGGAACCGCATGAGCGCGGCACAGCAGGCGGTGATGGAGGAGCATTGCTCGACCGACTGGGCCGGACGGATCGTGGATCTCTGGGCCGAAGAGGACCTTGCGGAGCGCGCGGTGCTGGAGGGCGAGGCGGCGCATGTCTTCGCCACACCCAGTGACGCGCAGCGCGAGGCCTGGCTGGCAGCGGCGGAACCCGCCATCGCCCGCTGGCGGGCACAGGTCGAGGCCGCAGAGATCGACGCCGCCTCCGCCGAGGCAGCCATCGGGGCGGCGATTGCCGAGAACGATGCCGGACTCTGATCGCGTGATGCGTCGGGGGGCGGGCCGCATGGCCCGCCTGATCGCCGCCATCGAGACGGTGGCGGGACTCTTCCTGGTGCTGATCGCGGCACTGACGGTGACCGAGGCCGGGCTGCGCTACGCCCTGGGGATGCGCATCCCCGATGCCTACATGGGGGCCACGGCCCTGCAGGGCATCGCCATCGCCTGGGGCATCGCCTGCACCACCTGGACGCGGCGCCATATCAGCGTCGATGCCATCTACGAGCTGTCGCCGCCCTGGCTGCGCAGCGCGATGAACGTCTTTTCCTCGGCGGTGACCTTCGTCGCCATGCTGACCCTGATGGTGATGCTCTGGCGCAAGACCGCCAGCAGCCTCGCCAGCGGAGAGGTCTCGGCCGACCTGCTCTGGCCGCTCTGGCCCGTGGTCGCCGCCACCGCGGCGGGCATCGCCGCCGCTTCGGTCCTGGGCCTGCTGCGCCTGGGACGTGACATTCTGGACTTCAGGACAGGTTGATGGACCCGACTTTGCTTTCCTTCCTCGGCTTCGCCGGCCTTTTCCTGCTGATCATCCTGCGGGTGCCCATCGGCATCGCCATGGGCGTCGTGGGCGTCTGCGGCTTCGCCGCCGTGGTCAGCTGGTCGGCAGGTCTGAACCTGCTGGTCAATGCGCCCTACCGGATGATGTCGGACTATGCGCTGAGCGTGGTGCCGATGTTCGTCCTGATGGGGGTCTTCGCCGGGGCAGGGGGCCTCAGCCGCGAGCTGTTCGACGCCTCGAACACCTGGCTTGGGCACCTGCGCGGAGGGCTGGCCACGGCCACGGTTGCGGCCAGCGGCGGCTTCGCGGCGATCAACGGCTCTTCGGTGGCCTGCGCCGCGACGATGACCACCGTGGCCCTGCCCGAGATGCGCCGCGCCGGCTATGCACCGGGCCTCGCAGCCGGTGTGATCGCCGCCGGAGGCACGCTCGGCTCGATGATCCCGCCTTCGGTCTTCCTGCTGCTTTACGGGATCATCACCGAACAGAACGTCGCGCAGCTGTTCATGGCCGGCGTGATCCCCGGCCTGCTGGGTCTCGGCCTCTATGCGCTGGTGGTGCAGATCATTGCCCGGCGCCATCCCGGGGCGATGCCGCACGGCACCCGGGCCAGCTGGTCTGCGCGGTTTGCCGCCCTGCGCGGGCTCTGGGCGACACTGCTTCTGTTCGCGCTGGTGATCGTCGGCATGTACGGCGGCTTCGTCACCGTGACCGAGGCGGCGGGCGTCGGCGCCGTCGGGGCGCTGCTGATCGGTGTGGCGCGGGGCAAGCTGCCGCCGCGGGTGATCCTGCGCTGCCTCGTGGACGCCCTGCAGATCACTGCCGCCATTTTCACCATCGCGGTCGGCGCCACGCTCTTCGGCTACTTCCTGACCGTGACCCAGGTCACCCAGAACCTGACGGCCTACCTGACCCAGGTGCCGCTGCCCGCCTGGGGCGTTCTGGGCCTGCTGCTGCTGGTCTACCTCGCCCTCGGCGCGGTGATGGACGAGCTGGCGGTGATCCTGCTGACCGTGCCCATCGTCTTCCCGGCGATGCAGGCGCTTGGCTTCGATCCGATCTGGTTCGGCATCGTTCTGGTCACCACGATTTCCATCGGGCTGATCTCTCCGCCCGTGGGGATGAACGTCTTCGTGATCAACTCGATCGCACGGGATGTGAAGCTGACCGAAATCTACCGCGGCGTGCTGCCCTTCGTGGGGGCCGACCTGCTGCGGATCCTGCTGCTCTGTCTTTTCCCGGTCCTGGCCCTGTGGCTGCCGGGCACGATGTGAACTCTGGTCAAATTGAGGAGTGAGACCAATGAACCAACAGACCCCGATCCTGCGCGCCCCGAGCCAATTCTTCATTGGCGGCAAATGGGTCGCCCCCAAGGGCACGTCCCGGCTGGAGGTGATCTCGCCGGTCACCGGCGAGAAGGTGATGGACTATCCCGAGGCTTCGAAGGCCGATGTGGATGACGCCATCGCCGCCGCCCGCGAGGCCTTCGACACCGGCCCCTGGCCGCGCTTGTCGCCCAAGGAGCGCGCCAACTACATGCGCAAGGTGGCCGACAATATCGAAGCCCGGCTGGAAGAGATCGCCACCAGCTGGACCGGCCAGATGGGTGCGCCCATCACGCTGACCAAGATCCTGGCGCCGCAGAACGTCACCCTGTTCCGCTACTATGCCGACCTGATCGACAGCAACTCCTACAGCTTCACCGACGAGCGCGCGCGCGCCAACGGCGGCCGCACCGTGGTGGCCAAGGAGCCGGTCGGCGTCTGCGCGGCGATCACTCCCTGGAACGCGCCCATGGTGCTGCTGACCTACAAGATCGCCGCCGGGCTGGCCGCGGGCTGCACCTTCGTTGCCAAGCCCTCGCCCGAGACCCCGCTGGAGGCCTATGTGCTGGCCGAATGCATCGAGGCGGCGGGCCTGCCGGCCGGTGTCTTCAACCTGGTGCCTGCCGGGCGCGAGGTCGGCGACTACCTGGTGCGCCACGCCGATATCGACAAGGTGGCCTTCACCGGCTCGACCGCGGCGGGCAAGCATATCGCTGCCGTCTGCGCCGAGCGCCTGGCGCGGGTCTCGCTGGAACTGGGCGGGAAATCCGCCGCGATCCTGCTGGATGATGCCGACTTCGGCGCCGCGCTGCCCTCGCTGATGATGTACACCATGCCGATCACCGGGCAGGTCTGCTTCTCGCTGACCCGGATCCTGGTGCCCGAGAGCCGGGCGCAGGAGTTCACCGACCTCTTCGTCGGCGCGGTGAAGGGCATCAAGGTGGGCGATCCCGCCGATCCGGCGACCCAGATGGGCCCGCTGGCCATGGGTCGCCAGAAGGAGCGTGTCGAGGGCTACATCAGGGCCGGCCTCGCCGAGGGGGCGCAGATCGCCACCGGCGGCGGCACGCCCGAGGGGCTGGAAACCGGGTTCTTCTTCGAGCCCACCGTCTTCACTGGTGTCACCCCCGAGATGACCATCGCGCGGGAAGAGATCTTCGGCCCCGTGGTCTCGATCATCACCTACAAGGACGATGCGGATGCCGTGGCCAAGGCCAATGCCACCGATTACGGGCTGAACGGGGCGATCTTCTCGGCGGACAGCGAACGCGCCTACCGCATGGCGCGGCAGGTCAAGTCGGGCGGCTTGACGATCAACGGCAACATCATCGACCCGACGATGCCCTTCGGCGGCGTGAAGCAGTCCGGCTATGGCCGGGAAGGCGGGATCGAGGGGCTGGACAACTACCTCGAAGCGAAGACCATCCACTTCGCCTGACCCTCGTAACTCTCGTCGACAGCGCGCCCGGCCCGAAAGGGTCGGGCGCCGCTGTTTCGGGACGGCGGCAAGTCCCGGGGCCGGCTTCACGTGGTGCCGGTGCGCCGAGGTGCGGTCTTCCCAGGCCGGCAATGTGTGATGGCCGGGAGGTCCACGCGGCCCCGGAAGGGCGTGCCCCGCGGCAGCGCCGACCTGAGGTGCAGGGCGCGGGGGTTGCGTGCTGCCCTCCCGGGGGCATCTTCCACGCGTCTTCGACTGCTGGCCATGGCCTGGAGCGAGGCGGCCCGGCCTGGCTGCCGGTCGGCCAGGCGGACCTCTGCAATGTGGCCCGGGATGGTCGGCCTGGCGTCGGAAGCGGCCTTGTTGCGGGCGCTCCTGCGGCCTGCATGTCTGTCGCGTTCCGGTGAACCTTCCGGGAGTCGTGACGTGATGTGATGGCAGGCCTCGCCGGGTCTGACATCCGCCGGAGCGGTGGCGGCCTCCATGGGTTTTACCCATTCAAAAGTATATGTATCCATTGAGAGGTCTTTCTGTGCGCGTGTAAGTGACGGAATTTAAGTCATATAATTTCGACTTCGCGGGCGAGCATTCTGTTGACATGCTGATCTAAAGTATGTGTTGATGCATACTTAAGATGAATCTCCTTCCGGAACTGGGCGCGTGGGTGCCCGCAACAGAGAGTGGTGAGAATGGCTGAACGTGTGATTGCCGCAGGTCCCGAGATCCCGATCGATATCGATGCCCTGCAGGAAGATGTCCTGAGATACTCGCGGTCGGGGAACGATCTGACGATCGACCTGAAGAGCGGGGACTCGATCCTCGTGACCGACTTCTACGTGCCGGCCGAGAACGGGTCGTTGCACAGCCTGGTCTTTGCCGATGGCATGGTCATGGAAGGGGATGAAACCACGTCGGGGCTGGGGGATGACATGGAGCCGGCAGTTCTCGCCGGCCTTGGCATTCTCGGCATCGGCGCGCTGGCGGGCGGCGGCGGAGGCGGCTCGGACCCCACCGATGCGACCGACCCGACGGACGCGACCGACCCGACGGATGCAACCGATCCCA
>NZ_AFPM01000261.1 GCF_000220565.1 Oceanicola sp. S124 | reverse complement strand
CCTTCGGCATCCGACAGGCAGGCCGAGCCCAGCCCGTGCTTGGCCGCGAATTTCTCGTGCTTGGCGACGGTGCCTTGCTGATGCCCAGCACCGTCACGCCGGCGTCGGCGAAGGCCCCGGCCAGCGCGGTGAAATCCTTGCCCTCGGTAGGTGCAGCCGGGGGTGTCGTCCTTAGGGTAGAAGTAGAGCACCACCGGCGCGGGACGCAGCGCCGAGAGCGTGATTTCGCCACCGCCCGCCGCGGGAAGGGTGAAATCGGGCGCTATGCTGCCTTCGGAGGGGAGGGACATGGTCTGGACCTTTCTTGCCGTGTCGTGTCGGCTTCCATATTAGGCACCGGGGGCGCAGAATGAAAATCCGCCTTTCCCGCAGTTTCGACAAAAGGCCCCGATGACCGCATCCTCCCCCGAAGAGGCCCCGCGCCAGGCCGCGGTCCAGCCGGCCGCCACGCCCCCGCCGTCGCCACCGCCCCCGCCGTCGCCACCGCGCCCGCCCCGGCGTCCGCTGAGGGCGCTCGCCCGGCTGCTGATGCTGGTGCTGCTGCTGGCCCTGCTGGGCACCGGGGCCTGGACCGCACGCATGGTGCTCTCGGGGCAGCCTCTGCCGGCGCCGGACTGGCTGCGCGACCGCGTCGTGGCCCGCATCGAGGCGCAGAGCCCGGGGCTCTCGGTCGCCTTCGACAGCCTGTCGCTGGTCTTCGAGGACGGTTGGCAGCCCCGGGTGCGCATGGGCGAACTGGACCTGACGCTGCCGGGCAGCGGGGCGCGGCTGCGGCTGGATCAGAGCACGGCGCGGCTGGATGGCGCCGCCCTGCTGCGCGGGCGGATCGAGCCGAGCGAGATCACCGTCTCGGGCGCGCAGCTGCGTCTGCGCCGGCGCGCCGATGGCAGCTATGACCTGATGGCCCGCGCCCCGGGCGGCGATCGCGCCCTGGCCGATGCGCTGGACGAGCTGAAGCAGACGCTGCTGCGGCCCGAACTGGCCCGGCTGCACCGGATCGAGGGCCTCGGCCTGACGCTGATCTACGAGGACATCCTGGCAGACCGCCGCTGGTCCGCCGACGGCGGCCGGCTCAGCCTCGAGCGCAATGGCGAGGCGCTGGTCATCCGGGGCGATGTCTCGCTTCTGGGCGGGCACAGCTATGCCACGCTGAT
>NZ_AFPM01000262.1 GCF_000220565.1 Oceanicola sp. S124 | reverse complement strand
ATCCGCGCCGCCGCCGCCTCGGCCAGGGCGATGGCACCGGCAAGGTTCACCTCGATCAGCCGCCGCGACAGCGCCTCGGGTTCCGCCATGCCCGGCGCCGGACGCCCGCCGAAGAGGCCGAGGCAGATGATCACCAGGTCGGGCGGCAGCGGATCGGCGAGCCCGGCCAGCCAGTCGGCCCCCGCCCCTGGCAGGGCCAGGTCAGCCGGGTGCAGCCGCACCGCGGCGCCCCGTTGGCGCAGCTCGGTGGCCCGGTCCTCCAGCGTGCCGGGGTCGCGGGCAGCCAGGGCCAGCCGCACCCCGGGCCGGGCCAGCGCAAGCGCCAGGGCGGCGCCGATGCCCCGGCTGCCGCCCGCGATGGCGACATGGGCGGGCCTGTCGCGATGCCTGCTAGCCATCCAGCGGCACCCCTAGGGCGCGGGCGCGGGCTAGGCGCGGCGGCACGGGCTCGAAGATGTCGGGCGGCTCGGGCCCACCCAGCACCCGGTCGGCCAGCGCCGTCACCGCCGCGCGCCGGCCCTCGGCGCCGTAGAAGTCGCCGCGCACGTGCAGATGCGCTGCAAAGACCCGCAGCACATCATGGAGCAGCTCGGGATCGGGCGGCGCCGGGGCGTGCCAGAAGTCCTCCAGCCGGCCCTGGTGGGTCAGCCCCGGCATGTCGTAGATCGCCACCCCTGCCACCCGCACCGGGCAGCGCCGGCTCAGCGCCATCAGCCCGGCGGTCGAGTTCACCGTCACCAGCCCGCGCGCCCGCAACGCCCAGTCCTCGAGCGCGCCGCCGTCCAGCACATGGACCCGCCCCGCCAGCCCAAGGGCCTTTGCCCGCCGCGCCAGGTGACGCCGCCAGGGCACCAGCCCGTTGTCATGGGGATGCAGCTTGACGACCAGCCAGGCGGCGGGCGGGGCGGCGCGGGCGAAGGAGGTCAGCACCTCGTCGAGGAAATCGCGCTGGTCGCGATAGGGTGAATTGGCGCGGATCTGGTAATCTCCCTGCATCTGCAGCGCGACCAGGAAGAACGGCCGCCCCGCGAGGCGCAGCTCTGCCGCCAGCGCCTGCGCCTGACCGACCCCGCGCGCCGCCCGCCTGTGCCGCGGCAGGTACGAGAGATATTCGACCACCGGATTGTGCCGGCGATCACGCCGGAAACGCGGATAGAGCCCCGCCGCGAGGTAGTTCGACAGGTGGTAGGTGACATCCCCGCGCGCCTCGGCCTCGGGCGGGAAGGAGAAACGGCGCTGCAACTCGGGGCGCGGCAGGCCCCAGGCGGCGGCGCGCAGGCGCGCGGGCTCGGCAGTCAGAAGCGAAAAGGCTCCCTGCCCGCCCGGCTCGGCGACGATCCAGTCGGGGCGCAGGTAGCCGTATTCGTAGGACAGCAAGCGCAGGCCAAGGCGCTCTCCGACGGCGCGGGCGGCGACGTGATAGGGCATCCGGTCGCCGAAATAGAGCATGTCGGTGATGCCCTCCGCCCGGCAGAAGGCCTCGAGCCAGTCGGGCCAGCGCGCCAGGCTGCCCCGGTAGGAGCGCGTGCCGCGTCCATGCCAGTAGAGCCAGTCCCCGATGCAGAGGTTGACCCGGAATACCGTGGCACCACGCGCCCGCAGCTCGCCGCCAAGGGCGCGGGCGAAGCCCGAGGGCGGCCCCTGCAGAAAGAGCACCTTGGTGGCGTTGGCCGGGCGGGCGACCGGATGCAAGTATGACATCAGCCGCCCGCCCCGCCCCGGGGCCGGCCCCGAGGAGAATGCCCCCGCCATGCCCGATTTCCTGCGCAGCCACCGCAAGGGCCCGCTGGCCCGGCTGGGATATCACCTGCTAGACCTCGTTTCATACGAATGCGCCTACCTGCTGGGGCCGGCCCGGAACGAGCTGTTCTTCAACTCGGGCTACCTGCCGCTGGCCGCGGATTTCGCGCCGCCCCCCGGCATGGAGGCCGAGGCCCATGCGGCGATGATGTATCACTTCGTCGCCCGCACCCATCCGGCCGAGGCCGGGGCTGCGCCCATGCCGCGCCGGATCCTCGACGTGGGCTGCGGGCCCGGGGGCGGGCTGCTCTACATGCAGGGGCTGTACCCCCGCGCCCGGCTCTGCGGCACCGAGCGCGCGGCGGCGGCACGGCGGCTGGCGCGTCGGAGCCTGCCCGGGGCGCGGATCCTGTCGCCGCGCGCGGCCCTGCCCGGGCCCTTCGACCTGGTGACCGGCGTCGGAACGCCGACCTATATCGGCCTGCCCTCCTTCCTCGAGCTCTTTGCCCCGCAGCTGACCCCGGGCGGGGTGATCTCGCTCTCGGGCGGGTACCGGCGGGGGGATCACCAGCGGCTGCGCCGGCAGCTGGAGGGCGCGGCCGGGCCAGCCGGCCTGCGCCTGCTGAGCTATCGCGACATCGCCCCGGCCACCTTCGCGGCGCTCCAGGCCGATATCCCGCGCCGCGAGGCGACGCTGCAACGGCTGCCCCGCCCGCTGCGGACCTATGCCAGACGTTGGGCCGACCTGCCCGGCACCCCGGAATACGAGGAATACCGGCAGGGCCTGCGCTGCGATTTCGCCGCCGTGCTGCAGAAGATCTGACCTCATCTGCCGAACCTCCTTTCCCACGACGGGGCCGTGGCATGGCGCGCCACCCCGGCCCGCCATTGCCGCGCCAGGGCACGATGCCGGGCCAGGAAGAGCAGCCAGAGCACCAGCGCCCGCAGCACCCCGGCCCAGAGCTGGCGCCGGTCGGGGCAGAGCAGCAGGCAGTCCCCGCCCTCCGGGTCGCGCCGCCTGAGGTAGGGCCCCCGCCCTACCGTGGCCGGGTTGATCTCATAGAGCGAGAGGCTCTGCCCCGGGGCCGGTCCGCGCGCCGGCGCGAGGGTCAGCCGCGCCAGCCGGGCGATGAAATAGAGCACCTGGCGCGCCAGGCCCTGCGGCAGCGGCGGCAGGCGTCGCGCGGGGGGCGCGGCGGGGCCGGTATCTCCGTCCTCGCGGGAGAAGCGCGCGGTGATGCGGGCGTGATGGCCTTCGGGGTCGCTTCCCAGCACGGCATCGGGGCCCGACAGGTAGTCGCGCACCGCCGCCTCGACCGCCCGGGCCATGCCGTACTGGTGACAGAGCAGGCGCGAGATCAGCGCGCCCAGCACCTCGACCGGGCGAGGCGCGCGCGCGATATCGGGCCGCAGGGCAGAGTTGATCAGGAGGTTGCGGTAGTCGTAGTAGGTCAGCCAGGGCCGGGCCTTGGCGGCAAAGGCATCATGCCAGACCCCGCAGCCGGGCAGCGGCAGGCTGTCGACGCCCAGACCGCCCAGGCGGCAGCCGAATTCGATGTCGTCGCCGCGGATGAACAGCGGCAGCGGCAGCCCGGCGCGGCGCACGGCCGCCAGCGGCAGGGCGCAGAACCACCAGCCGGTGTAATCGGCCGGCGGCACCCGGTCGAAAAGCGCCAGCGTCCGCTTCCGCACCAGGCTGCGTCCCCTTCCGAACGAGACCACGTGCCAGCCCGGGCGCAGCCGCGCGCCGGCCTCGTGCAGGACGCGGGGCCGCTCGGTTTCCAGCATGGCGCCGCCGAGCGCGCGCGCCTCGCCGGTGAAGGAAAGCGCATCGGTCAGCCGCCGGATCATCCGGGGATCCAGGGCGATGTCGTCATCCATCAGCAGGTGATGGGTCAGCCCGGCGGAGCTTTGCAGCGCCTCGGCCAGGCCCCGGGCAAAGCCCCCCGCCCCGCCGAGATTGGGCTGCGCGATCACCCGCGCCCCCAGGCGGTCGGCCCCGGCACGGACCGAAGGGTCGGCGAGGGCCCCGCCCTGGTTGACCAGGAAGACCTCGGCCAGTTCGGGCAGGCTGCGCCGGATGCCCGCCAGCGCCGCCAGGGTGGCGGCCAGCTTGTCCTCGCGGTTGAAGGTGCAGATGCCGATCGACAGGCGCACCGGGTCGGGCTCGGTGCCGGTGACGAAGGCGCCATGCAGGATCTGGCACGGGCCGAGGCAGTCGATGACCAGCGCCAGGTGCCCCTCTTCCCCGGTGTCCTTCAGCGGCAAGACGAAGGTCTCTCCCTCGCCCGAGATCTCCTGCAGGGTCAGCAGGCGGGGTGGCCGGTCGCCCCGCCGCAGCTCGACCGCGATCCGCGCCCGGCCGCGCAGCGACAGCCGCAACGCCAGGTCCGCGACCCGCGAATGGGGCATCCAGAAGCCGAGGTAGAGCGCATTGAACCAGGTCCCGAAATCCAGCCGCGTGCCGGCCGCGCAGTAAAGCTGCCCCCCCGCCTGGCGCACCGCCGGTTCGGCCGTCAGGTAGAGATCCGCAGGCCGCCCCTCGGCCGGGAACAGCAGCTCTTGCAGGCGGTAGGTCGGTTCGTTGGGAAAGATGCCGGCGACGTTCATGGTTCATGCACGAAGGCCGGAGCCGCCGCCTCCATCGCCCAGTGGTCTTCCAGCACCCGCGCGGTTTCCAGCGCCCGGGCGATGGCGCGGTCCATGTCGAGATAGGCATAGGTGCCGAGGCGGCCGACGAAGGTCACCCCCGCTTCTGCCTTCGCCCGCGCGACATACTGCGACAGCCGCCTGCGGTCGTTCAGCAGGCGCAGCGGATAATAGGGCGTGTCCCCGGACCCGGCGTCGCGGCTGTACTCGCGGAAGCACAGGCTGCGGTGCGGATCGGCCTCGGCCCAGGGGGCGAAATGGCGGTGCTCGGTGACGCGGGTATA
Source organism: Oceanicola sp. S124 (assembly GCF_000220565.1). Lineage (GTDB taxonomy): Bacteria > Pseudomonadota > Alphaproteobacteria > Rhodobacterales > Rhodobacteraceae > Pseudooceanicola. The sequence goes on along the minus strand of NZ_AFPM01000262.1, from coordinate 3,678 downwards.
GGGCACCTCTTCGTCGCAGTAATTGACCACGGCGGTGCCCTGGGCATCGCCGCGCGCCTCTTCGATCCGCTCGAAATCCAGCGTCCGGTAGCCGAGCGGCCCAAGATCGCGCCCGAAGTAGCGATCCAGCGGCCCGGTGTAGATCACGTGGTCATAGCCCTCTGCCCGCCCCTCGAAGGGGGCCCCGAGGCGCAGCGAAACCCGCTCCGCCGCCAGGATCGCCGCCACCATGTCGGTATAGCCCCGTCGCGGAATGGCCTGATGGGGATGGTCGAAATAGCTGTCGTCGTAATCGAAACGCAGCGGCAGGCGCCTGAGGATCGAGGCCGGAAGCTCTGCCGGCTCGACGCCCCATTGTTTGCGCGTGTAGCCGCGCAGGAAGGTGGCGTAGATCCTCTTTCCGACGAAGCGCAGGGCCTGGTCTTCGAAGCTCTGCGGATCGTCCTCGCCGCCCCGGCACTGGGTGGCAATGAAGGCGCGGGCCTCGTCCGGGGTCATGCTGCGCCCGAAGAGCTGGTTGATGGTGTGCAGGTTGATCGGCAGCGAGTAGACCTGCCCGCCGGCCACGGCCTTCACCCGGTGGCGGAAGGGCATCATCTCGGCGAAGCGATTGACATAGGCCCAGACCTCGTCATCGGCGGTGTGGAAGATGTGGGGGCCGTAGGCATGGACCATGATGCCGCTGCGCGGGTCCTCCTCCGTGTGGCAATTGCCGGCGACATGGCGGCGTTCGTCCTGCACGGTGACCGCGTGCCCGCCCTCGGCCAGTTCGCGCGCTAGCACCGCGCCCGAGAGCCCGGCGCCGACGATCAGGATGCGCTTCGGCGCGCTGCGCGGGCGGCTTGCATCCATCTCAGACCTCCTGCCCCATCAGTCCGGCGACCCCGCTGAACCCCTCCGCCGCCAGCCGGTCCAGTGCCGCGCGGGTGGCCGTCAGGGCGGTGTCGATCTCCTCGGGCTGGTGATCGGCGGAGAGGAAGAATCGCAGCCGCGCGCTGCCCATGGGCACGCCGGGGAAGGTCACCGGGGCGACATTGATGCCCGCCTCGAGCAGCCGTTCGGAGAGCTTGGAGGCCAGCGCGCTGTCCCCCACCATCACCGGCAGGACACCGGCGCCGATGGCCGCGCCGCAATCGAGGCCCAGCTCGGCCGCCCGGCGCAGGAAATGCGCCCCGTTGGCCTGCAGCGAGGCGGCGCGCCCGGGCTCGTCCCCGAGCAGGCGCAGCGCCTCCAGCGCCGAGGCGGCCAGGCAGGGCGGCAGGGCGACCGAGAAGACATGCCCCGGCGCCCGCGCCGCGAGCAGCCGGATCAGCTCATCGCTGCCCGCCACGTATCCCCCTGTCGAAGCAAGGCTTTTCGACAAAGTACCCATCCAGATGTCGACCTCTGAGGGGGCGATGCCGAAGTGCTCGAAGACCCCGCGACCGGTGCGGCCCACGGGCCCGAGGGCATGGGCCTCGTCGATCAGCAGCCAGGCGTCGTAGCGATCCCGCAACGCCAGCAGGCGCGGCAGGTCCGGCAGGTCGCCATCCATCGAATAGAGCCCCTCGACCACGATCAGCACATGGCGGTGCAGCGGGCGGGCGTTCTCGAGAATGCGCTCCAGCGCGGCCAGGTCGTTGTGCGGAAAGCTGCGCCGCGCCGCCGGCGACAGCGCCATGCCGGTGCTGACCGAGTTGTGGATATAGCCATCCGAGAGCACCAGGTCGCTCTCTTCCATCAGGGTGGCGATCAGGCTGACATTGGTCGCATGGCCGCTGACGAAACTCAGCGCCGCTTCACATCCGTAGTGCCGTGCCAGCGCCTCTTCCAGCGCCAGGTGAACCGGCCGCGTCCCCGAGACCATGCGGCTGCCCGAGGCCGAGATGCCGTAGTGGTCGAGCGCCCCGTGGGCGGCGGCACGGGGCCTCGGGTCGGCGTTCAGGCCCAGGTAGTCGTAGGAGGCGAAGTTCAGCACCTCCTGCCCGGCGATGCGCGTGCGGGTGCGGGCATGCCCCTCGTGCAGACGGAAGTAGGGCGAGGCGAGGCCGAGTGCCGTCCCCGCCTGCTCCAGCAGCTGCATCTGGCGCAGGCCTTCGTGCGTGGCCAGCCCGGCGGGGCGCGAGGACCGGCAGCGCCCGCCCTGTGGCCCGGCCAGGTCCGGCCCCGGACCTGCGCGGACCGGAGCCGCCCCGAACGTGGAGGGGCCCGGGGCGCGGCGGCCCGACGAGGAGGCCTGCCCCGCAGTGGCGGCGACTGCCTGCCGCGCCGCCGCGAGCGCGGCGATGCGAGCCGTGGGACCAAGGCCGGGACCGGCCTGCTGCCGTGTCATTCCGCTGCCTCCATCTTGCCGTCGTCTTCACCGTCCTCGCGCCCGCTCAGCGCGACCCGCATGTGCTGGGCCGCCAGATCGGCCAGTTGGTGCCCGCGCGTGCCGCCCTGGACGTGGGCGACCAGCCGGGCCGAGATCTCTTCGATGCTCTGGGCGTCCGAGATCGCCATCAGCGGAATGTCGTCGCCAAGCGCCTGCTGCGCCGCCAGTCCCAGTTCGACGCCCATCAGGCTGTCGACCCCGAAATCCGAAACCGGGCGGGTGAGGGAAAGCGAGGCCTCGGGCACGCGCAGGATGCGGGCGATCTCGCGGCTGAGGAAGGTGCCGAGCCGCCGCGCCGCCGCCTCGGGCGAGAGCCGTTGCAGGGCCTCGCGGAGGTCATCGCTGTCCTGCCCCTCTCCGGCCTGCTGTCCCAGCGCCTGCAGCACGGCATGGGTCGGGCCGCGCAGCAGGCGCAGGCCCTGCGCGGGGCCGGCCCAGGACATGGGCGAGACCCAGAGGACCGGATCGCGGATCACCTGCTGGTCCGGCGCCATGAGCTGATCCAGCGCCCGCAGGGCCTGGCGCACGCCAAAGTCGATACCGCCTGCGAACCGCCGCAACAGCCGGGCCGTCTCGTGATCCCGGGTCAGGTAGCCCGCATCGCTGATCGCGCCCCAGCCGACCGCGAGGGCCGCCAGCCCCGTGTCCCGGCGCCGCCGCACCAGCGCCTCGGCCCAGGCATTGGCGGCGACATAGGCCCCCTGGCCATGATTGCCGATCAGCGTCGCCATCGAGGTGAAGACGATGAAATTGCGCAGGGAATCGCCGCGGGTCTCGGCATCCAGGTTCTCTGTCCCCGCCACCTTCGCCGCCATGACCTGGGCCATGACCGGCGCGCTCAGCTCGGCCAGCCGCATGTCTTCCAGCACCATGGCACTATTGACCACGAGGGACAGCGGCCCCCAGTCACGCAACGCCGCGAAGGTCCGGGCAACCTCGGCACGCTCGGCGATGTCACAGCAGAGATAACGAATCTCTCCGCCCCGGTCGCCGGCCCGCTCCATGGCCCGGCGCAGCGCTTCGGAGGGCGCCTCCGAGCGGCCCAGCACCGCAACCTTCCGCGCTCCGTTGCGCATCAGGCGATCGGCCAGTTCCAGGCCCAGCCCGCTGCCGCCCCCCGCGATGACCGAGACGCTCTCGCTGTCGCAGCGATAGAGCGCGGGCACCTCGGGGCGGGCCTGCACAGGGGGGTGCGGGCGGGCGGATCACCACCTTGCCGATATGGCCTGACCGCTGCATCAGGCGGAAGGCCTCCTGCGCCTCGTCGGCGGCGAAACTGCGCAGCGGCAGCGGCACCAGCGCGCCCTCGTTCACCAGCCGCATCA
>NZ_AFPM01000263.1 GCF_000220565.1 Oceanicola sp. S124 | reverse complement strand
GCTGTTCCGTTTCCGCGCCGAAAGCGGTCGCGGCGGCGACGAGGTGGTCGGGCGCTTCGAGACCTGCGGCACCACGCCGGGCTTCCTGGCCCGGGCGCGCGAACAGGGGCTGGAAGGCGCCCTGCGCGCCGCCATGGAGGGCTGACCGGGATGCTGCTGGCCGCCTCGATCCTGCTGACCTTCATCGGCACGATGGCCAGCTGCCTGCTGGTTCTGATGCTGATCGACCGTTCGCGCCGGGTGCGCCGGGCGCGGCTGGTGCGGCAGGGGTCGGGCAGCGCGGCGCGGGCCCAGAGGGTGATGCAGAAGCTGGACAGCGCCCAGGACGGCGAGGCGCTGCGTCGCCGGCCCACCGGGCTGTCCGGGCTGCTCGAAGCGCGGCTGCGGGCGGCGGGTCTTGCGCTGTCTCCGGTCATGGCCGGGCTGGTGATCGCCCTGCTGGCGGCGCTGGCCTTCGCGCTGGCGGCCCTCTCCGGGCTGGTGCCGCTGCTGGCGGCGGCGCCCGCCTCTGCGCTGACCGGCTGGATGGTCTTCAACATCCTGCTCGACATCGCCCGCGCACGCCGGGTGCGCCAGTTCAACGACGCCCTGCCCGAGGCGCTGGACATCTTCGCCCGCGGCATGCGCTCGGGGCAGACGGTGCAGGGGGCGCTCGGGGTGGTGGCGCAACATGCCCGCGGCGTCGCCCGCGACGAGTTCGCCCGCTGCCACGACGAGCTGAAGCTGGGCGTGACCCTGAACGAGGCTCTGGCCGCGCTGGCCCGCCGCATCGGCAGTCCAGAGGCGCATTTCATCTCGGTCGCCACCAGCCTGCAGGCCGAGACCGGCGGCAACCTCGTCGAGACGCTGGACAACCTGGCCGAGCTGCTGCGCGACCGGCGCAAGCTGCGCAAGAAGGCGGCGGCCCTGTCGGCCGAAACCCGGGTCAGCGCCTTCATCCTCTCCAGCCTGCCCTTCGTGATCGCCGGGGTGCTCTTCGTGATGAACCGGGGCTACCTGACGCCGCTGATCGGTGATCCCCGCGGCCTGGTGATGACCCTGGTCGGGGTGGTCTGCCTGGGGCTGGGGATCTTCAGCATGTACAAGCTGTCACGGATCGAGGCCTGAAATGTCGCTGATCCCCCTCGCCCTGCTCACCCTGCTGATCGCCATCCCGCTGCAACTGGCGGTCTTTGCCGCGTTGGACCGCCGTGCGCGGGCGGCGCGGCTGGCCCGCAGTGCCGGGCGGGGGCCGCTTCTGGCCCGGCCCGCCGCGCCATCGCCGGGGCGTCGCCTCGGCGAGGCCCTGCTGCGCCTGGCCGCGCGTACCTCCGAACGCTTCGTGGTCCTGCGCGGCGGCGACGCCGAGATGACCTCGGTGCAGCTGCGTGCGGCGGGGTTCCGCAATCGCGACGCGGTGCTGGTCCATGCCTTCCTCAAGCTGGTGCTGCCCCTGGCCGCCGGGGCGGTGACCCTGGCCTGGCTGCACCTGCGCGACGGCGGCGCCCCCGCTCTGCTGGTGCAGGTGATCTGGACCTGCGGCCTGGCGCTGGCCGGATCGCGCGGGCCTGACATGGTGCTGGCCCAGCTGGTCAAGCGCCGCCTGGCCCGGGTCCGCAAGGATTTCCCCGACATGCTGGAACTGCTGGTGATCGCCAGCGAGGCAGGGCTTGGCCCCGGCCCGGCGCTGCAGCGCGTCGCCCGCGAGCTGCGCCCCGCCTGCCCCGCCCTGTCGCTGGAGCTGGAGCAGCTGGTGATCGAACTGGGCGTCCTGCCCCGCCGGGCCGAGGCCTGGGCCAACTTCGAGCGCCGCCTGCCCCTGCCCGAGATCGCCGTCTTCACCAACACCCTGCTGCAGGCCGAGCGCTACGGCACCCCCTTCGCCGGGGCCCTGCGCACCCTGATGCGGGACGAGCGCGCCAGCCGCCTGCTGCGCGTCGAAGAGCAGGCCGCCAAGGCCCCTGCCCTGATGACGGTGCCGCTGATCCTCTTCATCATGCCCGCGCTGTTCATCGTGCTGGTCGGTCCGGCCGCGCTGAGCATCCTCGACAACATCATGAACGGAGGGTTCGGCCAGTGACCCGCCTGCGGACCTTCCTGCGCGAGGACAGCGGCGCCACGGCGGTGGAATTCGCCCTGATCCTGCCGGTGCTGCTGGCCATGCTCTTCGGCATCATCTGCTTCGGCCAGTATTTCGCCATCGCCAACAGCCTTCAGCAACTGGCCGCCGAGGCCGCGCGCCATTCGGTCACCGGCCTCGCCGAGGACGAGCGCGCCGACCTGGCCGAAGCCTATATCAACGAGATCGGCGCCCGGTTCTCCTTCCTCGGGGCCGAGAAGGTCAGCGCAGAGATCACCATGTTGCCCGGCACCGTCCCGGCCATCGAGATCGCCCTGACCTATGATCTGGCCGGCTCGGCGGTGGATGTGGCCGACGGCTTCCTCGGGCTCGACATCCCCAGCATCACCCGGAGGAGCTACCTTGCCTACTAGCCTGCGCGCCCTCCGGTTTCCGCGACGCTTCCTGGCCGACGAGAGCGGCGCCGTGGCGATCATCGTCGCGCTCTGCCTGACCATGCTGATCGGCTTCCTGGCGCTCGGCGTCGACCTGTCCTCTCTCTACGCCCGGCAGAAGACCCTGCAGACCCGCGCCGACCTCGCGGCCGTCAGCGCGGTGTCGCATCTTGCCGACGCGGCCGAGGACAGGGCGCGCGCCACGGTCACCGGCAACGGGCTGGAGGCCACGGCGATGACCGGCATCGGCTATGCCCGCTTCACCCGCGACGCCGCCCTGCCTGCCGCCGACCGCCTTGCCGAGCGCAGCCAGGGCGATCCCGACGTCAATGCCGCCACCGTCTCGCTCAGCGAGGAGGCACCGCTTTTCTTCGCCCGCACCTTCCTGGCCCAGGACAGCACCCGGCTGTCGGCCACCGCTACCGCCGCGCGCTTCGATTTCGCCGCCTTCAGCCTCGGCTCGCGGCTGGCCTCGGTGCATGACGGGCTGCTGAACGCGCTGCTAGGCTCGGTGCTGGGCAGCTCCGTCGACCTGGACGTGCTGGACTACAACGCTCTCGCCGATGCCGATGTCGACCTGCTGAGCTTCCTCGACGCCCTCGCCCTGCGCGCCGACCTCGAGGTCGCCGACTACAGCGAGATCCTTGATGCCGACGTCGGCCTGCCGGCGATTGCCGGCGCCCTTCTGGACACCGGTGCGATTGCCGGCAGCACCACGGTCCTGACCACCGTGCTCGACAGCCTCACGGATGCCACCCTCGGCGTCTCGCGGCTGATCGCCATCGAGGGCGAAGACGTGGATGTGCAGGTCGAGGATATCCTGCCGCGCATCCAGGTGTCGGCCCTCGATATCCTGTTCAGCGCGCTGGAGGTGATCACCGCTGACGAAAGCCGCATCGTCACCGCCGACCTCGACCTCGGCATCGACGGGCTGATCTCGACCGGCCTGCAACTGGCCATTGGCGAACGCGAGGGCCAGTCGGGCTGGATCACCCTGGGAGAGCGCGGCGCCACCGTCCACACCGCCCAGACCCGGCTGAAGCTTGACCTTGACCTCGGCACCGCGCTGGTTGCCGACCTGCTGCCCAGCCTCGACCTGCTTTCGGTCCGCCTGCCGCTCTATGTCGAGATCGCCAGTGCCACGGCCACGCTGAGCGCGCTGCACTGCTCGGCCACCGGCCCGGACGACCCCGCTGCCAGTTTCGACACCGAAAGCGGGCTGGTCTCGGTCTTTCTGGGAGAGTTCACGCCCCCGGCCTTCTCGGACCAGAGCACGCCGCTGGATCCCGACAGCCCCGCCTTCACTCCGGCCGAGCTGCTGGCGGTCGATGTCGATCTCGACCTGCTGGGCCTGCCCCTGACAGAGCTTCTGAACCTGCTCGGGCTCGGTATCGGAGACATTCGCGCCGTGGTGGCCGCCAAGGCCCATGTCCAGGTCGCCGAAGCCCTGACCGACAGCCAGGATTTCACCTGGTCGCAGGTTGGCCAGCAAGCCAGCTACAGCAGCGGCGACCTTCTCGGCAGCAGCCTCGGTTCGCTCATCGACGGGCTGGACGTCTCTGTGTCGGTCGAGACCGGATCCATCTCGCTTTCGCTGATCAACCGGGTAGTCAACTTCGTCCTCAATGCCCTGTCCGGCGTCGTCACACCCCTGCTGAGCACCCTCATCGCCCCGGAAGACGGCAGCCTCTTTCCCGGGGTCGATCCCATCCTGGACAGCCTCCTCGAGGCCCTGGGCATCCGTATCGCCGGGGCCGACCTGACCCTGGACGGCGTCAATTGCGGCGCCGTGATGCTTGTCCGATGACCCGAACGCCTTTCATCGCCGCCCTCCAACGGCGCCCCATACCGGAGATCACCTTGCAAAGCCTGACGATCCTGACACGCCCGCTCGCCCCCCTGCTGATCCTCCTGGCCCTGTCCGCCTGCACCCTGCAGGCCCCGCAGATGGCAGGCCAGCCCGCGTCGGGACAGGAAACCGACATCTCGCTGCGCCTCGCCCAGGCCACTGCGGCCTCCGGTGAACACGCCAAGGCGGTGAAGCTCTTCGAGAAGGTGCTGGCCGCCGAGCCCGACAATGTCGAGGCCCTTGCCGGTGCGGGCGACAGCTACGCCCGGATCGGCCAGAACAGCCGCGCCGAGGCCATCCTGCTGCGCGCCCACGATCTGGCTCCCCGCGATGCCGGGGTACTGTCGATCCTCGGCCGGGTCCGCCTTGCGATGAACCGCCCCGCCGAGGCCCTCGCCGACTACGACAGCGCGCTGAAGCTGCAACGGGCCAATGTCTCGGCGCTGACCGGCAAGGGCGTGGCCCTCGACACGCTGTCCCGCCACGCCGAGGCGCAGGAGGTCTACACCTACGCGTTGAAGCTCTACCCGTCGAACTTCATCCTGCGCAGCAACTACGCCCTCTCGCTCGCGCTGACCGAGACCCAGGGCCAGGCCATCGCCATCCTGCAGGAGCTGGTGCGCGATCCCGTCGCCGCCCCGCATGTGCGCGGCAACCTGGCGCTGGTCTACGGCCTCGCCGGGCGCGACAACGACGCCCGCGCCACGCTGGCGCTGGACCTTTCGCCCTCTGAGATCGAGCAGAACATCCAGGTCTACCAGGCCCTGCGCCGGATGATGCTCGAGGGCCGTCCCGTCGGTGCCCTTGTCTTCGCCTGATGTCTTCGCCTGATCGCGCCGCTGCCAACCGCGGCGCGAAAGCCCCACCGTCCCGCGAGGCCGCCGGGCCGAGGAGCACGGTGCAAGCCCATGTCCATTTCGACGGCCCACACCACGACTGAAAGGAAG
>NZ_AFPM01000264.1 GCF_000220565.1 Oceanicola sp. S124 | reverse complement strand
CAGGGCGGGGTAGGCCTTGACCTCCATCCGCCAGCCCTCGTCATCGGTGAGGTGCCAGTGGAAGATGTTCATCCGGTGCCAGGCGAGGATGTCGAGGAAACGGGTCACGTCATCCGCATCCCAGAATTGGCGCGAGACATCCAGGTGACTGCCGCGCCAGCTGTACCGCGGCGCGTCTGTGAGGGTGCCGGAAGCTGGGAAGCGGAAGGAGGCGGCATCGACCGTCGCGCCATGCAGCATCTGCGCCAGCACGATCAGACCGTGGCGGATGCCGTCGTCATCGGCGGCCTTCACGGAGATCACCTCTGCGATTTCAAGCGCATAGGCGCCTTCCTCGAAGTCTCCGCCCTTCTCGATGGCGACGGCGCGGGTGCCGGGCATCGGGGTCATCGACAGGACGGTGCGGTCCTCGGGGTAGAGACGGCGGTGCAGGGCCTCGACCTGGCTGAAGGCCGCGAGGGCTTCGCGCGACGCCCCCGGTGCGGGGCAGAGCGCCAGCGGCGTCTCGCCCGGCTCGAGTTCCAGCGCGGCGGGCCAGGGCAGGATGGCGAAGGGTTCGGTCAGCTTGCCCTCGGGCAGCAGGGGGCCGGGTTCGACCAGCTCGCGGCCCTCGGGGTAAAGGTCCGAGACCTCGACCTCGACATGGGTTCTCGCGCCCGCCGGGTCCAGCGTCAGGATGGCCGACTTGGCACCGTCGGTGATGTGGCGCGGGTCGCGGTTGAGGTTGGTGACCTCGAAACTCCAGCTTTCGCCGGGGGCGACCACAAGATCGGCGGGGGGCGCGTAGCGGTGGTAGTTGGCATCGCGCAGCTCAAGCTCGGCGCCCTTGACGGTGAAGGGCTTCATCGCGCGGGTGAGCGAGGTATAGGCGATGCGGAAGTCCGACAGCGGCGTCTCGGACAGGTTCCACAGGGTGACTTTGAGCGTGCCGAAGGGCGCCGGTTCGGGCGACCAGGTGTTTTCCAGGCGATAAGAAGACATGGAACCTCTGAGACTGTTGGGATCTTGGTTGTTGGCTTCGGGCTGCTTGGTCCTGGGGGTCAGTCGCCCAGAAGCTGGCTGTCGTCGCCATCGCGGTGACGGATCAGGCTTTCCTTGATCCGGCGCAGCGTGGCGGCGGTCGCGGTGCGGTCCTGGTAGGCCACCAGGTTGGCCAGGATATCCAGCACGGCGAGCATGGCGTAGCGGGTCGAGGTGGGGCGGAAGATGTTCTCTCCCTCCGGCAGGTCGACGGCCAGCACGATATCGGCGGCCTCGGCCACGGGGCAGTTCGATTGGGTCAGCGCGATGGTCTTCGCGCCCTGGTCCCGTGCCAGGGCAAAGCAGCGCACCAGTTCCGCGTTGCGCCCCGAGAAGGAGCTGCCGACCAGCACGTCGCGCGGGCTGACCGCCGAGGCCTGCATCAGTTGCATACCGTGGTCGGTCGAGGCGGTGATGCGGCAGCCCAGACGGAACAGGCGGTTCTGCATCTCGCCCACGATCATCGAGGAATTGCCGCCCGACCCGAAGGCATAGATCATGTCCGCGCCGCGCAGCAGCTTGGCGGCCTGCTCGACCGCAGCGAGGTCCAGCTGCTTGTGTACCGTGAACAGCGCGTTCTGTGCCTTCGTGACGATATCCTCGGCCACCTCGGGCGCGGTGGTGGAGCGTGCCTCGGGGCGCAGGTAGCGCAGGCCGACGTAAGAGGACTTGGCCAGCGTCACCTTGAAGTCCGAGAAGCTGTTGCAGCCGAGGCGGCGGCAGAAGCGGGTGACGGTGGGCGGCGAGACCTCGGCCCTTGCGGCCAGGTCGGTGATCGAGGCATTGACCGCGAAGTCGAGATCCTGCAGCACGATATCCGCAAGCCGCTGCTCGGATTGCGAGAGCTTCAGGCCCTCCTGCATCAGCGTGGCGAAGATATCCATAAAGGGGTACTCTCTTGCTGATCCGGATCCCGGCGGCGCGGCGCGAAATCGCCCGGATCCGAAAATCATTTTCGTATTTTCGTTGACACTCTGGCATGGCTTGCCAAGACTGCCTAGGAAAATCCGCAAACCATGAAAAGAATTTCACTATGACAGCAGAGAGTGCCGCGCCCCCGCGCGATCCGTTCCAGAACCCCTTCCCCGAGGGAGACACCGCCCGCCGCGCCATCTGGGAGATGCTGGTGCCGCGCGATATCACCGCCTATCTGGCGGCTGACTGGTCGCTGGTCGCGGATGATTTCGTGGCCGAAAACTTCACCGGCATGAACGGCAACCGCGACGCGAATCCGCAGAACTGGTCGCTGTCCTTCGCCTCTCTGGAGGCCTACCGCGACGAGTGGCTGCGGCAGGCGAAAGAGGGGCAGGGCACCGAGTATGCCGAGGATGCCCGCACCGCCATCTTCACCGCGACCAAGCTGGAAGAGATCGAGATCGACGGCTCGGCCGCGCTGGTGCGCAAGAAGTTCGATGGCCGCATCCAGCGCAAGGATGGCGGCGAGGACCGGCTGCTGTGGCAGACGCTCTATATCTGTCGCGAAACCGCCGATGGCTGGAAGATCGCGGGCTTCGTCGGCTACCTGCCCTACGAGGGTCACTGATGATGGCCGATGTCTGGCCCGAGCCGGGCACGCCCCTGTCGCAGGTGATGACACCCCTGCCGGTGATCGACGAGCGTCGTCTGGCGGCCAATATCGCGCGCGGGCAGGGGTTCCTTGACGGGCTGGGGCGCGCCTTTCGCCCCCATATCAAGACCCACAAGCTTCCGCAGGTGGCGCGGATGCAGATCGAGGCTGGCGCCTGTGGCATCAACTGCCAGAAGGTGACCGAGGCCGAGGTCTTCGCCGAGGCAGGCTTTGACGACATCCTGATCACCTACAACATCCTCGGCCCCGCCCGGCTGGCGCGGCTGAAGGCGCTGAACGGCAAGGTGGCGAAGCTGTCCGTGACCGCTGACAGCGCCGTGGTCGTCGAGGGGCTGGCGGCGACCTTCAGCGCCGATGCCCCGCTGACGGTGCTGGTCGAATGCGACACTGGCGGCGCGCGCTGCGGGGTGCAGAGCCCCGAGGCGGCCTTTGCCCTGGCGCAGGTGATCGCGGCGGCGGAGGGGCTGCGGTTCGGCGGGCTGATGACCTATCCCGGTCCCGGCGGCGCGGCGCAGGTCGAGGCCTTCATGGCGGCGACGCTGGCCATGCTTTCCGAAGCTGGCATCGCCTGCCCGGTGGTCACGGTCGGCGGCACACCCGACTTCTTCAAGGCCGGAGAGATCCCCTCGGCCACCGAGCACCGGGCGGGCACCTATGTCTACAACGACCGGGCCATGGTGCGGGCGGGGCACGCGACGCTGGAGGACTGCGCCATGCATGTGCTGGCCACCGTGGTCTCGCGGCCCACGCCGGACAGGGCGGTGCTGGACACCGGCTCGAAGGCGCTGACCTCGGATCTGCTGGGCTTCGAGGACTTCGGGTTGATCGAGGCCTATCCGGCGGCGCGGATCACCGGGCTGTCGGAAGAGCACGGCGTGGTGGATCTGAGCGCGGTCGAGGGCCGTCGGCCAGAAGTCGGTGAACAGGTGCGCATCATCCCCAACCACACCTGCGTCGTGACCAACATGTACGACCGCATGGTCTTTCATGACGGCGAGGTGGTGACCCGGGTGCTGGAGGTCGCGGCGCGCGGCACGGTCTGGTAACGAAAGCCGGAGACAAAGAAAGGGAGCGGCAGAGCCGCTCCCTTTTCAGTTTGCCGAAGGGGATCTTCGGGGTTCAGCCCGCGCTGGCGGCCGCGGGGATGGGCATGGCGCTGTCGACCCGACGCTCAAGCGCCTGGCCTTCCGCGTCGAAGAGGTGGCAGTCGGCAGCCGAGAAGGCCAGCGTTGCCGGCTTGCCCGGCGCCACGTCGGCAGAGCCCGACAGCAGGGCCGAGACATTGCCGACGCCGTCGAGATCCGCATAGGTCACCGTGTTGACGCCGAGGTGCTCGACCACGGTCGGGGTGATCTGCAGGCTGACGTCTCCGGCGCCCTGGGTCAGGTGCTCGGGGCGGATGCCGAGGGTGACGGGCTGGCCTTTCAGGATGCCTGCGGCGGTCACGGGGACGGTGACGGTGCTGCCGGTGACCAGCTCGACCGTGGCGCCTGCGGGGCTGACCTCGGTGCAGGTGCCGGGGATGAAGTTCATCTTCGGATTGCCGATGAAGCCGGCGACGAAGAGGTTGGCGGGCTTGTGATAAAGCTCGAGCGGCGCGCCGACCTGGCTGATGCTGCCGCCGTCCAGCACCACGATGCGGTCGGCCATGGTCATGGCTTCCACCTGATCGTGGGTGACGTAGATCATCGTCGCCTTCAGCTTCTGGTGCAGCGCCGTCAGTTCGATCCGCATCTCGGCGCGCAGGGCGGCGTCGAGGTTGGACAGCGGCTCGTCGAAGAGGAAGATCGAGGGTTCGCGCACGATGGCGCGGCCGATGGCCACCCGCTGGCGCTGACCGCCCGACAGGTTGCCCGGCTTCTGGTGCAGGCGGTTTTCCAGTTGAAGGACGGCGGCGGCGCGGCCGACCTTCTCCTTGATCTCGGCTTCGGGCCGCTTCTCGACCCGCAAGGGAAAGGCGATGTTCTCGAAGACGGACATATGGGGATAGAGCGCATAGCTCTGGAACACCATGGCGATGCCGCGCTTGACGGGGGGCAGGTCGTTGACCCGCGTACCGTCGATGGTGCAATCGCCCTCGGTGATTTCCTCAAGCCCGCAGATCATCCGCAGCAGGGTGGATTTGCCGCAGCCCGAGGGGCCGACGAAGACGACGAATTCGCCGTCCTTGATGTCGAGGTCGATCCCGTGGATCACCTCAAGTTTCTCGAAGCGCTTCTTGACACCGCTCAGGGCCAGCTGTCCCAAGGGAAGTTCCTTTCTCAACATGGGGTGCGGACCCGAAGGTCCGCACCTGAGAACCCGGGAAGGGGTCCGGGATTATTCCAGCTCTTTCAGCGCCGCGTCGGCCTTGGCCAGCGCGTCAGCGGGCTCGGCGTCACCGGTGACGACCGACTGCACCATCTCGATCATGATGTTCTGGAAGGCGCGGTAATCGGTGAACAGCGGCTCGGGGCCACCGAACTCGATGCCCTCGATGTAGGGCGCCCAGTAGGGCTGTTCCTCGACCAGCGCGTCGATGGTGGGCGAGGGGCGCAGCGGGGTCAGACCGGCGTTGAGGTCGTATTCCTCCTGCGCGGCGGGCGCGGTGAGGAACTTGGCCAGGCTGATCGCCTGCTCTTCGACGCCGGTGCCCGAGAAGACGGCAAGGCTGTCGGTGATCAGCAGGGTGCCGGGGCCCTTGGCCTCGGGGCCGAGGGGCAGGTTGGCGACGCCCCAGTTGATGTCCGTGTCGGCAAGGCGCGACACGGCGCCGATCGAGGCGTGCATCATCGAGACGCCCCCGTCGAGGAAGATCGCGCGGACCTCGTTCTGCTCGTAGGCGGTCGGGCCCTCTTCCGAGTAGGGCACCAGGGCCTTGTAGGCTTCCAGCGCGGCCAGCACCTCGGGGCTGTCGAGGACGATGTTGCCCTCGTCATCCACCACCTGGCCGTTGTTGGTGTAAACCCAGTGCAGGAACTGGTGCATGGTGTTGTCGAAGGTCTTGGCGACCAGGCCGAAACCGGCGGAGTCGGTGTTCTCTGTCACGGCCTTGGCGGCGGCGATCACCTCTTCCCAGGTCGCGGGCGGGGTCTCGGGGTCAAGACCGGCCTCTTCGAAGAGGTCCTTGTTCCAGTAGAAGGCCTTGGTCGAGAAGGCGACGGGCACGCCCCATTGTTCGCCCTGGTAGGTCACGGTGCCGACCACGTTGGGGTAGTACGAGGCTTTCTCTTCCTCGGTCATCGGGATCGGTTCGATCAGGCCGAACTCGGCGAACTCCTTCAGGGTGCGCGAGCCGACATAGGCCAGGCCCACGGGGGTGCCGGCGACGGCGAGGGTGGTCACCTTGTCCTGGCACTGGCCCCAGCCGACGACCTCGGGGGCGACGGTCCAGCCGTCGTTCTGGGCCTCCCACTCGGCGATATACTTGTCGTGGATCGGGTCCATGGTGTCGCCGCAGACGATCATGGTGATCTCTTCGGCCATTGCGGGCGCGGCTACCACCAGGGCGGCAAGCGCGGCGCCGGTGCGCAGCAGGGTCTTGGTCATTGTCTTCTCTCTCCTGTTGGTGCCCTTTTCGGGCCTCTGGGCCTTCTGGCCCGCTTTGCGCCCCGGACGGGGCGCGGGTTGGTCCGCGACTGTCGGCTTATTGTTTGACCGCCCCGGCGGTCAGGCCGGCGACGAGATACCGTTGCAGCGCGAAGATCAGGATCATGGCCGGGGCGATGCCGACGAAGGAGGCGGCCATGAGCTCGTTCCAGATGACTTCCTGGCGGCCGAAGTAGGCAAAGAGGCCGATGGGAAGCGGCATGAATTCGGTCTTCGAGTTGAAGGTCAGCGCGAAGATGAACTGCTGGGCATAGGCGCCGATGAAGGTGGTGATGGCGACCACGATGATGCCGGGCATGGCCAGCGGCAGGATCACCCGGCGCAGGATGTAGAAGTGACCCGCTCCGTCGACATAGGCGGCCTCGTCCAGCTCGCGCGGGATGCGCTTCATGTAGGTCGACAGCAGCCAGATCGCCGTCGGGATCAGGAAGGCCACGCCGGGCACGATCATCGACCAGTAGGTGTTCAGCAGGCCATAGCTGCGCATCAGCCGGAACAGCGGGATCAGCAGCACCGCGCCCGAGAACATGTTCACCGCCAGGAAGCCGCCGAGCAGCGAGCCCGCGCCCTTGAACTTGATCCGGGCGAAGGCATAGGAGGCCGGCACCACGAGGATCAGCACCACCAGGGTGATCACCGTCGAGATGAAGAACGAGTTGAAGATGTAGCGCGCGAAGCCCGGCACGCTTTCCCACATCGTCACGTAGGCCTTGAAGGAGCCGTTCTCGGGGATGAACTTGTAGGGCGTCGAGAACAGCAGGCCGAGCGGCTTCAGCGAGACCAGGAAGCCCTCGATGAAGGGCGCCAGGATGAAGAAGAGGAAGACCGCGATACCGAGGTACATCAGGACCACTTCCCACCAGCGGTAGCGGTCGATCATGGCGTTTTTCTTCATCATGTCGTCATCCTCCGGGACAGTTTGGTGACGGCCTGGAAGTAGAGGATCGCGAAGGCCGAGAGGAACAGGCAGATCACCACCGCGCGGGCCGCGCCCTCACCGAACTTCTTCGAGCCGATGGCGGTGGAATAGGTGTCGATGATCATCGTGGTGGTCGAGCCCGACGGGCCGCCCTGGGTCAGGATCCAGATGATGTCGAAGCTGTTGAACGTCGAGATGAGAGAGATCATCGACATGGTTATCGCCGCCGGGAAGATCATCGGCAGGGTGATCCGGCGCAGGCGGTAGAAGCGGCTGGCGCCATCGGTCCAGGCGGCCTCGTGCAGGTCGACGGGCACCGACTGGATCGCGGCCAGCATGTACATCGTCACCATGGGCACGCCGATCCACACATCCGTGATGATCGTCGCCCAGAAGGCGGTGGAGCCATAAGCCAGGAAGGCCACCGGCCCGTCCGACAGGCCGAAGCGCTGCAACAGGCCCGAGATCATCCCGAACTGGCCGTTGTACATCCAGCCCCACATGAAGATGCCGATGGCCATCGGCACGATCCAGGGCGGCATGGTCAGGATGCGGAAGACGGCACGGCCGGGCAGGGCGGCGTTCAGCAGCACCGCGCCGCCCGTGCCGATGATCATCTTCAGAGAGACCGACAGGAAGGTCCAGACGAAGGTGCGCCCGATGATCTCGGCGAATTCGGTGTCGAAGATCTTCTGGTAGTTCTTCCAGCCGACCCAGTTGGTCGTCTTGCGCAGAGAGGCATCGGTGAACGAGAGGTGGAAGGTATCGACCAGCGGATAGGCGACGATGGCCGCCACGTAGAGAAGCGCCGGGATCAGCAGGATCCAGGCAAACAGGACGGCTGACTTCTGTCCGGGCATCAGGCCACCACCTTTCCGGAGGCCAGCGCCTCGTCGTAGCTGTCCCAGACCGGGGCCATGTCGATCACCCGGCGCGCGGCGCGGGCCTCGTCCATGGTGATCGCCAGCAAACCGGCCTCCAGCGCATCCAGCACCGACACGGGCTGTTCGGCGCCGGTCTTCACCGCCGCGATGACGCCCTTGGCCATCTCCTCGTCCGCGCCGTAGTGCTGCGACAGGGCGGAGGCCTCGTAGGTCTTGCGGATCAGCGGCTGGCTGGTGTGGCTGTCGGTCACGTTCAGGAAGCCACGGACGAAATCGCCCTCGGCCATGCCCTGGCTGCCGATCACCGCGAAACGGCGGAAATCGTCGGGCACGTTCAGGTTGGTATGGAAGCTCAGCGCCGCGCCATTGGCGTATTCGACGATGGCGACCTGGTAGTCGATGATCTCGGCATCGCTGTCGAAGACCTTGTCCGTCCCGTTCCAGCCCGAGGGCTTTCGGTGGTAGACTTCCATGTCGTTGATCCCGCGATTGCCGGGATCATTGGCGGGGATGAAGGTGCGGCGGCCGCCGAAGCTGCTGACCCGCTCGGGTCGCGCGCCGATGACGCCGTTATAGAGGTCGATGTCGTGGCAGCACTTCTCCAGCATGAAGCCACCGGCGTAACGGTCGTAGCGCCGCCAGTCGCGCATGAAGAAGGCGCCGTGGTAGGGGGGGATGTGTTCGCTGGCCTCGATCGAGACCACGTCGCCCAGCTCGCCCCGCGCCTGTGCCGCGCGCAGGTCGCGGTAGAGGGGAGCGTAGCGCAGCACAAGCCCGATCAGCAGGTTCTCGCGCCCGTATTTCGCCAGCAGCGCCGCCATCTTCAGCGTGTCCTCGGTGGTGGTGACCACCGGCTTCTCGGAAAAGACTTTCACGCCGGCCTCGAAGCCCGCGCGGATGTGGTCGAGGTGCATGTGGTTGGGCGAACCGACCATCAGCAGGTCCAGGCTTTCGCCCTTCAGCAGCTCTTCGACGGTCCCGTACTGCCTGCCGGCAGAGATCCCGTGCTTCTTCAGGTTCTCCATGCCCACGGGGGCGGGATCGACATAGCCCGCGATCTCGAATTCCGGGTCCATCTGCGTGAAGACCTGGCCCAGGTATCCAAGTCGATATCCCAGCCCGACGATGCCGACTTTCATGGCAAGTCCC
>NZ_AFPM01000265.1 GCF_000220565.1 Oceanicola sp. S124 | reverse complement strand
CTGGGAATTCGACAAGGAAGAGGGCGTGCTGGATGCGGGCCGCCTCGCCCGTGTCGTTGCCAACCCCACCACGCCGCTGTCCTTCAAGGTCGAGAAGGACATGGAGTTCCGCGACACCGTGGTGACCCTGCTGATCGACAACTCAGGCTCGATGCGCGGCCGCCCGATCTCGATCGCGGCGATCTGCGCCGACGTGCTGGCCCGCACGCTGGAACGCTGCTCGGTCAAGGTCGAGATCCTCGGCTTCACCACACGCGCCTGGAAGGGCGGGCAATCACGGGAGAAATGGCTGGCCGATGGCCGCCCGCAGCAGCCCGGTCGCCTGAACGACCTGCGCCATATCATCTACAAGCAGGCCGACGCCCCCTGGCGGCGCTCGCGCGACAACCTCGGCCTGATGATGAAGGAAGGCCTCCTGAAGGAGAACATCGACGGCGAGGCCCTGGAATGGGCACACCGCCGCATCGTGGGCCGCCGCGAGGCGCGCCGCATCCTGATGGTGATCTCCGACGGCGCCCCGGTCGACGATTCGACGCTGAGCGTGAACCCCGCCAACTTCCTGGAAAAACACCTGCGCGACGTGATCGCGATGATCGAGAAGCGCAAGGCGGTCGAACTGATCGCCATCGGCATCGGCCACGACGTGACCCGCTACTACCAGCGCGCCGTCACCATCACCGACGTCGACCAGCTGGCCGGCGCGATGACCGAGCAACTGGCCTCGCTCTTCGACAACGACCCGAGGGCACGTGCCCGCATGGTCGGGATCAGGAAGGCGGGATAGGCCTCCGCCAACCCGCAGGGAACGCAGGGAACCATCCAGGAAGCCGGGGCCTCGCTCCGGCTTCCGTCATTCAGACCGCATCGGTCCGCCCAACCGGGGCCCGCGCTCTCTTCGCAGCACAACGTCCTTCCCCCATCCGACGGCCCAAATACTGCGGGGGAGTCTCCGCAGGAGACGGGGGCAGCGCCCCCTCCCTCGCCGGCAACCAGGCGCCCCCCGCCTGGGGCTCCCAGCATTGCCCCGGCCCCCCGAAGCGCCAATTCCCCTTGGAACTCACGCTTTCTTAACTACGAAGCGGCAAACCTGCGGCGACCCCGCCCGGAGGACCCCCGATGCCACAGAGCGCCCAGCCTCACCCTGTCCCGACCGCTGACAGCAACTTCGCCGCCGCGCGCCAGTTCGTCGCCCATGGCCGCCGCCGCCAGCAGGACGAGGGCCGCGAGAGCATCTCGGGACCAGGCTCCTTCCTGGAAGCCGCCCGGCCGACCATGACGCTGCTGAACCGGGTACTGGAAGAACGGCAGATCACCTCGATCCTCGACCTGGGCTGCGGCGACTGGAACTGGATGCGCCACATGGACCTTTCCGGGCGCGACATTTCCTATCGCGGCTGGGACGCCGATCCGGACCTGATCGCAAGCCTGACCCGCGCCCATGGCGAGGGCGCCCGCATCCGTTTCGAGATGCGCGACCTGACAGCCGAGCTGCTGCCCCCCCATGACCTGGTGATCATCCGCGACGTGCTCTTCCACCTGCCACACGAGATGGGGCAGCGGGTGATCACCCGGATCCGCAACGCGGCGCGCTACATGATCGCCACCAGCTTTCTCGGACAGGGCCAGAACCCGGCCTGGGGCGATTGCAGCCCGGTCGCGATCGAGGGCTGGGGGTTCTACACCATAGACCTCTGCGCCCCGCCCTTCTCGCTGACCCCCTTCCTGTCCGAGGCGCTGCGCGAACCGCTCTGCACCGTGCGCGACAAGCGACGCTTCGTCTGCCTCTTCGATTTCGGCTCGAAACCCTGAAGCAGGCGGACTAGGTTGCCTCCTGACCCGTCCCGCCCCCAACCGGGGGCCGGGGCCGCAGACAGGAAGCGACCATGTTCCAGACCTTCGAGACCTCCTCCTCGCCCGAACAGGGCCCGCCCCGCCTGACAGCCCTGCGCGCCGAACTGGCCGACCTGGGCGTCGATGCCTTCCTCGTGCCCCGCGCCGATGCCCACCAGGGCGAATATGTCGCCCCGCGCGATGACCGGCTGGCCTGGCTTACCGGCTTCACCGGATCGGCCGGCCAGTGCCTCGTCACCGCCACGCGGGCCGCTCTCTTCGTCGACGGCCGCTATACCGTGCAGGCCCGCGACCAGGTTGCCGAAGAGATCGAGAAGATCGACTGGCCTGCCACCCTGCCCGCCGCCTGGGCCCGCCAGGCCCTGCCCGAGGGCGGGGTGCTGGCCTTCGATCCCTGGCTGCATGCCCGCGCCGAGATCGACCGGCTGGAAGCCGGGCTCGCCGGGTCGGGCATCACCCTGAAGGCGCTCGACGCCAATCCGGTTGACGCCATCTGGCCCGACCAGCCCGCCCCGCCGCTTGGCCCCATCGTGCCGCAACCGCTGGATTTCGCCGGCGAGCCGCTGGCCGAGAAATGCACCCGCCTCGGACGCGCTCTGGCCCGTGCGGGCGACTGGGCGGCGGTGCTGACCCTGCCCGATTCCATCGCCTGGCTGCTGAACATCCGTGGCAGCGACATCCCACGCAACCCGGTGCCCCATGTTTTCGCCGTGCTCTTCGCCGACGGCCAGGTGGCGCTGTTTGCCGAGGATGCCAAGTGTGACGATGCGCTGCTGGACCACCTCGGGCCGCTGGTGACCATCGAGGGGCCCGAGGCCTTCGGGCCCACACTCGAGGTCATCGGGCGCGAGGCGAAGGGGCCGATCCGGCTTGACCGCGGCTCCTGTCCACTCTGGGTCGAGGCGCGGCTGGCCGGGGCGGCGATCCGCTGGGGCGAGGATCCCTGCATCCTTCCCAAGGCGCGCAAGAATGCCGCCGAGCTTGCCGGCATGCGGGCCGCGCACCTGCGCGACGCCACGGCCATTTGCCGCTTCCTCGCCTGGTTCGATGCCGCCGCCCAGACGAGCCTGACCGAGATCGACCTTGTCACCCGGCTCGAGATCATGCGCCGCGAGACCAACCAGCTGATGGAGATCTCCTTCGACACCATCGCCGGCGCCGGTCCCCATGGCGCCCTGCCCCACTACCGGGTCAGCACCGAGAGCAACGCGCGCCTCGCCGAGGGCCAGCTGGTGGTGCTGGACAGCGGCGGGCAGTATCTGGATGGCACCACGGACATCACCCGTACGCTGCTGGTCGGCGAGACCGCCGGCGCCGAGGAGAAAGCCGCCTTCACCCGCGTGCTGCAGGGCATGATCGCCATCTCGCGGCTGCGCTTCCCGGCCGGGCTGGCCGGCCAGCATCTCGACGCCCTGGCGCGCTACCCGCTCTGGCTGGCGGGGCAGGACTACGACCATGGCACCGGCCATGGGGTCGGGGCCTATCTCTGTGTCCACGAGGGGCCGCAGCGTCTCAGCCGCGTGTCCGACGTGGCGCTGGAACCCGGCATGATCCTGTCGAACGAACCCGGCTACTACCGCGAGGGCGCCTTCGGCATCCGCATCGAGAACCTGATCGCGGTCGAGCCCGCCCCGGCCCTGGCCGGTGCCGACGCCCGCCGGATGCTCGCCTTCGAGACGCTGACCTGGGTGCCGATCGAGCGGCGCCTGATTGACGTGGGGGCGCTCTCGGCTGCCGAGCGGAGTTGGATCGACGATTATCACGCCGGGGTCCGGGCGCGTATTCGTCCATTGCTGGACGAACCGACCGCTTTGTGGTTGGATCGGGCGACCGAGCCTCTCTGAGAGCTTGGCCGCGCCCGAGGGATCTAGTGACATGCGCATGTTACACGGGCACGGCAGGGAGACGGGGCCTGAACGGGGGAAAGCTGAATGACCGATATGACCATCCGTGCCGCGGCAGGGATCTGGACCGTGCGCGCCGGCGGGGCCGTGCTGGCCGAAAGCCGCAATGCGCTGCAACTGAGTGAAACGGGGTATCCCGACATCATCTACTTCCCGCGCGAGGATATCGCGATGGCCTTCCTTGACCGGACGGATCACGCGACGACCTGCCCCAAGAAGGGCGAGGCCTGCTACTTTTCGATCGTGACCAAGAGCCAGACGCTGGAGAATGCCGCCTGGAGCTACGAGACACCGCTGGAAGGCGCCACCGAGATCGCCGGCCATATCGCCTTCCACGCCACGGATTTCGTCACCATCGAGCAGATCTGACCCCGGCCTGACTGGTTGGGATCCGGCGACGGGGCCCGACTGACTGAGCCCGACCGACTGGGCTGCTGGCAGGAGCCCAGGCCGACTGGTGACCTGGCGACCGGGGCCCTGACCGCGCCAGCGCGTGCCGCCTGTGGCGCGGGGCTCCGCCCCCGCTGCCGGACGGCGACCTTGGCCTGTCTGACGCTGAGACGAACGGGGCCGGGACAGCCCAGGCCGGGTCCTCGGCCCTTCCACCATCCACGACGTCCGCCCTGCCGCGCGCGCCCTGTGCGGGTGCCGGGGCGCAGTCCCCGGACTGAGGGGGCTCGATGCCCCCGAGGGGCGCCCTGCGCTGCCTAGCCGTGTTCCTCGCTGGCGGTGGCCGCGAGGGCGCGGTTGTAGGCGCGCAGCGCATCCACATGGAAGAGCGCCCCGAGAAGCTCGGGCGGGCGGGTCGCGTCGCTCAGGGTGACCACCGGCAGGAAGGGTTCCAGGCTGCGCTCGAAATCCGGGAAGGCATCCTCGAGCGTCGCGGCCGCGTCCAGGTAGAGGCCTTGTTCGATCAGCTCCCAGCAACGGGCTTCCGGGGCCGCACGGGAGTCATCGGCGGGCCGCATCACGTCGCGGGCGCGGAACATCGCCAGCAGGTATTGCTGCGGCCCTGCCGCCAGCCGCGTGCCGCGCCGCTCGAGCTGGGTCAGGAAGAACGACCGTTTCACCAGCCGCGAGCCGATGGCGGTCGAGATCGACACGGTCACCATGACGCCGAGCGCCGTCGTCCAGTCGCCGGTCAGCTCGAATACGATCAGCGTGGTCGAGATCGGCGCCCCCAGCACCGCCGCGGCCACCCCCCCCATGCCCGCCAGGGCATAGAGCTGCGGGCTGCCCGACTGATCGGGAAAGACGCCGGTGGCAACGATGCCGAAGGCCAGCCCGGTCAGCGCCCCCATCATCATCGAGGGAGAGAACACGCCGCCGCCCATCCGTCCGCCGACGGTCACCGCCACGGCCACCGCCTTCAGCACCGCGAAGATCACCGCCTCGTGCAGCAGCAGGTTGCCCGACAGCGCCTTCAGCGTCGTCTCGTAGCCGACGCCGATGATATGGGGAAACCAGATCGCCAGGCCGCCCAGCAGGGCCCCAGAGACCGCAGGGCGCAGCACCTGGGGGATCGACAGGCGCCGTTGCAGGCGGGTGGCCACCGTCTCGGACAGGAAGATGGCGCGCATGAACAGCCCCGCCACGACGCCACAGAGCGCGCCGAGCAGCAGGAAGGCCGGCAGCTCCTGGTAGAAGCCGAGGATTGAGGCCTCGGGCAGCAGGTATTCCGCCCCCTCGCCGAACTGCAGCCGCGAGATCACCGCTCCGGCCACCGCCGAGATGGTGATCGGGGCGAAGGCATGCAGGGCGAAGTGGCGCAGCACCACCTCCATGGCAAAGAGCGCCCCGGCGATCGGCGCGTTGAACGAGGCCGCCACCGCCGCCGCCACCGCGCAGCCCAGCAGGTCGCGCCCGGTCACGCCATCGGCGCGCATCCGGTTGAGCACCCAGGTCGAGATCACCGCCGCCAGGTGCACCACCGGCCCCTCGCGTCCCGATGAGCCCCCTGTGCCCAGGGTGATCAGCGAGGCCGCCGCCGAGGCCAGCCCGGCCCGCCCCTCGACCCGCCCCTCGTGCAGGGCCGCGCCCTCGATCACGTCGGCGACCGAGCGCACCCGCCCGTCCGGCGTGAAGCACTTCAGGATGACGCCCACGACCAGCCCGCCGCAGATCGGCACGACCAGCACGATGTACCAGGGCAGGCCGCCCGCGAAGGAGTGCAGGCTCTGCACGTCATCGGCGCCATAGGCCAGCCGTTGCAGCGCCGAGATGCCCGAGCGGAAAGCCAGCGCCGCCGCCCCGCCCGCGATGCCGATACCAAGGGCGATCAGCCAGAAGACCACCTGGAAGGATCCCTTGTCGCGCAGCAGGCACCAGGCCCGGCGCGTCGCCTCGCTCAGCCCGCCCGAGAGGGGTCGGGGCTCTTCCGGCACTGGGCTCATGGCGGCTTTTGCCTCCCGTCTGGATGCGGCCCCGGGGACCGCGCTTGCCGCCTTCTAGGACAAAGGTCGGGGCAAAAAAAGCCCCGGGGTGACGCTGGGTTGCCTGAAGCTGCAGGGCGTTTCCGCGACCGGGGGCGGGATACGACCTTAAGGCCGGTTGCGGCCTTGCGGCAGATGCGCTGAGATCGCCGCAAGGCACCCGGAACGAATTCAGATTGGGGGGACTCCCGTGGCTTATTCCTGGGGACGACAGGAAGCCGGCACCGGGGAGCGCGGCTATTGCGACCGCGAGATACCGGAAGAGAGATTGCACGACACGCTGGTCGGCAGACTGTACGACGTCGCGGTCGATCCCCTGCGGCTGGCCGATCTGCTGGACGACTGGGAGCGACTGAACCGGCCGCTGCGGCGGGCGCTGGATCACGCGGTGCGGCTGGCCGGCGGCATTGAAGGGTCCGCAGCGCAGGGGGCGGATCCGCAGCCCATTGCCCCGGGACGCCCCGCCGAGACAAGGCGGCCTGCGGCGCTGGATTTCACTGAACATTTCCAGAGGGTGACCCGGCTGCTGGAACAATCCCGCGCCGCCCGTGCGCTGCGCCCCGAAGAGGCCGAGCTACGCCGTTTCGCCCGCACTGCCGCCTTTGCCGTCGGCCCCGACCTGCGCCTGATGGCCGCCAATGAAGCGGCGCGGCAAAGCTGGGGGATCCGGCGCGGCGATGCGCTGGATGCCCTGCCCTTCGAGGCACCGCACCTCGAGGCGCTGCGCGGCCGTCTGCGCCGGATGCTGGGCCAGGCACCCGACCCGGCGCCGGAGCGCGCCCGCCGTCCCGCCCCCCGGCCCGGCAAGGACGCGGCGCTGCGGCTGCGGCTGGCCGCGACCGGGCAACTCATCCTGGCACAGCTGGCCCTCAACCGCCCCGGCGGCGGGGCGCCCTTCGTGTTGGTCGTCACCTCGCAGTTGCGCTGGCCCGAGGCCCTGACCGAGACCCTGCGCGAGGCCTTCGGCCTGACCCGGGCCGAGGCGCAGATCCTGCGCAGCCTCTCCGAGGCGCGCCCGCTGCGCGACATCGCCGAAGAGCGCGGCCGCTCGGTCGAGACGGTGCGGGCGCAGATCAAGGCCATCCTCGCCAAGACCGAAACCCGCAGCCAGGGCGAGCTGCTGCGCCTGGCCCTCTCGGTCAGCGAGCTGATCCCCGCCCTGCCCCCCTCGGCCAGCGACACCCCAGGGCTGCACAGCCCTGCCGGACGGGCGCAGGACCTGCACGGCCCCGCCCGTGGTGATCTCTCGACCGGCACCGCACCCGGCGTAGTGGCACAAGCCGGGCGCCGCGAGGCACCGGGAACCTCCGGGACCTCACGGCGCCCGGGCCGGGCCTCGGGCGGCATGGTCAGGTTCAGCCATTGTGGCGGGTTGATGCCGGTGCTGCCCTACCGCAGCCTTGCGCGCCCCGA
>NZ_AFPM01000266.1 GCF_000220565.1 Oceanicola sp. S124 | reverse complement strand
AGCAGCTGCACGAGATCGTCGAGTACATCGGCCGCTGGTCGATGATCGACGTCTTCGTCGTCGCCATCCTCTCGGCGCTGGTGCAACTGGGCGCCGTGGTGGCGATCCGCCCCGGCCCGGCCAGCCTCTATTTCGCTCTGTCGGTGATCTTCACCATGTTCTCGGCCATGGCCTTCGACAGCCGCCTGATCTGGGATGCCGAGGCCCGGCAGCCCTCCGCCCCCTCCCTTCCGCAGCGCGATGGCCTGGCCGGTGCCGCGCCAGACGCCCCGAAAGATCCCGTGACATGACCGATCTGCCCCCCGACCTTCCCAAGGCCCATGTGACATCGACCCGCCGGTCGCTGATCGAGCGGTTCTCCCTGATCTGGCTGCTGCCGATGGCCGCCCTGGCCATTGCGCTTGGCGTCGCCTGGCATTCCTACGCAGAGCGCGGGCCGCTGATCGAGGTGACCTTCGCCAACGCCGAGGGGGTCGCCGCCGGCGAGACAGAGCTGCGCTATCGCGACGTGGCGGTCGGCGTCGTCGAACAGGTGGGCTTCAGCGACGGGCTGCGCGAGGTGCAGGTGTTCATCCGCATCGACAAGGACGTGGCACCCTTCGTCGACGGGGACGCACAGTTCTGGATCGTGCGTCCGCAGGTCACCGCGCGCGGGGTCACCGGGCTGGGCACCGTGCTGTCGGGGGTCTACCTCGAGGGGCTCTGGGACAGCGAGCCGGGCGCCGAAGTCAGCCGCTTCGAGGGCCTGCCGCAGCCGCCGCTGAACCGCGAGGGCCGCGAGGGCCTGCGCATCCGCCTGCGGGCCACACCGCAGGGCGCGCTGACCAGCGACGTGCCGATCGAGTTCCGCGGCATCGAGGTCGGCCACATGGGCCGCGCCGAGGTCAGCGAGGACGGCTCGACCATCGAGGCCGACGCGATGATCTACGCGCCCCATGACCGGATGATCACCTCGTCGACGCGGTTCTGGGATACCTCGGGCTTCACCTTCTCGCTGGGGCCGAACGGCGCCAACCTTGATTTCTCCTCGGTCGCCTCGCTGCTGTCTGGCGGGGTGTCGTTCAGCACCGTCATCTCGGGCGGGCAGCGGGTCGACCCGGGCACCGTCTTCACCGTCTACTCCGACGAGGGCGCGGCGCGGGCCGCCGCCTTCGGGGCCGGCGAGACGCCGCCGCTCAACCTGACGGCGATCTTCGAAGAGAACGTCTCGGGCCTGTCGGTGGATGCGCCGGTGACCTATGGCGGGCTGCGCATCGGACGGGTCGCCGCGATTTCCGGCCTGGTCGATCCCGAGCGCTTCGGCGACAGCCGGGTGCGGATGACCACCACGCTGCAGATCCAGCCCTCGCGGCTGGGACTGGACAAGAACGGCCCGCCGCTGGATCCGCTGGACTTCTTCCAGGCCCGGATCGAGGCGGACGGGTTGCGGGCACGGCTGGCCACGGCCTCGATCCTGACCGGCGGGCTGAAGGTCGAGCTGGCCGAGGTCGAGGGCGCCGCCCCCGCCGCGCTGGACCGGACCGCAGAGCCCAACCCGATCTTCCCGACCGCCGCCGGGCGGATCTCGGATGTCTCGGCCTCGGCCGAAGGGGTCTTCGAGCGGATAAACAACCTGAAGATCGAAGAGCTGATCGACAGCGCGATCAACATGATCGACAACATCGGCACCCTGGCGGGCAGTGACGACCTGAACGCCGTGCCGGGCGACGTGCGCGCCCTGCTGGGCGATGCGCGCGAGGTCGTCGGCTCGGACGAGATCAAGGCGCTGCCGGGGCAGATCGGCGCGATCGCCGACCAGGTCGAGGTTCTGGTGAGCGCGCTGAACACCCAGCAGGCGGCGCAGAAGCTCTCGGATGCGCTGGAGGGGGTCTCGCAGGCCGCTGCCGGGGTCGAGGGCGCCGTGGCCGGGGTGCCCGATGTCGTGGCGCGTATCGACCAGCTGGTCGGCAATGCTGCCGAGGTGCCGCTGGATCAGCTTGCCGACAGCCTCGACCAGCTGATGCAGAGCGCCGATGCCGTGCTGGGCACCGAGGGCGCGCGCGCCCTGCCGGGCAAGCTGGGCGAGGCCCTGGACGAGCTGCGCGCCGTGCTGGCCGACCTGCGCGAAGGCGGCGTGGTGGCCAACCTGAACGAGACCCTGGCCTCGGCCCGCGATGCGGCGGGCTCGATCGAGACCGCTGCCGACGATCTGCCGGCGCTGCTGGAACAGGCCCGCGCCG
Source organism: Oceanicola sp. S124 (assembly GCF_000220565.1). Lineage (GTDB taxonomy): Bacteria > Pseudomonadota > Alphaproteobacteria > Rhodobacterales > Rhodobacteraceae > Pseudooceanicola. The sequence goes on along the minus strand of NZ_AFPM01000266.1, from coordinate 4,723 downwards.
TGCTGTCGCGTGCCGACCGCACGCTGCAGGGCTATGATACCGAGGCCGGTGCTGGCCGTGACCTGCGCGACGCGCTGCGCGAGGTGAACCGCGCCGCCGCCGCCCTAGCCGCGCTGGCGCGCGAGCTGGAACGCAATCCCAATTCCATCCTGTTCGGGAGATGACCATGCGCCATCTGATCCTCGGGGCCGCGGCCCTGCTTGCCCTCTCTGCCTGCTCGGTCAACGAACGGTTCTACACCGTGCCGCCGGTGCCCGAGGCCAGCCTGTCGGCGCAGCGCATCGGCTTCGCCTCGGTCGAGGTGCTGGACATCTCGCTGCCCGACTACGCGGCGCGTCAGCAGATTGCGCAACGGCAGGGGGATGGGTCGGTCTCGGCGGACAAGGGCGTGCTCTGGGCCGATCTGCCGGCCCGCGGGATGAGCCTGGAACTGGCGCGGATGCTGCGCCGGATCTCGGGCGCGCAGGTGGCGTCCGAGCCCTGGCCCTTCGCCGACCGTGCCCAGGCCCGGCTGGATGTCCGGGTCGAGCAGATGCTGGCCGAGGGCGACGGGCGTTTCCTGTTGTCGGGGCAGTATTTCGTCGCGCCCGATACCGGGGCGGCGGGGCGCTCGGGGCTGTTCGATATCGCTGTGCCGATCCGCGGCGAGGGGCCGGGGGCGGTGGCCGCCGCCCGGGCCGAGGCCGTGGCCGCGCTGGCGCAGCAGATCGCGGGCGAGGGGCTGCGTTGAGCGGGTTGCCTTAGGCGCCGGGGGGGGGGCTTTGCCCCCCGGCCTTTCAGGGGGCTCGATGCCCCCGGAAAGGCCTCCCCCCACAGCATTTTCAGCCTTTGGATAGTCGCAAGGGGGCCTAGCGGCGCAGGCGCGTCAGCAGGGCCACCGAGGGGTGCCCGTCGGGGACCGATCCGATCGAGCGCTGGTAGGCGCGGATCGCCGCCGTCGAGCGTCCGCCGAGGATCCCATCGACGCCGCCGGTGTCGTAGCCGCGCCGGGTCAGAAGTTGCTGCATCTCGATGCGCTCGGCGCGTTTCAGCATCCGCTCGCCCTGCGGCCAGGGCCGCGTCAGGTCCCCCGCCCCGGCAATCCGGTCGCCCAGGATGCCGACCGCCAGGGCATAGGTGTCGGCGTTGTTGTAGCGCTTGATGACATCGAAGTTGTGGTAGACGAGGAAGGCCGGCCCCTCGGCGCCTGCCAGCAGCAGCAGCCGCGCCTGGCCGTAGTCGCGCAGCTCTCCGCGCGCCGGGCGCACGCCGAGGCGAGCCCAGGCCGAGGGCATCTTCTCGGGGCCATTGGCCTGGGAATAGTCGAAGCCCTGCGGCAGCACGACCTCCTGCCCCCAGGGCTGACCGGATTTCCAGCCGTGCCGTGCCAGGTAGTTGGCCGAAGATGCGAGGCTGTCCGAGGGATCCTCGGCCCAGATGTCGCGCCGCCCGTCGCCGGTGAAATCCACCGCGTAGCTCAGGTAGGAGGTCGGCATGAACTGGGTGTGCCCCGAGGCGCCAGCCCAGCTTCCCTGCATGTTCTCGGGCGTCGAGTCGCCGTGCTGCACGACCTTCAGCAGGGCGATCAGCTGGGCCTCGTAGAAGCTGCCGCGCCGCCCCTCGTAGGCCAGGGTCGCCATCGACGAGATCAGCGGTGTGGTCCCCCGGTAGCTGCCATAGGCGGTCTCGAGCCCCCAGATCGCGGCGATGTAGCGGCCGGACACGCCGTAGCTGCGTTCGATCCGCGAAAACAGCGCCGATTGCTGGCTGTATTCGCGCCGCCCGTTGCGCACCCGCGTGTCCGAGACGGCGCCCTCCATGTAGTCCCGGATCGACTTGGTGAATTCGGACTGGTTGCGGTCCTTGGCGATGACATCGGGCATGAAGCGGGCGCCGCGGAAGGCGCGGTCGAAGGTGGCGCCGGTGATCCCCTGCGCCATGGCACGGCCTCGGAAGCCGCGTTTCCAGGCCTCGAAGCCGGGATCATTGGCGACTGGCTGCGCCTGCGGGGCGGCATTGGCCGGGGCGGTGCCCAGCCGTTGCGGGCGCAGCTGCGGGCGCAGCGAACTGTCGACGGCCAGCGTCACCCCCGGCACCACGACCCCTGCGTCGCGGGTTGCCGGCGTCGCGGCGGCGGCCACTGCGGGAACGAGGGCCGCCGCGGTGGATCCCGTGGCGGCTCCGGCCGGACGGGACAAGGGGCGAAGGGAGGTTTCCGGTGCCCGGGCCAGGGCGATACCCGCCCCCGGAAGAGAGGTGGTGATCGCCAGAAGGGCGGCGGCCTTGAACACTGCGCGCATGATGGATCCGACTGCTCTGCTTCTTGTTTGCAGCCAGTCTAGCCCGAAAGGGGCCGTTCCGAAAGCGTCAGGCAGGAGGCGGTGCGGCGGGCGGCGACAGATCGCGGATGCGCCCGGCGCCGGGGCAGGCCGCTGTGGTCGCGCCGCCTCAGCCGCGCGACCGGGTGATCTTGCGCTTCACCTTGTCGGTCTTGGCCTTGGCGCGCACCAGCTTGCGCTTGGGGTTGCCCTTCGGCTTGCCCTTGCCCGGTCCCTTGCCGGGACCGAAGCTCTTGCGCGGACCGCCGCGCCCGCCGCTGCGGCGGGGTCCCGTGGCGACCTTGCCGCCGTCGAGCTCCAGCAGCTCCAGCTCGAGCCCGCCGGTGACCGGCGCGGCCTCGGCGAGCCGCACGGTGACCCGCATGCCCGGTTCGATCAGCATGCCCGATTGCGAGCCCATCAGGGTCATCGCCTCGCGGTCGAAGTGGAAGAACTCCTGCCCGAGAGAGCGGATCGGGATCAAACCGTCGGCGCCGGTCTCGTCCAGCCGCACGAAGGCGCCGAAGCGCGCCACGCCCGAGATGCGCCCGGTGAACTCCTGCCCGATCCGCTCGGCCAGGTACGCAGCCAGGTAGCGGTCGGTGGTGTCGCGCTCGGCCATCATCGAGCGGCGCTCGGTCTCCGAGATATGGGTGGCGGTCTGTTCGAGGGTCTCGACATCAGCGGCGCTGAGCCCGTCCTTGCCCCAGTGGTGCACGTTGACCAGGGCGCGGTGCACGACCAGGTCCGAATAGCGCCGGATCGGCGAGGTGAAATGGGCGTAGTTCTGCAGCGCCAGGCCGAAATGGCCGAAGTTCACCGGGGCGTAATAGGCCTGCATCATGGCGCGCAGGGTGGCCATGTTGATCAGCTCGGCCTGGTCGCTGCCGGCGGCCTGATCCAGCAGGCGGTTCAGCTGGGCGGTCTTCAGCACCTGCCCCTTGGCCAGCTTGTAGCCCGCCGCGTCGGCGGTCTCGCGCAGGGCCTCCATCTTCTCGGGGGAGGGCTCCTCGTGGACCCGGAACAGCAGCGGAGAGCCCTTGGCGATCAGCGTCTCGGCGGCGGCCACATTGGCCAGCACCATGAATTCCTCGATCATCTTGTGGGCGTCGAGACGGTCGCGGAAGTTGACCGAGGTGACCTCTCCGGCCTCCGACAGCTCGATCTTGCGCTCGGGCAGGTCGAGGTTCAGCGGCTGGCGTGCCTCGCGCGCGGCGCGCAGGGCGTAATAGGCCTCGTAGAGCGGCTTGATGACCGGTTCCAGCAGCGGGCCGGTCTTGTCATTGGGGGCGCCGTCGATGGCGGCCTGCACCTCTTCGTAGGCCAGCGAGGCGGCCGAGCGCATCAGCACGCGATGGAAGTCGTGGCGCAGCTTGCGGCCCTCGCGGTCCAGCACCATGCGCACGGCGATCGAGGCGCGCGGCACGCCCTCGTGCAGCGAGCAGAGGTCGCCCGACAGCCGGTCGGGCAGCATCGGCACCACGCGGTCGGGGAAATAGGTCGAGTTGCCGCGCCGCCTGGCTTCGCGGTCCAGCGCCGAGCCGGGGGTGACGTAATGGGCGACATCGGCGATGGCGACCCAGAGGATATGGCCGGCGGGGTTCTTCGGATCGCTGTCGGGTTCGGCATAGCAGGCGTCGTCGTGGTCGCGCGCATCCGAGGGGTCGATGGTGACCAGCGGCAGCTCGCGCAGGTCCTCGCGCCCGGAGAGGCCGGCGGGCTTGCGGGCGTCGGCCTCGGCGATGACCTCGTCGGGGAAGGCATCGGGGATGCCGTGCTGGTGGATGGCGATGAGAGAGACGGCGCGGGGCGCGGTCGGGTCGCCGAGGCGCGCCACGATGCGCGCCTTGGGCAGGCCCATGCGGTGGCGCGGCCCGGCCTGTTCACCCTCGACCAGCTCTCCGTCCTTCGCACCATGGGTGGCGCCCTCGGGCACGATCCATTCCTTGTCGTTGCCCTTGTCGATGGGCACGATGCAGCCGCCTTCCGATCCCTTGCGGAAGACCCCGAGCAGGCGCAGCGGATTGCTGCCGATCTTGCGGATCAGCCGGGCCTCGTAGGCGTTCTCGCCTTCGATCGGGGTGACCCGGGCGAGGATGCGGTCGCCGGAGCCCAAGGCGGGATCCGAGGCGCGTGGGATCAGGTGGACGGTGGGCTCGGGCCCCTCGCCCTGCCATTCCAGCGGCTTGGCGGTCAGGTCGCCATCGGCGTCAGGGGCATTGACCAGCAGCACCGAGACCGGCGGCAGCCGATCCGGGTCGCGGTAGGTCTTCTTGCGCTTCTCCAGCACGCCCTCGTCTTCAAGCTCCTTCAGCAGGCGCTTGAGGTCGATGCGGGCCGCGCCCTTGATGCCGAAGGCCTTGGCGATATCGCGCTTGGCCGTCTGGGTGGGGTTTTCCGAGATCCAATCGAGGATCTCCTGCCGG
>NZ_AFPM01000267.1 GCF_000220565.1 Oceanicola sp. S124 | reverse complement strand
ACTTCGACATCTTGGCCGAGGGGATGATCTGCACCTCGGTCCCGTCCTTGAGGAAGCCCTTGCCGTCCCGCAGCTCGACATCCTCGGGGTAGTGATAGACCGGGCGGCCCTCGGCGTTCTTGGTCTGGTAGATCGCGTGGGTCACCATGCCCTGGGTGAAGAGCGCGTCGAAGGGCTCGGACGACTTCTGGGGCAGGTGGCCGCAGATCTGCATCGCCCGGGCGAAGAAGCGCGAATAGAGCAGGTGCAGGATCGCGTGCTCGATGCCGCCGATGTACTGGTCGACGTTCATCCAGTACTCGGCCTCGGCCATCTCGATGGGCGTCTCGGCGCGGGGCGAGGTGAAGCGGGCGAAGTACCAGGACGAATCGACGAAGGTGTCCATGGTGTCCGTCTCGCGACGCGCGGGCTTGCCGCAGGCGGGGCAGGCACAGTCGCGCCAGGTCGGGTGGCGGTCCAGCGGGTTGCCGGGCACCGAGAAGTCGATCGGCTTGTCGCCCTCGTCATAGGGCAGCTGGATCGGCAGGTTCTCTTTCTTTTCGGGCACCACGCCGCAGTCGTCGCAATGGACGACGGGAATCGGGCAGCCCCAGTAGCGCTGACGGCTGAGGCCCCAGTCCCGCAGGCGGAACTTGGTCACGCCCTGGCCGATGCCCTTTTCCTCGGCAAGGGCGACGGCGGCGTCGATGGCCTCGTTGCCGGTCATGATGTCGTCGCCCGCGACCTTGCGGGTGAAGCGGACCTTCTCGGGCTTGGGCGGCACGTAGGCGCCCTTGGCGGGGTAGTCGCCCTCGACCGGCTCGAAGACCGGGGTGATCGGCAGGTCGTACTTGCTGGCGAACTCGTGGTCGCGCTCGTCGTGGGCCGGCACGCCGAAGATGGCGCCGGTGCCGTAGTCCATCAGGATGAAGTTGGCGATCCAGACCGGCAGTTTCCAGTCCGGGTCAAGCGGATGGGAGACGGTCAGCCCGGTGTCAAAGCCCAGCTTCTCGGCGGTCTCGATGGCCTCTTCGGTGGTGCCGCCCTTGCGCGCCTCGGCGCAGAAGGCCGCGACCTTCGCATCCTTCGCCTCAAGCGCCTTGGCCAGCGGATGATCGGGCGAGATGCCGACGAAGCTGGCGCCCATCAGGGTGTCGGGGCGCGTGGTATAGACCTCGATCTGCTCGAAACCCTCGGCGGGTGCGGTCAGATCCCAGCTGAACTGAAGGCCACGGCTCTTGCCGATCCAGTTGGCCTGCATGGTCTTCACCTTGGCGGGCCAGTTGTCGAGACCGTCGAGCGCAGAGAGCAGATCCTCGGAGAAGTCCGAGATCTTGAAGAACCACTGCGTCAGCTCCTTGCGCTCGACCAGCGCGCCCGAGCGCCAGCCGCGGCCGTCCTCGACCTGCTCGTTGGCCAGCACGGTCATGTCGACCGGGTCCCAGTTCACCACGGCGTTCTTGCGGTAGACCAGGCCTTTTTCCAGGAAGTCGAGGAACAGCGCCTGCTGCTGGCCGTAGTATTCCGGATCGCAGGTGGCGAACATGCGGCTCCAGTCGAGGCCAAAGCCAAGCGGCTTCATCTGCTCGACCATCGTGTCGATGTTGGAATAGGTCCAGTCCTTCGGGTGGCCGCCATTGGCCATGGCGGCGTTTTCCGCCGGCATCCCGAAGGCGTCGAAGCCCATGGGGTGCAGCACGTTATGCCCGGTGGAGAGCTTGTAGCGCGCGATCACGTCGCCCATCGTGTAGTTGCGCACATGGCCGATATGGATGCGCCCCGAGGGGTAGGGGAACATCTCCAGCACGTAGTACTTCGGCTTGTCGCCGTCGCGGCGGGCACGGAAGACCTGGGCGTCGTCCCAGGCCTTTTGCCATTTCGGTTCGATTTCGGCGGCGGAATAGCGCGACATTGCGGGCCCTCGGATGCGTCTGGCGTCTGGCGGGGTTGATATTGTGCCCGCGCCCAAGGGTCCAGCCCTTTGCGCGCAGGCGGCTTTTCAAGCTGCGGCGCGCGTGGTTCACTGGCGCGGTTCCCGGAGGCAGACCTTGAATATCCTTTTCATTCACCAGAACTTTCCCGGCCAGTTCAAGCATCTCTCCGTCGCGCTCTCGGCGCAGGGGCACCATGTCACGGCGCTGACGCTGAGGGTGAAGCAGGCGACCAGCTGGAAGGGCGTGCGGGTGCTGCCCTATGCGATCACGCGCAAGGGTGGCCAGCAGCTGCATCCCTGGATGCTGGACATGGACAGCAAGGTGACGCGCGGCGAGGCCTGCTACCGCGCCGCGATGCAGCTGAAAGAGCAGGGCTACCACCCGGATGTCATCATCGCTCATCACGGCTGGGGCGAATCGCTGTTCCTGCGCGATGTCTGGCCGCGCGCCCGGCTGGGCATCTACTGCGAGCTCTACCACCTCGCCGGCTACCCCCACCTGGGCTTCGACCCGGAATTCCAGTCGCCCCAGGCCGGCGCCGAGGCGCTGCGGATCCGCCTCAAGAACCTCAACAACCACATGCATTTCGACATCGCCCAGGCCGGGATCTCGCCCACCCTGTTCCAGGCCGAGACCTTCCCCCCCGCCTTCCGCGACCGGATCAGCGTCATCCATGACGGGATCGACACGGCGCAGGTGAAGGCGGATCCCGGGGTGCGCTTCCCCCTCGGAGACCGGGTGCTGACCCGCGAGGACGAGGTGGTGACCTTCGTCAACCGCAACCTCGAACCCTACCGCGGTTACCATATCTTCATGCGCGCCCTGCCGCGGCTGCTGCGGGAACGCCCGCAGGCGCAGATCCTGATCACCGGCGGCGACGGCACCTCCTACGGGGCGAAGCCGCCCGCCGGGAAGACCTGGAAGCAGATCTTCATCGACGAGGTGCGCGGCCAGATCCCCGATGAAGACTGGGCCCGGGTGCATTTCCTCGGCCGCATTCCCTATGACCGCTTCCTCGACATGCTCAGGCTGTCGCGCTGCCATGTCTACCTGACCTATCCCTTCGTCCTCTCCTGGTCGCTGCTGGAAGCCATGGCGACCGAGACCCCCATCGTCGCCTCCGACACCGCGCCGCTGCGCGAGGCGATCACCCATGATGTCACCGGGCGGCTGGTCGACTTCTTCGATCCCGCCGCGCTGGTGGATCAGGTCTGCGCCCTGCTTGACGATGCCCCGGCGCGCGCGCGCCTCGGCGCTGCCGCCCGCGATCACGTGCTGCAAACCTACGACCTGGAGAGCATCTGCCTGCCCCGGCAAATCGCCTGGGTCGAGGCGCTGGCCCAGCTTCCGGTGCCGGATCTCCCGGCCTGAGCGGGCCTGTCGATCCCTGCGGGATCGTGCCTCCGTTGCGAGTATTTGCGGCCATCGAATGGATGGAAGGGGCGCCTGTTCCCTATCCGATGGCTGAAAATACTGCGGGGGAGTCCGCGACAGCGGACGGGGGGCAGAGCCCCCTGCCTTTTTCATGTCGCCAAGCGGCGACGGGGGCAGAGCCCCCTGCCTTTTCATGTCGCCAAACGACGACGGGGGCAGAGCCCCCCGGCCCTGCCCCCGTCAGACGCGAGATATCTCAGCCAATCAGAAGTTGCGGTCGCCGACGCGCAACTGGCGGGCCCGGGTCAGGATCGCATCCTCGACCGCGCGCTGCGTGCCTTCTGCCACCGGTGCTCCGCCGCTGGTCTGGATCGAGACGTTCAGCGACCGCGCCTCAAGCGCCGGGTCCGAGATGTAGACCGTGGCCCGATAGGCGCGACCGCCGCCCGGAGGCGTGCCGTAGCCGAAGGTGATGACGCCGGTGAAGGGGTCGATGGTTTCGACCGGCAGGAAATTCAGCACTTCTAGGGAGGCGTTCCAGAGGTAGCGGTTCACCGCGACCTTGGTTCCGTCATCCCTCTGGTTGAAGAGATCCCAGATCGTTTCGCGCTGCTTCAGCTCTTCCGAGGGGGTCGGGCCGCGCTCTGCATTGTTGCCGCAGGCCGCAAGGCCCAGAAGGCCGGCCACGGCCGCACCGCGGGCGATCGTTCGGATTGCGCGAGAAGAGATCATGCTTCGGCCCCGTACTGATTGGTCCCCACCGATCTACCGAAGCCATCCCTTCGGGGCAAGCGCCTTTCAGACGCGGGTTTTCCCGCCCGCGGGGCGCCGCGCAGGGGGAAAGCCTTTCCCTTGAACGGCTGGTGGCGGCTCACTGTGGCAGAGTTGCACCAATTCAGGCTGGGGATATCTGCCCGCCGGTCGGTCCGCTTGCCAAGGCGGCGCAAAAAGAGCGAAAGACCTTGGCATACCCAATGCGGATTCTCCGTTTTGGGGCAGACTGAGAAACCGAGGGAAACACATGAAAAAGATTCTCTTTGCAACGACCGCCCTGGTCGTGACCGCTGGCGCCGCTGCCGCTGACATCACCCTGTCCGGCTCCGCCAACATGGGCGTCAAGTACCAGGAAGGCCGCGCCGCTGGCGAAACCTTCCTGTACAACGAACTGGACTTCGGCATCAACGCGTCGTCGACCACCGATTCCGGCATCGAATTCGGCGCCTCGATCGACCTCGACGCGTCCATGACCGACGATACCGCCACCCAGGACCCGGGCTCCTTCGACCCCGAAGTTTACATCTCCTCGGGCGGCCTGACCCTGACCGTCGGCACCGTTGACCCGGCCACCGATCCCTTCGGCATCGGCGACATCGGCTTCGACGGCATCGGCATCGACGATGTGGGCGAGAAAATCGGCGGCACCGGCGTCAAAGGCAACGCCAACGTCATCGTCGAATACACCATGGGTGACTACAGCTTCGCTGCGTCGGCTGACGGCAACAGCGGCGACGACTGGGCGATCGCCTTCATGGGCTCCTTCTCGGGCCTGGACTTCGGCATCGGCTACAACGAAGCTGCCGTTCTCGGCACCACCGTTGACGCAACCTGGCTCGACCTGTCCTACGGCTTCGGCGACGTGACCGTTGGCGCCTTCTACCTGCACGCAGACGCTGCTGGTGGCGGTGAAGCCGACAACTACGGCTTCGAAGCTGCCTACACCGCAGGCGACCTGACCGTTAACTTCGCCTACTCCTACGACGACTCGACCGACGCAGACGCATACGGCGTCGGCGCTTCCTACAACCTGGGCTCCGGCCTGGCCGTTGCTGGTGGCGTGGGCGATGTCGACGGCACCACCGTTGCCGACTTCGGCGTGACCATGTCCTTCTAATAGACCCTACGGTCTATCGGAATTGGGAAGGGCGAGCCTCGGGCTCGCCCTTTCTGCTTTTGCGGCCCTTCCCTTTTCCGCCCCGCTGATGTTCCTTGGCGGCGCAGCAGACGGAGGCCCCCATGTCCCTATCCGAGATCACCGCGCGTATCGCCAAGGCCTGTGACGCCGCCGGGCGCGATGCCGCCAGCGTCAGGCTGATTGCCGTGTCCAAGGTTCAGCCGCCCGAGCGTGTCCGCGCCGTGCTGGACGAGGGGCACCGGATCTTCGGCGAGAATCGCGTGCAGGAGGCGGCCTCGAAATGGCCCGGCTTCCGCGAGGCCTACGAGGGTGTCGAGCTGCACATCATCGGCCCGCTGCAATCCAACAAGGTACGCCAGGCGATGGAGCTGTCGCAGGCCATCCATTCCGTCGACCGCCCGAAGATCGCCGAGACCATCGCCCGCATCGCTGATGAAACCGGCGCCTGCCCGCAGCTTTTCCTTCAGGTGAACACCGGCGAAGAGCCGCAGAAGGCCGGGGTGCTGCCCGCCGAGGCCGATGCCTTCGTCGCCCGCTGCCGCGCGCTGTCCCTGCCGGTGGCCGGGCTGATGTGCATCCCCCCGGTCGAGGAAGAAGCCAGCCTGCATTTCGCCCTGCTGGCCAAGATCGCCGCCCGCAACGGGCTTGAAGGCCTGTCGATGGGCATGTCGGGCGATTTCGAGAAGGCGATCAGCTTTGGTGCCACCCATGTGCGCGTCGGCTCGGCCATCTTCGGTCAGCGCGAGACAATCTGAGAGATCATGGAACCGGGGCCGTCGGGGGTCCGTTGGGGCGGTACGGGCGACAGTGAGTGCCCGGTTCAACCCACCGCAAGACCCGACGGAGGACGCGATGAATATCGAACGGCCCATGGCGGAGCCTGCCGAAGCCACAGCCACCGATCTCTACCCTACCCGACTGCCCGACAGGGAAATGGTGATGCATCGCACCGACCCGGTGCTGTGGTCCGACTGGACCCCCGATGCCCCGATCTCTCGCGATGAGGCGGAGCACTACCGCGACAATGGCTACCTGGTGCGCCGGGATGTCTTCAGCCAGGACGAGGTGCGGCTTCTGATGCGCGCCTCGCAGGAGCTGCGCGAGGATCATGGCCGTATCCGTGCCGAGGATCTGGTGACCGAGCCCGACAGCGATGCGGTGCGCACCATCTTCCGCCTGGATCAGCACTCGGATCTCTTTGCGCGCCTTGCGGCCGACGAACGGCTGGCCGGGGTGGCGCAGTTCCTGCTGGACGATGCCGTCTACCTTCACCAGAGCCGGCTGAACTACAAGCCGGGGTTCACCGGCAAGGAATTTTATTGGCACTCGGATTTCGAGACCTGGCACGCCGAGGACGGGATGCCACACATGCGCGCCGTCTCCGCTTCGGTGCTGCTGACGGACAACGGCAGCCAGAACGGCCCGCTGATGCTGGTGCCGGGCTCTCAGAATCGATTTGTCGCCTGCCGGGGCACGACGCCCGAGGACAATCACCGGAGCAGCCTGAAGAAGCAGGAGATCGGTGTGCCGCAGCCCGAGACCATCGACGCGCTGGTGCGCGAACTGGGTCTTGACGTAGCGACCGGCCCGGCGGGGACGATCCTGTTTTTCGACTGCAACACGCTGCACGCCTCGAACGGCAATATCACGCCCTTCCCGCGGTCGAATGCCTTCTACGTGTTCAACGCGGTCAGCAACCGGGTGGCCGAACCCTTCGCCGCCCCGCGCAAGCGCCCGGCCTACCTGGCCGACCGTGGCGAAGCGCAGGCGATCGACGTGCAGCGTGGCGATCTGACCCGCGCCCGGGACTGAGCGCGGCGCCAGGTCCGGCTCGCGGGACTGGCCCCCAGGTCTGGCCCGCGCCTCAGGCCAGGGCGGGCACGTCGATCAGGCTGCCGGGGGGCAGGCGCAGGGCCAGGGCGTGCAGGTGGTCGCGGCGCAGCGCCAGGCAACCCTCGGTGGGGAAGCGCGGGCGGCGCCACTGGTGCAGGAAGATCGCCGAGCCCCGACCCGGGGTGGCCGCCGGCCAGTTCCAGTCCAGCACGAAGACCAGGTCATAGAGCGGATCGGCGCGGCGCAGTTTCTCGTGGCTGGCGGCGAGGGGGGCACGGCAATGGTGATTGTACGCCGGGTGGTCCGGGGCGTCGCACCAGAGGTCGCGCGGGCCGATGGCGCGGGCCCAGGGCGCGGGTTTCGCCATGCGGTCGGGCCGATACCACAGCTCTGCGATCCGCAGCGGGGCGACGGGGGTGGCGCCGTCGCCTTCGCGCTTGTCACGGGTGAGGCCGCCGCGCCCGATGGCGCAGGGGAAAAGGGCCTGGCCCAGGCGCAGGCCCTGCGGGGTGAGTCTGGCCTTCACAGCATGTGGCCCGATTTCGCCGCCTTGGTCGCCAGGTAGCCGCGGTTGAAGTCGGTTTCGCCCACCTTCAGCGGCACCCTCTCGATCACCTCGATGCCGTTGCGACGCATCATCTCGATCTTGGCGGGGTTGTTGGTCATCAGCCGGACGGCGCGAAAGCCCATGCGTTGCAGCAGTTCGGCGCCGAGGCGGAAATCGCGCTCGTCATCCTCGAAGCCGAGGCGGTGGTTGGCCTCGACCGTGTCGAAGCCCTGATCCTGCAGCGAATAGGCGCGCATCTTGTTGGCCAGGCCGATGCCGCGCCCCTCCTGGTTGAGGTAGAGCAGCACGCCCGCGCCTTCGTGCCCCATCTGGCCGAGGGCGCCGCTCAGCTGCGGGCCGCAGTCGCATTTCAGCGAGCCAAGGACGTCGCCGGTGAAACAGGCCGAATGCAGCCGGGCAAGGACGGGGGCGTCGCGGTCGGGGCGGCCGATCTCGACGGCGTAGTGCTCTTCTCCGCCGTCGGCGGGCCGGAAGACATGCAGCCGCCCGGCCTCCGAGGCCGCCATGGGCAGGCGGGCCGAGACCACCGAGGCCATCGGGCTGGGCCGGTCGATATGCAGCGCCGCCTCGCCGGCGGGCAGCAGCGTCAGGTTTTCGGCGCGGGCGAAGGCCTCGGGGTGGTCAAGCGGCAGCAGCAGCATGGCGGGCAGCAGGCGGGCGCTTTTCGCCAGCTTCAGCGCCAGGCGGTGCAGCGTGGCGTCGCCAGAACGCAGGGCCATCAGCGGGCCCTTCATCGGGTGGCGCAGGTCGTCGGCGGGATCGGCCAGGGCGCGCACCCATTGCGGGGTGGCATCGGTGGGCAGCGGCAGTCGCGCCAGGTCGCCGTCGTAAGGGCGGGCCTTCAACGTCTCGGCGCGGCGCGCGGTCAGCGCCAGCTCGGCGGTGCCGGGCAGCTTCAGCAGGTCGTCCAGCCGGGCGGGGGTCAGTGTCTCGGCGGCCATCAGCAGGGCGCCGCCGCCATGTTCGGCCAGCACCACGGGCACGCCCATGCGCAGGTCGCTGCGGGCGCGGCCCAGGCGTTCGGGAATGTCAGGGGCGAGACTCATGGCTCTGTTCCTCGGCGGCTCGACCTGTCCTAGCCCGGAGGGGCGGGATTTGAAACAATCCCCGCGTGGGGGACACGACAGCGTGAGATTATTGCAGCAAATCTTGCCCTTCGGAAGATGCGGGCGCATCTGCCAGTGAAATCAGACCCCTAACGCTGCGGAGGCCGCCATGGCGCAACTGAAGAAGATCCTGCTGGTCGATGACGACGACGATCTGCGCGAAGCGCTGAGCGAGCAGCTTGTGATGACCGAGGACTTCGACGTCTTCGAGGCGGGCTCGGGCGCGGAGGCGACGCAGAAGGTCAAGGAAGGTCTCTTCGACCTGGTGATCCTGGACGTGGGCCTGCCCGATACCGATGGCCGCGAGCTGTGCCGCCTGCTGCGCAAGCAGGGGCTGAAGAGCCCGGTGCTGATGCTGACGGGGCATGATTCGGACGCCGATACGATCCTGGGGCTGGACAGCGGCGCCAATGATTACGTCACCAAGCCGTTCAAGTTCCCGGTCCTGCTGGCCCGCATCCGCGCGCAACTGCGCCAGCACGAGCAGAGCGAGGATGCGATCTTTCAGCTGGGGCCGTATTCCTTCCGCCCGGCGATGAAGCTTCTGGTCACCGAGGATGACAAGAAGATCCGCCTGACCGAGAAGGAGACCAATATCCTGAAGTTCCTCTACCGCTCGACCGAGGGCGTGGTGCCGCGCGACGTCCTGCTGCACGAGGTCTGGGGCTACAACGCCGGGGTCACGACCCATACGCTGGAGACCCACATCTATCGCCTGCGCCAGAAGATCGAGCCCGACCCCTCGAATGCCCGCCTTCTGGTCACCGAAAGCGGCGGATATCGGCTGGTCGCCTGAGATGAAGGGCGAAGTTCCGGTATTCCGGACTTTCGCATGTGGAATCGGGACATTAGGTACAGTTCAGGTTCCATGGAACCATCCCGCGCATGTCCGGGTTTGATATGCACCTCCCTGTTGGACTGGCCCGGGCTTTGACCCGGGCCTTTTTTTGTGCCGGGCCTGGTTTGGTTCGGCCGTGTGTCAGCCCGGGTGCGTGATTGCCTGGCTGCCTGACCGCTGCGCGTTCCTCGGCTGGCCATTCGCCTGGTCGAAGAGCGCCCCGAGAGGGCAGGTGTCCGGTGGGGATGGGGCTGTAGCGGCCTGTCTGCGGTGACCTGTCCGAGTTTTCGCCGGGCTGGCGAGCCATCCCGGGGGAGCCCGGGCGATGCTCCGAAGAGCCCGGTTCGGTTGGGCCTGCCCCTGGGTCAGCCTCGTCAGAACTCGCTCCATTCGTCGCTGGGAGGCGCTGCCGGCGCGTTCACGGCCTGGGCTCTGGGCCTGGGGGGCGCGGGGGCGAAGATGCCCATGCTGCCGTCACCAAAGCTCTGATCCTCGCCGGTCTGGAAGCGCAGCATGAGGGTCGACAGCTCTTCCGCCTCTCGGTTGAGGGCGGATGAGGCGGCGTTGGTTTCCTCGAACATGGCGGCGTTCTGCTGGGTGACCTGGTCCAGTTCCTTCATCGTCTGGTCGATCAGCGCGATCGACCCGGACTGCTCATTCGCCGAAGAGGCGATCTGCGAGACGAGTTCCGCGACGCCCGAGACAGCCTCGGCGATGCTCTTCAGCGCATGGCCCGTCTCGTTCACCAGGGTGACGCCGCTTTTCACGTGTTCGGAGGATTTCTGGATCAGCTCCGAGATCTCCCGGGCAGAGGTCGAGGAACGGGCCGCAAGGGCCCGCACTTCGGTTGCGACGACCGAGAAACCGCGCCCGGCCTCGCCGGCCCGCGCGGCCTCGACCCCCGCGTTGAGGGCCAGAAGGTTGGTCTGGAAGGCGATGTCCTCGATCACCTGGATGATCTTGTGGATCTCCGAGGAAGAGCTTTCGATGGCCGCCATGGCGTTGACCGTGCGGCGCACCACCTCGTCCGAGGCGGCAGAGCGCGACTGGGCCTCGTCCGCGACATCGGAGGCGCTGCGCGCGGCCTCGGCGGTCGAACGGACGTTCTGGTTGATCTCCTGGATGGCGTTGGCCGTCTCTTGCAGCGAGGCGGCCTGACGTTCGGTGCGCTGCGCCAGGTTGTTCGAGGCATTGGCGATCGAATCGGCATCTTCGGAGACGGCGCGGGCGTTGCGGATCACCTGCTGGACGGTGCCGCGCAGCTCTTCGATGGCATGGTTGAAGTTCTGCCGCAGGGTGTCATAGGCCGGATCGAATTGGCTGTCGATCGACACCGAGAGATCCCGTCGCGCCAGTCGGGTCAGCGCATCGCCCAACTGGGCAACGACCTGATCCTGCACGCTTGAGGCCTGACCTTGCAGGGTCTTTTCCCGCGCCGCCGCCTCGGCCGAGAGGCGTTTGGCGGTTTCGACATGCTGGTCGAGCAGGTGCCGCTGCCGGATCGCCGAATAGAGCACAAGCGCCTCGAGGCCGACGATGGCGCCATGCAGCAGCGTCCGCTCGATGTTCGCGAAGAGGTCCGTGGTGGGGTAGATCAGGGCTGGTAGAGTGGCGGACAGCGCGAGGTGATGCAGGGCGATGGCGCCGGCGGCGATCAGGATCGCCCGCGCGTCCGAGAGGTACATCACCACGGCCAGGAGCGCGAAGAACAGCATATGCGCGTCAAGTTGCCAGGGGTGGCCGGCAAAGGCTGCGGTAAAGGCCATTGCCTGTCCGACCAGCCCCAGGGCGACCAGCGCACGCCCGTTGCGGCCGCCCGTCATGTTGCCCCAGACGGCCAGGGCGGCGACAGCGATGGCGAAAAGGGTGACCGGCAGCACCTGGTTGCCTGTCAGCAGCGCGGCGAGGGGCGACAGGACCACGAGTGCGACGGCAAGCTGCATCAGCCGTGTCGTGGCCCTGCTGCGCGCTTCGAGGAATTCCTGGGGTTGCGTGACGGTCTCGGTCATCCGGTTACTCCGCAGAGGGCTGCTATGGCGCGTCCGTCAAGGACGAGGAAGGGGCCCTGGGCCCTGAGGCGGGCGCTGAAATCGGGCCGGTCGGCCTGCGCCAGGGTGCCCATGGCGGCAATGCGCGTGCCCAGGCCCCGCCCGCCGGCGGCGCGGATCGGCGCTTCGCGGTCGGCCCAGGGAGGGGAGAGCACCAGCACAAGGCCATGGGTCGCAGGTGGCAGGGACGCGACCGTCAGCACCGGCCCCGATAGGACCAGCCCCATGGCGATCAGGAAAATCGACAGATTCTGCACGTCTCGGCCTCCTTGCCGAGACAGGCTTTAGGCCCATACCCTTGCTGCCCCGTTAAAGCGGCAATTGTCCGGTTCCCGTCATGCGACGGCAGAGAGGTCAGCCTCCGAGGATCGAGACCCGTCCCAGGTCCAGGGCGCGCCCGCCGTCGGAGCGGAAGACATGCAGCCCGTCCATGGCCCCCCTGAAGCTGAAGCAGAGCGAGGCATGGGTGGTCCAGCAGAGCAGCCCGCCCTCCTGCAGTTGCCAGGTGCCGCTGGCCTCCTACGGCCCCGCTGCACCCTGGCTGGCGCTGAACAGGGTGCCGTCGGGCAGGAAGATCATCCGGCTGGTGCCGCCCGTGTTGCTCCAGCTCAGCTCATGGCCGATCAGGGTCTGGCGGATATCGGCAGAGGTCAGGGTATATCCCGGCGCGTAGCCGCCCGGATAGGGGGCGATCTGCGGGGTCCCGGGCCCGGGAGTGGAGACGGGCGCAGCCGGGGCAGCGGCGACGGGATCGGGGCAGAGATCCCCGAGCGCGGTGATGGCCCGGCGCGAGCCGGCGAGGCTCAGCGCATGGGTCACCGCCCCGGCGCCTTCGCCCAGCACCAGCCTCGCCGTCAGACCCTGGGCCAGCCGGGCCAGCAGCAGCCCGTGCGCCTTGCGGTCGAAGCTGCCGGTGTAGCTCTGCTGCCTTTCCGGCCCGGGGCGATGCGCCAGGTGCAGGACCTGCGGCGTGCCCCGATCGACCGAGATCGCGACCGGCAGCTCTGTGTCCCCGAGGGCGGTGCCGCGGTAGGTGACGGCCCAGTCCATCGCGGTGCCGGGGTGCGGACAGGTCAGCGAGAGGCAGAAGAACGCCGCCTCTCCGTGCCGGGGCAGGGGGCAGCTTTCGACCCCGCGCGGGCCGGGGCCCTCAAGCACCTGCCAGTCCTGTGCCCTGACAGCGCCCGCCGACAGCCCGGCGTGGAAAAGGAACATCAGGAGAACAAAAACAGCGCCTCTCATGGCCGGATCGCTTTCAATAGGGCAAATGCAATGCTAGGCCGAGGCTAAGCGGCACATCCTGAACGAGGCAAGTGAAAGAAAATGTCATTTACCCTGGCCACCTGGAACATCAATTCCGTCCGCCTGCGCGAAGCGCTGGTCTGTCAGCTGATGCAGGAGGAGGCGCCCGACGTGCTCTGCCTGCAGGAATGCAAGTCCCCGGTCGACAAGATCCCGATGGAGCAGTTCCACGCCCTCGGCTACACCCACATGGTGGCGCGCGGGCAGAAGGGCTACAACGGCGTGGCGATCCTGTCGAAGATGCCCATCGAAGAGGTGGGCGCGATGGATTTCGCCGGTCTCGGCCATGCCCGCCACATCGCCGGGCGGCTGGAGAACGGGGTGACCGTGCACAACTTCTACGTCCCGGCGGGCGGCGACAAGCCGGACCGCACGATCAACGAGAAGTTCGGCCAGAAGCTGGATTACCTGACCGAGATGCGCGACTGGTTCCGCGCCGAGCGTCCCGAGAAGGCGATCCTTGTCGGCGATCTCAACATCGCCCCGCGCGAGGATGACGTCTGGGATCACAAGAAGCTGCTGAAGATCGTCAGCCATACGCCGGTCGAGGTCCAGCACCTTGCCGAGACGCAGGAGGCCGGCGGCTGGGTCGACATCACCCGGCAGGACATCCCCGAAGGGCGGCTCTATTCCTGGTGGTCCTACCGCTCGCCCGACTGGGACGCGGCGGACAAGGGGCGGCGGCTGGATCACGTCTGGGCAACGCCGGACATCTCGAACGCCGGCCACGGCTCGCGCGTGCTGCGCGCGGCGCGGGGCTGGGAGCAACCCAGCGACCACGCGCCGGTCTTCGCCAGCTTCGATCTCTGACCGGCTCCGGCGTCTGGCCCGTTTGGGGGTCTGGCCCCGCCGGCAGCTTGTCTCCTGGCGGGAAAGCCACAGTCGCCGCCGTATGTGACCCTCCGGCCCGATAGGGCTTCTGGACGACGAGAGGCTGCACCTAGGCTCTTGCCCATTCTCGGCGGGGGCCAGCGCCGCCCGCCTGTCCAGACTTTACGGAGGAAATTTCATGCCCATCCAAGAGGGCGCGAAGCCCAAGTCGGCCCTGGGGCTGTCGCTGCTGGCCATTGTCCTGGGGGGTGTCGGGGTGGTGATCGAACAGCTGGCGGCGGCCTATGTGCCCTTCCTGGTGATCATCGCGATCAGCTTCTGCATGGGGCTCATGTTCCTGCTCTGCATGGCCTACAGCGCCCTGCCGATGCCGCGCGCGCGCCGCCTGCCGGTGGCGGTGCTGGGCGGGGTGATCAACCTGCTGGTCGCCCTGCTGGTCTGGCTGACGATCCGGCTGGGCCTGGACACCGCGCTCGAGACGCTGGCCGGTGGCCCCGGCGCGGTCTGGGAGATGATGCAGTTCCTCTCGACCATGGTCGGTTTTACCTTCAAGGGCGAGGATTTTACCGGGGAGTTCCTGCTCTATGCCATCTGGCTGCCCGAGCTGGCGCTGATCTTTCTGGCGCCGGTCCTGATGTCGCGGCTGGAGCTGAACGATCTGCACTAGGCCAGCAGCAGCACCCACCCCGAGAACGCCACGGCGAGGATCGCCACATAGGCGCCGTTCCAGCCGAAGCTGACGTCATGCGCCTGGGTATCGCCCAGGCGCGCCGTCATCATCACCGAGGCGGTGAACGGAGAGGTCACCCCCGCCAGCGCCCAGCCCGCGGTCAGCGAGATGACCATCGGCGTGGCGGTTATGCCCAGTTCGGCCGGGGCGGGCAGCAGCGGACCGAAGAGCGAGACGAAGAGGATCGGGTTCATCCCGATCTGTCCGCCCAGGGGGATCAGCCAGATCGGCAGGACCAGCAGCAGCCAGAGCGGCAGCGCGCCAAGGTCCAGCCCGGTGGCGGCGATCAGCGGCGCCAGCAGGGTGCCCGCACCGGTGCCGAGGAAGCCGGCCATGGTCAGTAGCACGATCTCCGAGCGGAAGGCCGGCAACTCACGGAAGACGAAGGCGCCCGCATGGGCACCGAGATAGCGCGTGCGGCCCCGTGCCGGCCCCATGCGGAACAGCCAGAGCGCGGCGACGAGGGGCACCACCAGCAGCACGATCCGCGAGGCCGGCAGGCCGGTGGCGAAATGCAGCAGGGTGACGGGCAGCGCGATGCACAGCAGCAGGGTGCCGACCGGCAGCAGCGTCGCGGCGCCGCCGATAGTCGCCGGGTCGGCGCGGGTCGGCACCTGGCCGGGGCGCAGCTGCGGCTTGAAGGCCCGGTCCAGCCCCCAGCCCACGCCGGTCATCAGCGCCGCCGAGACCAGCGCCGGCAGCACCACGCTGCCCCAGGTCGCCCCCGGCACCACGGTGGTCGAGATCACCACGGCCAGCGCCAGCGGCGACCAGCAGAGGCTGGCGCCGAAGCCGCGCTGCACCGCCAGCAGCATGCGCCGGGTGCGGATGCGGGCGATGTCCGGGTCCGGCTCGTTGCGCGCCGAGCTGCGGGCCATGGTGCCCAGCAGGGAGATCGCGCCGTAGTTCAGCACCAGCGCGAAGACCTGCGCGCCGAGGGTCAGCGCCGTGTAGCGCCGTCCCGGCGGTTGCTGGGCCAGGTAGACCGCCGCGCGGGTGATGCTGTCGGACAGCTCGGCGGCATGGCGCAGGGTGGCGAGGGCGCAGAAGAAGGCCAGGATGAAGCTGCCCTGGGTCAGCGCGCGCGACAGCACCTCTCCGGCATGGGGGGCGGCCAGGACGGCGTAGAGGCTGAGCGCTGCCGCCAGGGCGACGAAGACCTGCCGCGAGGCGCGCACCGTCGGTGTCAGCCAGAGCACCGCCGCGAGGGTGGCGAATTCGGCCAGGCCGCCGGTCCAGCTCCAGCCGGTGAAGGCGTTCAGGATGACTCCCGCCACGGCGGCGCAGAGCAGCGTTCCGGTGATCCGGTCGTGGCCGGGCGAGGCGGGCAGTTCGGAGAGTCTGGGACGCATGGCGGGCCTTTCGCCGACCAGATAGCCCTGCCGCGGTGGCCGGCGCAAGGCGCTGCGTCGCCGCCGAGTCGCGCCACGGGGCACCCTGAACGGGCAAAGCGACGCCCGAGGCGCAGCGGGGCCGCAGAGGCTCTGGTGTCGCGCCGCGTTCCGTGCTTCGCTGGCAGCACGACGGCCTGCCCGCTCTTGCCTGCCGTTCCCCTGTC
>NZ_AFPM01000268.1 GCF_000220565.1 Oceanicola sp. S124 | reverse complement strand
CGGCGCTCTTCCACTGCGACGATATTTCGGTAGGCACCGCCGCGCAGCGGGTAGGTCACCAGGTGGCGCCCGGCCCCATGAACAGCCGCGCCTCGGCCGCCTCGGGATCGCCGGGGGCCGAGGGCACCACCGCGCGCCAGGCCACCTGGCCGGTGAACTTCGGCTCGGCCCGGCCCAGGATCACCCCCGCGCAGGCGCGAATGCAGCCCGTCGGCGCCGACTACGAGGTCCGGCCGCATCCGGGCCTGGTTGGCAATGCGGATCTCGGGGCCGCTGTCAGGTGCGGCGCCGGTCTCGATGGTCTCGACACGTTGCAGCAGGCGGATGCGGGCCCCGGCCTGGCGGGCGCCATGGGCCAGCGCGGCAATCAGGTCGGCGCGGTGGCAGAGGTAGTAGCCGCTGTCGTCCAGCCCCATGCGGATCGCCGTACGCCCCGAACGGTCCAGCAGGTGCACAGCCTCGTTGCGCATGCCGATCGTCGCAGGCTCGATCCCCAGGCCGCGCAGCACCGCCGCACCATTCGGGCTGATCTGCAGCCCGGCCCCGACCTCGCGGATCTTCTCGGCCTGCTCCAGCACCGTGACCTCGGCACCGCGCAGGGCCAGCGCCCGGGCAGCCGCAAGGCCGCCGATCCCGGCGCCGATCACGGCAATCCTCATTCCATCCAGCGGCACGGGCCGGTCTCCTGCTGCTGCGCCATGGGCCGACGCGGATCTGGCCGGGGCCTGTACACAGCGGAATCGCAGGCGACCCCGGCGCGGGGCGGAAAGATATGGCGCCTGATGGCCCCGGGATGCAAGCGACAAGGCTGCCGCAACGCCCTTGCGAGAATGCAACAACGCCGGGGCAAAGCCCCGGCGTCGCTGAGTTTTCGCGGATCCTGTTCCTCGCCGCGACGGAATGCCCCCCGCCCGGCCGGCCCCGGATCAATCGTCGCGGTGGACCTTCTCGCGGCGCTCGTGACGCTCCTGCGCCTCGAGGCTCATGGTGGCGATCGGCCGGGCGTCGAGACGCTTCAGGCTGATCGGTTCACCGGTCACTTCGCAATAGCCGTATTCGCCCTCGTCGATCCGGCGCAGGGCGCTGTCGATCTTGGCAACCAGCTTGCGCTGGCGGTCCCGGGTGCGCAGCTCCAGCGCCCGGTCGGTCTCTTCGCTGGCGCGATCCGCGATATCGGGAATATTGCGGGTGGAGTCCTTCATGCCTTCGATCGTATCGCGGCTGTCGGAGAGGATTTCCTCTTTCCAGGCCAACAGCTTGCGACGGAAATACTCGGTCTGACGGTCATTCATGAACGGCTCGTCCTCGGCGGGACGATAGTCGTCTTCAAGGAAAGTTTCTGCTTTCATCAGCGGCTCCCGAACTTGTCCTCGCCCCGGGAGAGAAGAGCCTTCCCGGGCAGCGGGGTCCCCTGCGGAGGGGGATTAACGCCTCGGGCAAGCAATGTCACTACACAATCCGTTAGTCATGGCGCTGATGCGCATCGCAAAACAAGGGCGCCCGGGTGCCCGGCGACGCCCCTGCCAGCCTGTCCCCTGCCGGGAAAAACCTCGCCATGGCGGTGACTTACACTCACGCTGCCGTGAAGGTCGAGCGGGCGAGGCAAGCGTGGAAAGCAACGGCTTCCGATAAAATTGCCCCTGTTTTGGTGAACCTGAGCCTAAGGAATTTGCTCAAATGACATGCTTAACGCGGGGATCCGGGCCCTCGCCCCCCCCTGTTCCGGGGCCTGCGATCCG
The DNA here is from genome assembly GCF_000220565.1 of Oceanicola sp. S124. GTDB lineage: Bacteria > Pseudomonadota > Alphaproteobacteria > Rhodobacterales > Rhodobacteraceae > Pseudooceanicola. The sequence goes on along the minus strand of NZ_AFPM01000268.1, from coordinate 6,193 downwards.
GGCGGGACGTGGCGGCGCGCTTGCCAATCCCGGCCCTGCCCCCTACCCCTTCAGGGGCAACCGGAGGGAGGGTTTCATGACGGCGCGTTTCGAAGGCACGGCAGACTACGTGGCAACCGAGGATCTGACCGTCGCGGTCAATGCGGCGATCACCCTGCAGCGGCCGCTGCTGGTCAAGGGCGAGCCCGGCACCGGCAAGACCGAACTGGCCCGCCAGGTAGCCGAAAGCCTCGGCACGCCGATGATCGAATGGAACATCAAGTCCACCACCCGCGCCCAGCAGGGCCTCTATGAATACGATGCGGTCTCGCGCCTGCGCGACAGCCAACTGGGCGAAGAGCGCGTGCATGATGTCGCGAATTACATCCGCCAGGGCAAGCTCTGGCAGGCCTTCACCGCGCCCGAGCGCGTGGTGCTGCTGATCGACGAGATCGACAAGGCCGACATCGAATTCCCCAACGACCTGCTGCAGGAACTCGACCGGATGGAATTCCACGTCTACGAGACCGGAGAGACCATCCGCGCCCTCAACCGCCCCATCGTCATCATCACCTCGAACAACGAGAAGGAGCTGCCCGACGCCTTCCTGCGCCGCTGCTTCTTCCACTACATCCGCTTCCCCGACATGGAGACGATGCGCAGGATCGTCGAGGTGCATCACCCCGGCATCAAGGTCGAGCTGCTGACCGCCGCCCTGACCCAGTTCTTCGAGCTGCGCGAGATGCCGGGCCTGAAGAAGAAGCCCTCGACCTCCGAGGTGCTGGACTGGCTGAAGCTGCTGCTGGCCGAGGACCTGACCCCAGAAGACCTGAAGCGCGACGGGGCCAATGCGCTGCCGAAGCTGCACGGCGCGCTGCTGAAGAACGAGCAGGACGTGCATCTGTTCGAAAAGCTGGCCTTCATGGCCCGCGGGCAGCGGCGCTGAGCCCTGCCCCTTCTGCGGGCATCCGGCACAGGAGGCGCGCGGGGTCACCCGCCCGAACCTGTGCCGATCGGCGACTGATACGTAAAATCTGTTTTCCTGGCGCGGAAAATGCGCAACGCTGACGATGCCAACAGGAAGACAAGACAATGACCATCGACATCCGCCCCCTCGTTGCCGCCGACCGTGCCGACTGGGGGGCGCTCTGGGAAGGCTACCTGACCTTCTACGAGACCACCCTGCCCGCCCGGACCTACGACCTGACCTTCGCGCGGCTGCTCGATCCGGCGCGCCCCCAGTGGGGGCGGCTGGCGCTGGTCGACGGGCAGCCCATGGGGCTGGTGCACTACATCTTCCACGCGCACAACTGGCATGACGCGGACGTCTGCTATCTGCAGGATCTCTATGCCGCCCCCGAGGCACGCGGCACCGGCATGGGCCGGGCGCTGATCGAGGCGGTCCGGGACGAAGCCCGCGCCGCCGGCAGTTCCGCCCTCTACTGGATGACCCAGGAGGGCAATGCCACGGCGCGCCAGCTCTATGACCGGCTGGCCCGCAAGACAGACTTCATCAAGTACGGCATGGATCTCTGATCATGGTCCTGCTGCCCCGCCTCGGCCTTTGCCTCACGCTCCTGCTGCCCGCCGCCTGCATGGGCCCGCCGCCGCTCGAGCCCCCGTCCACGCCGACACGCGCCGCCCAGCAGGCCCTGCCCGACCTGCCGCCGATGAAGCTGTTCCCGGCCGGGCCCCCGCCGGCCTCGGTGGCGGTGTCGAACGCCGACCTGGCGCGGGATTTCCTGGATCTCAGCTTCCAGCTGGAATCCGGCCGCAAGCTGCCCGTCTTCACCCGCTTCGAGGGGCAGATCCGGGTCGGCCTTTCGGGGCAGGTGCCTCCGGGCATGGCGCGTGACCTCGACGTGGTGATTGCCCGGCTGCGGCGCGAGGCGGGGATCGACATCGTCCGCCTGCCGCTGGGACAGGAGGGCAACCTGAACATCAGCGCCGTCGCCGGCGACGACATCCGCCGCGAGCTGCCCGCCGCCGCCTGTTTCGTCGTCCCGGGGATCAGCCAGCTCAGCCAGTATCGCCGCGCGCGCCGACAGGCGAAGACCGACTGGGCACAGCTGCAGACCCGCGAAAGGCTGGCGATCTTCGTACCTGCGGATGCCCCCCCGCAAGAGTTGCGCGATTGCCTGCACGAAGAACTGGCGCAGTCCCTGGGGCCGCTGAACGACCTTTACCGGCTGCCTGACAGCACCTTCAACGACGACAACATCCACTCCATCCTCACCGCCTACGACATGCTGATCCTGCGCGTGACCTATGCGCCCGAGCTGCGCTCGGGGATGAGCCGGGCCGAGGTCGCCGCGCGCCTGCCTGCCCTGCTCGACCGGCTGAACCCGCAGGGGCGTGCGGTGGCACCGCGCCGCCTCGGCGAGACGCCGGGGGCCTGGAAGCTGGCGGTGGCCCGTGCGCTCGGCCCCGGCGCCTCGCCGGCCAACCGGGTGCGCGGCGCACAGCAGGCGGTGGCCCTGGCCCAGTCCTATGGCTGGAGCGACCACCGGCTGGCCTTCTCGTACTACATGCTGGGACGACTGGCCCAGGCCCAGGACCCCGGGCGCGCCAAGGGCTACCTGACGCGCGCCCACGAGATCTATTCCGCCGATCCCCACACCCGCCTGCACGCGGCCCATACCGCCGTGCAGCTTGCCGCCTATGCTCTCGCCGAGGGCAAGCCAGAGCGCACCCTGGCGCTGCTGGCCGGGCGCGAGGCGGTGGCGCGCGACTACCAGAACGCCATGCTGCTGGCCAATATCGAGATGCTGCGTGCCGAGGCGCTGGAACGCACCGGCCGCCCGGACGAGGCCCGGCGGGTGCGGCTGGACTCTCTGGGCTGGGCACGCTACGGCTTCGGCCCGGACTGGGCCGTGCGCGCCCGTCTTCAGGAGATCGCGGCGCTGAGCCCGGCCCGGCGTGGCCGCGGCTAGGATCGCCCGGCCAGGACAGACCAGACGGCAGGAGGAGCCCCAGATGTTCGCAGTTGCAGGCCTTGTGATCGGCGCGCTCTTCGGGGCCTGGCGGGCGAAATCCCGCGGCGGCGACCGGCGTGACATGTTCCAATATGCCGCCACCCATGCCATCCTCTTCGCGCTGATCGGGCTCTTCGTGACCCTCTTCATCCACCGCGCGCTGGCCTGATCCCGCCGCCGGTGCCCTGCCCCGGAGGTTCTGATGTTCATTCCCTTCTTCGACGCCCTGCGCAGCCACGCGGTGCCCGTCAGCCTGCGGGAGTACCTGACCTTCCTCGAAGCGTTGAAGGCCGGGCTGGTCACCTATGACCCCGAGGGCTTCTACTACCTCGCCCGCGCCGCCATGGTGAAGGACGAGCGCAACATCGACCGTTTCGACCGCGCCTTCGCCGCCGCCTTCTCGGGCCTGGAAGAGATCAGCGCCGAGCAGGTCATCGAGGCGGTGCAGATCCCCGAGGACTGGCTGCGCTCGATGGCCGCCAAACACCTCACCGAAGAGGAAAAGGCGCGGATCGAGGCGCTTGGTGGCTTCGAGAAGCTGATGGAGACGCTGAAGCAGCGGCTGGAAGAGCAGAAGGAACGCCACCAGGGCGGCAACAAGTGGATCGGCACCGGGGGCACCTCGCCCTTCGGCGCCGATGGCTACAACCCCGAGGGCGTGCGCATCGGCCAGAAGGACAGCCGCCACCAGCGCGCCGTCAAGGTCTGGGACAAGCGCGAGTTCCGCGATTTCGACGATGCGCAGGAGCTGGGCACCCGCAACATCAAGGTGGCGCTGAAACGGCTGCGCAAATGGGCCCGCGACGGCGCCCGTGACGAGCTGGACCTCGACGGCACCATCCGCGCCACCGCCGAGCACGGCTATCTCGACGTGCAGACCAGGCCCGAGCGGCGCAACGCGGTGAAGGTGCTGCTGTTTCTCGATGTCGGCGGCTCGATGGACCCGCATGTGAAGGTGGTGGAAGAGCTGTTCTCGGCCGCGCGGGCCGAGTTCAAGCACCTCGAACACTACTACTTCCACAACTGCCTCTACGAGGGCGTCTGGCGCGAGAACGCCCGTCGCTGGACCGAGCAGACCCCGACCTGGGAGGTCCTGCGCACCTATGACGCCGACTACAAGTGCATCTTCGTCGGCGACGCCAGCATGAGCCCCTACGAGATCGCCTACCCCGGCGGCGCCAGCGAACACTGGAACCCCGAGGCCGGCCAGACCTGGCTGCAACGCGCCCGCGAGCACTGGCCGGATCATCTCTGGATCAACCCGGTGCCCGAACGCTACTGGGACTACACCCACTCCATCGGCATGATCCGGGAGCTCTTCGAGGATCGCATGGTGCCGATGACCCTGGAGGGGCTGGACCGCGGGATGCGCGACCTGGTGCGCTAGGCGTCGGCGTGGAACCTCTGCGCGGACGCGGTGTTGGGTCAGCAAGACACCCAACCCAAGGAGGTTCCCATGATCCGCAAGACCGCATCCGCCCGCTGGACCGGCACCATCAAGGACGGCTCGGGCCATATCTCGACCCAGTCCGGAGCACTCTCGGATCAGCCCTACGGCTTCAACACCCGTTTCGAGGATGCCCCCGGCACCAATCCCGAAGAGCTGATCGGCGCGGCCCATGCCGGGTGTTTCACCATGGCGCTCTCGAAGGTGCTGGAAGAGGCCGGCATGGTCGCCGAGAGGCTGGAAACCAAGGCCACGGTGAAGATGGAAAAGGACGATGCCGGCTTCACGATTACCGCCGTCGAGCTTGACCTGAAGGCCACCATTCCGGGCGCCGACCGCGAGGCCTTCTTCGAGGCTGCCAAAACCGCCAAGGAGACCTGCCCGGTCTCGCGCCTGCTGGCCGCCGCCGAGATCACCCTGGACGCCGAGCTGCTCTGAGCCGCGCGCGCCTGCCGCAAGACCGGGCCCGTCGCCAGACCGGGCCGGGGGCGCCACCGCGTGGCCCCGGCCATCCTCACCCGCCGCTGAGGGATGATCCCCGCAGCCGCGCGCAACCTGCCGCGCCGCTCTGCAGGGCGGCCCCTTGCCCTGCCCGCCAGCCGCCCACATATCGGCTGCATGCTGAAGTTCACCCCCATCCTGCTGGCCCTGCTCTATGCCCTCGTGGTCTGGCGCTTCTCGACCTGGAAGCTGAAGGCCGAGCTGGATCAGCGCTCGGCCGAGCTGGCCGAACCGGGGCTGCGCGAGCTGAACCAGCGCCTCGCCCGGGCGCTGGACCTGCCACGCATCCGGGTGCATCTCTATGACATCCCCGCGATCAACGGTCTGGCGGCGCCGGACGGGCGGATCTTCCTGACCCGCGGCTTCCTCGAGGCCTATCGTGCAGGGCGCGTCAGCGCCGAGGAGCTGGCTTCGGTCATCGCCCATGAGCTGGGGCACGTGGCGCTTGGCCACAGCCGGCGGCGGATGATCGACTTTTCCAGCCAGAACGCCCTCAGGGTCGGCCTGGCGCAGGTGCTGGGGCGCTTCATTCCCGGTCTCGGCCCGATGATCGCCAGCGCCGCCATGTCGTTGCTGGCCGCGCGTCTTTCGCGCGGCGACGAATACGAGGCCGACGCCTATGCAGCCGCCCTGCTGACCAAGGCGGGCATCGGCACCGCACCGCAGATCTCGCTGCTGGAAAAACTGAAACACCTTACCGGCGCGGGCGGCGCCGGTCGCGCCGCCTGGCTGATGAGCCATCCCCGCACCTCGGAACGCGTCGCAGCGATCCGCAGGCTGGAGAGCCGCTGGCACGGGTGAAGACCCGCCCTGAAAGGACCCCGATGAAATATTCCCTCCTCGACCTCGCCCCGATCCCCGAGGGCAGCTCCGCCGCGCAGGCCATCGCCAATTCGGTCGCCCTTGCCCAGGCGGCGGAAGGCTTCGGCTACAACCGCCTCTGGCTGGCCGAACACCACAACATGCCCGGCATCGCCTCGTCGGCAACGGCGGTGATGATCGGCCATATCGCCGGCCAGACCAGACGCATCCGCGTCGGGGCCGGGGGCATCATGCTGCCCAACCACTCGCCGCTGGCCGTGGCCGAGCAGTTCGGCACCCTGGCCGAGATCTACCCGGGCCGCATCGACCTCGGGCTGGGCCGGGCGCCCGGCACCGACATGGCGACGGCGCGGGCGCTGCGCCGCCACATGGGCGGCGAGGACCACTTCCCCCGCGATGTCGGAGAGCTGCTGGCCTATCTCGGCGATCCGCAGGAGGGCCAGAGCCTGCACGCCATTCCCGGCGAAGG
>NZ_AFPM01000269.1 GCF_000220565.1 Oceanicola sp. S124 | reverse complement strand
GCGCCGGTGCAGGATCTGGGCCGCGTGCTGCTGGTCGACGACAGCGAGCTGCAGCTGGATATCCTGGAGAAGCAGCTGCAGGTGCTGGGCGCCGAGGTGGTGACCTGCCGCAGCGGCGCCGCCGCGCTGGACCAGCTCGAGGGTGTCGACCTGGTGATCACCGATCACAACATGGCGGAAATGGACGGCATGGAACTGGCCGAGGCGATCCGCGAGCGCGGCTGCGAGGTGCCGATCCTGCTGCTGACCCCCGCCGTGCATTTCGCCGAGCTGGACCCGGCCAGACGCCATCTGCACGCGGTGCTGCAAAGCCCGATGCTGCGCGATGACTTCTTCGCCGCGCTGCGCTCTCTGGCCGCGCCCGAGGCGAAGGGCGGGGAAGGCGGACAGGGGTCGGCCCCCGCTCTGCCCGCGCCGCCTGAAGGGGGGGCCGAGGAGGGACGCGAGTCGCGGCGCGGCAATCTGCGTTGCGCCCGGGTCCTGGCGGCCGAGGACAACAAGACCAACCGCCTGGTCTTCCGCAAGATCCTGGCCCAGGCGGATATCGAGCTGCGCTTTGCCGAGAATGGCGCCGAGGCGGTCGCCCTGCACGGCGACTTCGATCCCGACATCATCTTCATGGACATCTCGATGCCCGGCATGGACGGCAAGGAGGCCACCCGGCTGATCCGCGCCACCGAAGAGATCACCGGACGCCATGTGCCGATCATCGCCATGACCGCCCATGCGCTGGACGGGGACGAGGCGCGCTTCCTCGCCGCCGGTATGGATCACTACCTGTCGAAACCGCTGCGCAAGGCGGATGTGCTGGACCATCTCGCCAGCCTCACCCCGCCCGAGCTGCGCCCCCCCTTCCACGCGCCGCCCGAGGAAGAGAAACGCAGCGAGAGCGGGTAGGCGCCGGGCCCGGTCCAACTGCCACCCGCTGCGCCCCAAAAGCAGCGCCCCGGTGCGGCGCGCGCCATCTTCGGGGTAAGGCTTGGGCCCGGCGCGACAGAACGCGCGATCACTTGGGGTGCCCGAGTGTCCCGCCTAACCGCAGTTTACAGCGCCCCCGGCGCGGGACGCAGCGACCAGGTGCGGCATCGCTGCCCTTGTACAGGACCTGCACGAGTCCCTGTGGCGGCGGGGGCTCGCCCTGCCGATACTTGCAGAGCGCCCCGCCTGAACCGTGGATGAGCGCCGGGACGCCTGGCAGGCTTTTGACGTCTTCGCCCAGTCACGGGGCGGCAGGGGGCTCTGCCCCCATCGGCTGCGCCGATTCCCCCGGAGTACTTTCAGCCTGGTGATGTTGCAGGGGGCCCGGGGCACCGCCCTGCTTCCATTCCGAGGCCATAAATACGCACTGCCCGGGCGCCGCCGGACGGAGGGCGGATCAGGCCGCCACGGCCTCGGCATTGCGCAGGAAGACCAGCTCTGTCACGGAGGACCGGCCGGGCTGGAAGTGGTAGCCGCCAAGGTCGAAATCGGCGAGGCCCGCCGGATCGGTGATGCGGCGGGTGATGGCAAAGCGGGCCATGGCACCGCGCGCGCGCTTGGCGTTGAAGGAGATCACCTTCTCGGCGCCGTTCTTCACGTCGAGGAAGACCGGGGTGACGATCTTCAGGCCCAGGGCCTTCCGGTCAACCGCGCCGAAATACTCCTGGCTGGCGCAGTTCAGCAGGGTGTCCGTGCCCAGCGTTTCGGCCTGAGCCTTCAGCGCCCCGGCGATCTTGTCCCCCCAGAACTGGTAGAGGTTGCTGCCGCGGTCGGTCTTCAGCCGCGTGCCCATCTCCAGCCGGTAGGGCTGCATGCCGTCCAGCGGGCGCAGCACGCCGTAGAGGCCCGAGAGGATACGCAGGTGATCCTGGGCGAAGGCGACTTCCTCGGCGTCCAGGCTTTGCGCGTCCAGGCCCTGGTAGGTGTCGCCTGCGAAGGCGAACATGGCCGGGCGCAGGACGTCTGGCGTGGGGTCTTCCCGGTAGTCGCGGTAGCGGTCGTGGTTCAGCTTCGAGAGGTTTTCCGACAGGTCCATCAGCTTTGAGATCTCTGAGACCGACTTCTCGCGCATCACCCGGATCAGCTCGGCGCTGTCGCCCGGGAAGGGCGGTTCGGTCAGCGCGTGCTTCCGTTCGCTCCAGTCGAGTTTCTTGGCCGGTGACACCACGATCAGCATTCTGTTCCCCTTTTCTTCTCAGCCCCGACATATCGCGTCAGGCCGGGCTGTCCACCCCCTGACGCAGCGTCTTCAGGCAGTTTCGCGAAGGGCATCCAGGAAGGCGGCGCCGAAGCGTTCAGCGCGGCGTTCGCCGAGGATGCGTTCCAGCTGCGCGGCGTCCGAGGGGCGGGCCTCGGCCACCTTGGCGATCAGCGAGGCCGAGCAGGAGAGCGGCTTGTCGGTGCCCTCTTCGCCGCGCGCCAGATCGTGCTGGATCTGCATCAGCCGGTCATAGAGCGTCCCGGCCTCGCGGCCCGCCAGTCGCAGGCGCTTGGGGTGCAGCCCCTCGACCGCGCCGGTGATCACCTCGAGGAAGGTGGCGCCGTAGGCCTGCAGCTTCTTGGCGCCGATGCCGGTGATCCCGGCCATCTGGTCAAGGCTGGCGGGCTTCTGCTCGGCCATCTCGATCAGGGTACGGTCGTTGAAGATGACATAGGCCGGCACGCGCTGTTCCTCGGCCAGGGCCCGACGCTTGGCCTTCAGCGCCGAGAGCAGCGGTTCGTCCTCTTCCGACACCAGCGTCTTGGCGGCCGGGCGGCGGGCGGACTTGGCGGCGGTGATGCTGTCGCGGCGCAGGCGGATGCTTTCCTCGCCGCGCAGGATCGGGCGGGCGGCCTCGGTCATGAACAGCGCACCGTGGCGCTCGCCGTTCGGGCGGATCAGGTCATGCCCCTGCATCTGCCGGAAGATCGCCTGCCATTCGGCCTTCTTGAACTCCTGCCCCACGCCATAGGTCGGCAGGCTGTCGTGGCCGCGCTCGCGGATCTTGTCGGTTTCGGTGCCCGTCAGGATGTCGATCAGGTGACCGGCGCCGAACCATTCCTCGGTCCGCAGGATGGCCGAGAGCGCCTTGCGCACGGCCTCTGTGCCGTCGAAGGTCTCGGGCGGACGGTCGCAGAGATCGCAATTGCCGCAGTGCGCGCAGGTTTCTCCGAAATAGCCCAGAAGCTGGGCGCGGCGGCATTCCAGCGCCTCGGCGAGGCCCAGAAGCGCGTTCAGACGGCCATGGTCGGCGGCGCGGCGTTCGGGCGGAGCCAGTCCCTCGTCGATCTGCGCGCGGCGCAGGCGGATGTCGTCGGGGCCGAACAGCGTCATGGTCTCGGCCGGGGCGCCGTCGCGACCGGCGCGGCCGATCTCCTGGTAATAGGCCTCGATCGACTTGGGCAGATCCGCATGGGCGACCCAGCGGATGTCCGGCTTGTCGACGCCCATGCCGAAGGCCACCGTGGCGACGACCACCAGCCCGTCTTCCTGCTGGAAGCGAAGTTCGGCCTCGCGGCGGGCGTCGGGTTCCATCCCGCCGTGGTAGTGGATCGCCGACAGCCCTGCCTCGCGCAGGGCCTGGGCGATGCCCTCGGTCCGGGCGCGGGTGCCGCAGTAGACGATGCCCGACTGGCCCTTGCGGGCGGTGGCGAAGTCCAGGATCTGGCGGCGAGGGGAGTTCTTGGCGGAAAACGCCAGGTGGATGTTGGGACGGTCGAAGCCGCGCAGGAAGCATTTCGGCTGCTGCCCGGCGAAGAGGCGGCGAATGATCTCGGCCTGCGTCTCTTCATCGGCGGTGGCGGTGAAGGCGGCCAGCGGCACGTCCAGCATCTCGCGCAGCTCGCCGATGCGCAGGTAGTCGGGGCGGAAGTCATGGCCCCATTGGCTGACGCAATGGGCCTCGTCGACGGCGATCAGGGAAACGTTGATGCGGCGCAGCATCTGCATGGCGCCACCAGAGGCCAGCCGCTCCGGCGCGAGGTAGAGCAGCTTCAGAGAGCCCTCTTCCAGCGCGGTCCAGACGGCCTCGGTCTCTTCCTCGGTATTGCCGGAGGTGAGCGCACCAGCGGCCACGCCCGCCTGGCGCAACGCGCGCACCTGGTCGCGCATCAGCGCGATCAGCGGAGATATCACCACCGTGACCCCCTGGCGCATCAGCGCGGGCAGCTGGAAACAGAGGGACTTGCCGCCCCCCGTGGGCATGATGGCAAGCGTGTTCTGCCCCGAGGCGACGGCCTCGACGATCTCGCCCTGACCCGGGCGGAAGGCGTCGAAGCCAAATACGTCGCGCAGCAGCCGTTCTGCCTCTGCCATCCTGTCATCCCCTGTCTGCGAACAGGGGACACCATCCCATATTAAAAAGGGGTGAACAAGGCAGGGACCGCCAGATGCGGGGGTCTTGTCGGGTTACATATACCCGATGTTGTTGGAGACGACGATGCGGATCACCATGATGCCCAGCAGGACGATCAGCGGCGCAAGGTCGAGCCCCCCCATGGGCGGCAGGATGCGGCGGATCGGCGCGTACATCGGCTCCAGCAGGCGGTTCAGACCGTACCAGATCTGGGCGACGAACTGCTGGCGCACGTTCAGCACCTGGAATGAGATCAGCCAGGACATGATCACATGGGCGATGACGAAGAACCAGACGACGCTCAGGATGAGGTCGAGGATCATCAGCAGGGATTGCATGGGCATACTCCGGGTTTCAGGGCCGAACACAGGTAAGCAAACCGGACTGAAAGCACAAGCCGGACGCAGGGTTTCGGTTGACGGGCGCGATGCGGCACCGCAGCAGAGGGGCGAAGGAGAGCCCCATGTACCCCTATATCCGCCTCGCCAAGGAATACCTGAAGTACCGCAACGCACCGAAGCTGGCGCCGGGCGAGGTGCATGTCTCTCATCACATCGTCTGGCCCTGGGATATCGACCCCTGGATGGAGCTGAACAACGGTCGCACCCTGACGCTGTTCGACCTGGGCCGCATTCCCTATGCCGCCCGCACCGGGCTGGTCGGGATGATGAAGCGCGAGAAATGGGGGCTGACGGTGGCCGGCACGGCGATCCGCTACCGCAAGCGTCTGACGCCCTTCACAAGGGTCGAGATGCGCACCCGCCTGATGGGCGTCGACGCGCGGTTCCTCTACATGGAACAGAGCATGTGGGTGGGCGATGACTGCGCCAACCACGCCACGCTGCGCACCGGGGTGATCAAGGATCGCAGGCTGGTCCCGGTGGCAGAGGTCGCGGCGGCACTTGGGCCGGATGTCGTGCTGCCTGCCCTGCCCGCCTGGGCCGAGGCGCTGTTCAGCGCCGAGAACGACCGCCCATGGCCGCCCGAGATGTAGCTCAGGCCGCGCCGGTGTCGGCGACCGAGCCCTTCAGGATGTACTTGGCATCGCAGTAGCCGCATTCGACAAAGCCGGTATCGGCGGGGATGTGCAGCCAGACCCGAGGGTGTCCGAGCGCGCCTTCACCGCCATCACAGGCGACCTTGGCGGTTTCGACGATCTTGGTTTCCGGGGCTTCGATCGGCATTTGGGTCCCTCGCGAATGAGCTGCCTATGGGCTGCAATTAGCGTGAATGCGCGGGCGCGTGCAAGTCGCGCCGCGCGCGGCCTTTGGTAGCGGTTACTCTGCCGTCTCAAGCATCCGGCCCAGCATCCGGCCACCGAGGACATGCAGGTGGAAATGCGGCACTTCCTGCACTCCATGGCTTCCGGCATTGGAAATGAAGCGCGCGCCCATCCCGGTATCGGCCCCGACGCCGGCCATTTCGACCACCTTGGCAACCGCCCGGGTGAAGTCGAGGATCTCGGCGTCCGAGGCCTCGGCGGCGAAATGGTCGTAGGTCACGTAAGCGCCCTTGGGGATCACCAGGACATGGGTCGGCGCCTGCGGGCGGATGTCGGCAAAGGCCAGCGTGTGCTCGGTTTCCAGCACGGTGTTGTTGGGGATCTCGCCGCGCAGGATCTTGGCGAAGATGTTCTGGTCGTCATAGGCATAGGCCATGGGGCACCTCAGTCACTGAACAGGTGGGGGAGGGAAAGGATCTCTTCCGCGGTGTCATCGCGCACCGAGAGGAATTGCGCCAGCGCCGCCGCGTTCTGCGTCAGGCTGTCAGACTGACGGATCCGGGTCAGGTTGTCGAACCCCGCATCGCGGATGCGGTCGCTTTCGTGGGCGATGTCGTGGCGGATGGTCGGCAGCAGCCGCTCAAGCGACTCGCGCGAGGTCTGGTCGCCGGCCAGCCCGACCCGGCGGGCGTGGCCGATCAGGTAGTCGTCGGTGAAGTCGCATTGCACTTCCAGCAGGCGGGTCCGCGCCCGGTCGCTGCAGAAGTCGTGCAGCAGGTGCAGCCCCTCGGGATCCATGCAGACCACCATGCGGTCGGTGCCGTGGTAGTCGAAGAGCATCCGCATCAGGGCCCGCCGGTGCCGAGTCCGCTTGTCCAGCGTCGACTGGATGCCGCCGAGGTCGGGCAGCGGCGTCGAGCCCTCGTGGAAGAGGTATTCGATCACCCTGATGTCGGTGGTTTCGGCGATGCGCGCCACCAGCCGCTTGGCCACGTGCCACTTCTTGCAGATCACGATCATCAGCTCGCGTTCGCGGCCAAGCGAGCTTTCGGTTTCCCAGAAGCGCGTGGCGAAGCGGCGACCGATGCGGCCCCGGTCGGTGAGGAAGCGGAACAGTGAGCGCCCCTCGTTGGAAATCTGGAAATCGACGCCCTCGGCGGCATAGAGCTGGCCCAGCCGGCGCTTGATCTCATGCGCCTCGGGGCTGATCTTGCGGGCGAACAGGAAATCCTGGCTCAGCAGCAGTTCGTAGTGGTCGTTGTAGAAGGTGACCGGCATCCCGTAGTCGGTGAACATCAGGAACGTCAGGGTGCGGGCGCGTATTTCCTTCTCGGGCACAAGGTGGCGGACGACGGTCTGGAAGAAGGTCTCGTCGGGGATCCAGGTGGTCCGGAAGAAGCGCATCACGTCGCGGCGCTGGCGGGTGAAGTCCAGGATGGCCTCGATGGTGCGGCGGCGCAGGCACCACCACTGAGAGCCGATCATCACCTGGATGTCCTCGGGGATCTGCCGCTCCAGCCCCAGTTTTTTCTGCCACTCCATCAGCTTGTAGAACCAGAACTTGTGGCGACGCTCGTTCAGGTAATGCCGGTAGATCAGCCGTTCTTCCTTGATCCCGGTCTTGATCCAGCCCGACGTGAAGAAATCGAAGCTCTCGATATAGTCGACCTCGTCGCGGTCAAGGAACTCATGCGCATATTCGGCGGACTTAATCGCCATGCAGTCGCCCGAGAGCATGTAGAAATGGGTGGCACGCGGGAAGGCTTCCACCGCGGCCTCGACGGCCAGCAAAGTGGCCTCGACCAGCGACCACTCGCCCCAGCCACATTTGCAGCGTTTGCGGGCGAAAGTGACACGCGGGTTGTCCTTCAGCGCCTCGCGGATCATCTGGTAATGCTCGGGCCTGGCACGGGCGTCGAAGTGGATCGACATGTAATCCCCGACCGCCGTCAGCCGGTTGGCCTGGTCGATGATCCCCTGCGGGTCCTTGTGACAGAGCAATATGAAAGCGATCGTCGCCATGGGCGCCTGCGAGGCCCTTCAACGGGTTGAGGTCCGCCCAGTGATACGCGTCATGCAGGATTGATAAAACAGGGTTTCTTTGCTTTTTTGTGCGACAAGCGCGCCGGCCCCGGAAAACGGGCAGTCATAACATCGCGGCGCAGCACGGAGGGCGCGCAGAATGGGGTTTCCCGGAACCTGGATGACGGAAAGCGAAAGCGTGGTCTATCGCGTGGTGCCCAAGTGCGCCTGCTCGACCATCGGCCAGATCATGTTCTACTCGGACCATGGCCGCTTCTTTGACGGTGATATCCACGATTCCACCGAGGGGCTGCACAAGTGGTCGCAGGATCACAGCCAGCCGCTGATCGAAGCCAACGTGAGGGCGCATGGCTCTTACGCCTTCACCTGCGTGCGCAATCCCTACACCCGCATCCTGTCCAGCTTCTTCGACAAGATCTGCGGCATCCAGCGCAACGGCCGCCGCTACCGGGGCAAGCTGGTGCCCCTCTTGATCCAGAAATACGGCATCGAGGTCGGCGGCGAGAACGGCAAGGACGAGTTCGACCAGATCGCCAGCTTCCGCCGCTTCCTGCTGTTTGCCCGCGATACCATCCGCTGGCGCCGCCCGATGGAGCCCGACATCCACTGGTCCGCCATGTCCGGTCATGTCAGCACCTTCATCGTCAACGGCGGGCGCTACGACAAGATCTTCTGGACCGAAGGCTTCAACGACGGGATGCAGCAGGTGCTCGACGCGATCGAGACGCCCCATGCGGTCGACCTGTCCGCCATCCCCCGCTTCAACGAAAGCGAAGGCCACGGGCCCAAGCGCGCCCATCCGGTCGAGGCCTATTTCGACGATCTCTCGATGCACCTGGTGCGCGAGATCTATCACCGCGATTTCGAGTTGTTCAAATACGATTTCGACAACCCTGCCAACAAGATGCCCATCGGAGAGATCGACCTGGACGAGGTTCACGCCAAGCTGGGCGAGTGATCACACCCCGAGGTAGCCGCGCGCCGCGCGTTCCAGCCTGGGCAGGATCGCGTCCACGTCCCGCTCTCCTGCCAGGCAGGCGGCATCGGCCACGGCATTTGTCATCGCGGCCAGGTCGCGCGCGGCCAGCTCGGGCTCGGGCACGTCATGGGCACGCAGCACGGCGATGACCAGCGCGGCGATTTCGGCCTTCAGGGCCTGGGTCTCGGCATCCAGCGGCAGGTGGCGCTCTGCCTCCTCGATGGCAGCGGCGCGGGCCGGGTCGGCGCGGTGGTGCTCCAGCGAAGCCGCCAGCAGCAGGTGGATGGCGCGGGTAATGTCCTGTCCGTCGCAGGCGCGCGCGGCGCGGCGCAGGTCTTCCAGCATCTCGGCGCGCATGGCGCGGACCAGTTCAGCCAGGATGGCCTCCTTGCCGGGATAGTACTGGTAGAGCGAGCCGATGGAGACCCCCGCCAGCTCTGCCACCGCATTTGTGCTGACCGCCGCCACCCCGCCGCGCTGCAAAATACGAGCCGCCGCCTCCTGCACCGCCTCGCAGGTCGCCCGCGCCCGCGCCTGTCGCGGAGATTTCCTAAGTTTGACAGGGGGTTCTCTTGTCATCTGCGGAGCACCTCGGGATGCGAGTATGAAACCTGAGCCTTTGCTCGGATTCTGCATGTGTCCGCTTTTCCTGCAAGGTGCCTCATGACCCAGACCTACTTCCTGCTTCTCACCGCCCTGCCCGCCTTCCTGCAGATCCCCCGCGCCGAGCGCGATGCCCGCGCCGCCGATGCGCTGGCGCAGGCCGGCCTGTCGCAGATGCGCTTCTTCGATGCCGAGGCCTTCTCGGCGCAGTGCTCGGATATTGCCATGGTCGAAGGGATGTCCCCGACGGCCTTCCACCGCGCCATGGAGGTGCTGCGGGACGGTCCGGTCTTCAGCACTCCCTGGTTCAGGCTCGAGGCGGTGATCCCGACGCTCGAGAACGGCCACCACATGATGCGGGAGGGCGCGTGATGGCCCGGACCGTGCTTGTCACCGGCGCAACGCGTGGCGTCGGCCGGGCGCTGGCGCTGCAACTGCAACAGGCCGGCTGCCAGGTGATCACGGTGGCGCGGTCTGTCGACGCCCTGCCCGCGGGGGTCGAGGGGCTGGCGCTGGATCTCGCCTCCCCCGATGCCGCGGCGCGCATCACAAGCTGGGTGCGCGCGGAGCATCCGCGCTGCGCCGGGTTGATCAACAATGCTGCCATCATGGTGCATTCACTGCTGACCGAGGACCCGCAGCCCGCCGAAGTGTCGCGCGAGATCGCCATCAACCTCGTGACGCCGATGCAGCTTTCGGCGCAGCTGCTGCCGGTGATCGCGGCGCAGGAGGGCTTTGTCTGCAATGTCACCTCGGGTCTCGCGCTGGCGCCGAAGCGAGATGCGGCGGTCTACTCGGCCTCGAAATCCGGGCTGCGCGCCTTCAGCCGCGCGCTGTGCGACCAGGTGCGCCTGGCGGCGCTGCCGGTGCAGGTGCATGAAGCCCTGTTGCCGCTGGTCGACACCGGCCTTTCACAGGGAGCGCCCGAGGGAAAGATGCCACCCGAGGAGGCCGCGCGGCAGATCCTTGCGGGTATCCGCAGCGGCGAGGAAGAGCTCGACGTGGGCAAGGTCCGGCTGCTGCGGCTGCTGCTCAGGCTCTCACCGGCGCTGGCCTATGGGATCATCCGGCGGTCCTGAGATGCAAAAAGCCCCGCCGCAAGCGGCAGGGCAAGGTGGCGGCACCGCGTCCCCCAGGATGCGGCGCCCGCGGATAACCGTTTGGCTCAGCGCATTTCCTGGCGGATCTGCTGGCGCATGGCGTCGATCGGGATCTGCTTGCCGTCCCGCTTGATGCACCAGTAGGTCCAGCCATTGCACGACGGCGCGCCTTCAAGCTTGGCGCCGACCTGGTGGATCGAGCCCTTGATGTCATCCTCGTTGGTCAGCGTGCCATCGGCACGCACCTTGGCCTTGTGACGACCGTTCGAGGACCACAGCTCTTCTCCCGGACGCAGCATGCCGCGCTCGACCAGCTGGCCGAAGGGCACACGCGGCTCGGCGCGCTTGGCACGGGTGACTTCCAGCGCCTCGTTGTCGAACTTGCGGATCTTGGCGATGCGCGCCTCCGCGACCTCTCGGTAGGCCTCCTCGCGCTCGATGCCGATGAAGTTGCGGCCCAGCATCTTGGCGACGGCGCCGGTGGTGCCGGTGCCGAAGAAGGGATCCAGCACTACGTCGCCGGGGTTGGTCGACCCGATCAGCACACGATGCAGCAGGCTCTGCGGCTTCTGCGTCGGATGGGCCTTGTCGCCGTTGGCATCCTTCAGGCGCTCGTGGCCGTTGCAGATCGGCAGCACCCAGTCCGAGCGCATCTGCACGCCTTCATTCAGCTCCTTCAGCGCCTCGTAGTTGAAGGTGTACTTGGCCTTCTCGGACTTCGAGGCCCAGATCATCGTCTCGTGGGCATTGGTCAGCCGCTTGCCGCGGAAGTTCGGCATCGGGTTGGCCTTGCGCCAGACCACGTCGTTCAGGATCCAGTAGCCCTCGTTCTGCAGGGCGGCGCCGACGCGGAAGATGTTGTGGTAGCTGCCGATGACCCAGATCGCACCGTTCGGCTTCAGGATCCGACGCGCTGCCTTCAGCCAGTCCTTGGTGAAGCGGTCGTAGGCCTCGAAGCTGGCGAACTGGTCCCAGTGATCGTCCACCGCATCGACCTTCGAGTTGTCGGGCCGGTGCAGGTCCCCCCGAAGCTGCAGGTTGTAGGGCGGATCAGCGAAGATCAGATCGACCGAATTCTCGGGAAGTGCATTCATCACCTCCACGCAATCACCGGGCAAAATGGTATTGAGAGGGAGCTCGGAAGCCCCTTTTGCTTTGGTTTTCATCATGTACTGCCTCAATGCACGGCGCAGTTTTCGCGCTCGTTGTTGTGGACAAATGATGAGTCAGACCGGAGTCCGCGTCAATTTATTTATTCAAATCAGGTGTTTGGTTTTCGGCTCGACACAAGATATTGCGCACCGGAGCGAAGGAACGCCTATGATGTGGGGTGACGCCCAGATCCTGTAAAGCGGATTTATGTGCCTTCGTCGGGTAGCCCGCGTTGCCCTCCCAGCCGTAGCCGGGGAACTGTTGCGCCAAATCCTCCATGATCGCGTCGCGGGCAATCTTGGCCATGATCGAGGCGGCCGCGATGGACAGCGACTTTGCGTCCCCCTTCACCACGGCCGTCGCCGGCAGGTTCAGCCCCTTAGGAATCCTGTTGCCGTCGATCAGCACGTGGTCGGGGCGCACCGGCAGCGCGGCAAGCGCGCGCAGCATCGCCAGGTGGCTGGCCTGCAGGATGTTGATCTCGTCGATCTCCTCGACGCTGGCATGGGCGACGGCAACATGGGCGCTGGCGCTCAGCGCCTCCTGCAGGATGCGGCGCCGCTTCGCCCCCAGCTTCTTGGAATCGTTGACGCCCTCGGGAATGGCCGCCGGGTCGAGAACCACAGCCGCCGCCGTCACCGGCCCCGCCAGAGGGCCACGGCCCACTTCATCCACCCCGGCAATCAGCCGGGCGCCCCGCGCCATCAGCGCCTCTTCCAAGGTAAAGTCCGGTCCCATGCCGCCATGAAGCAGGACCGAAGCGCCGATACAAGGAAAACCCCGCCCCGGAGGATCCGGGACGGGGCGGGGTGCTGCTCGACTTATATGCGGGTCGGTTCAGGCGGTCTTCCAGCCGTATTGCTGCATGCAGGCCTTGCGGTAGATGAACTTCACGCCCTTGCGGTTCTGCGGCACGTCGGTGCGCTGGCGGCAGTTGTCCGGCAGGGCCTGCGGGTAGGACGCGGTGTTCTTGGCGCAGGCCGCGGCATAGCCGACGGCACGGTAGCCGTTCACCCAGGTGCGCACTTCGCAGGATTGCGCCACGGTGCGGGCCGGACGAGGGCGGGGCTTGGGCTGGGGCTGCCAGCCGCCGTGGTGACCACCGTTGTTCCAGCCGCCGTTATGGCCGCCGTTGTTCCAGTTGCCGTTGTTGTGGTTGTTGTTGTTCGCCTTCGACTCGTTCGCGATGGCCGAGCCGATGATGGCGATGGCGCCGATACCGATCAGGGCGCGGGCCAGCTCCTTGTCTCCGGCCTGGGCGGGGGCAGCGGCGACGGAGCTCAGCGCCACGGCGCCGGCGAGGGTCGAGAGGATGGCCTTGCGGGTGTTCTGGAAGAAGCGGGTCATGTCGAGGTCCTTTCGGTCTGGTATCTGCGGCGCCATGTATCGGGGTGGTGCGGCGCCTGTTCAGTGAGGCCCGAGCAGGGGGCCCGGAAGCGATGAGACGAACATGGGCCGCCCCCCGACTGCCGGGCAATATCACCCCGGCGCTATCCGATAGCCCCGCCGAAATCCCCGCCGTTATCCGATAACAACCCGCGAAAAGCCCTTCGGTTCAGCCTGTTATCCGATAGCAGCCTGCCGGGGCCTCTCTGTCATTGAATAGCTGCCGGACTTGGCGGAAAGTGGCCGTATGACACGCTTCATCGCCTCTCTCACCCTGGTCCTCGCGACCCTCGCCCTGCCGGTTTCCGCGCAGGCGGCCTGCTACGCCGACTACAAGGCCAAGCGGGATCAGCCCTACGAGCTGCACTACGGCGTCATGCAGGTTTCCGCCTGCGACAAGGGCGCCGCCGCCAATGAAGTCCGCGCAAGGCTTGCACAAGCGGGCTGGGTGCTGCTCAATGTCGTCTCGGTATTCGACGACGGCGGGCTGGCCGGCAGGAAGGCAAATGCAGGACCCTACTATCTTCGCTTCTGATCTGCGGAAGTCCGGGACGCGCGCCGTGGCCATTGGCCTCGGCGCCGTCGTCGCGATTCTGGCGCTTGCCGCCGTCTTCCTGTTCCTCACGCTGCCCGATGCCGGCGCCTTTAACGCGCGCGTCGAGCGCATCTTCATCGAGAACGACCTGACCACCCAGGCCGAGGTCAAGCTGCTGAACATCCTGGCCCTGTCGGGCACGGCGTTTTCCGAAACGCTGATCAGCTACCGCATGGTCATCTTCGTACTGCTGGTCTTCTCGACGGCGCTGCTGCTGGCCGCGCTCGGCTTCCTGATCATGCTGGTCTCGATGAACCGCCGCATGGCGCAGATCGAGCGCGCCGGGATCGAGGTGAACTCCCTGATGATCTCGCGCGACGAGAAGATGGTCTACCTGAACAACCTCGGCTTCAAGCTGACCGATGCAGCGCTGGAAACGCTCTCGGTGCTGGCCGAGGCGCGGATGGATGATGACGTGCTTTCGGGCGTGCAGATCGAATCGATGATCTCGGGCCGCGACGAGGCCGATTGCGAAGAGGCCGCCGGCGCCACCCGGATCAAGCGGCTGCGCGACACCCTCGGCAACCAGATCGTCAGCGAGCTGCTGATTAAGAACATTGCCCGTC
Source organism: Oceanicola sp. S124 (assembly GCF_000220565.1). Classification (GTDB taxonomy): domain Bacteria; phylum Pseudomonadota; class Alphaproteobacteria; order Rhodobacterales; family Rhodobacteraceae; genus Pseudooceanicola. Next base: position 7,407 of record NZ_AFPM01000269.1, on the reverse strand, counting down.
GCGGCTATGTCCTTTCGGTGGGCAAGGATGTTATCCGGATGCTGTAAAGCCAGCGACCGGAGGCCCCCATGACACGCAGCATCGACATCAACTCGGATCTCGGCGAGGCCTATGGCCCCTGGCAGATGGGCGACGACGCCGCGATGCTGGATATCGTCACCTCGGCCAATGTCGCCTGCGGTGGCCATGCCTCGGATCCCGATACCATGTACCGCACGCTGGTGATGTGCCGCGAGAAGGGCGTCACCGCCGGGGCCCATCCCGGCTTTCCCGACCGCCAGGGCTTCGGCCGCCGCGTCATCCCGATGACCGCCTCGGAGGTCACCAACATGGTCGCCGCGCAGATCGGCGCCCTGCAGGGCATCGCCACGCTGGCGGGCTGCCCGGTGACCTACGTCAAGCCGCATGGCGCGCTGAACAACTTCGCCTCTGCCGACCGCGCCACCGCCGATGCCATTGCCGTCGCGGTGAAGACCTCGGGCCTCGCCATGCTGGCGATTTCCGGCACCGAGCTGGAAAAGGCCTCCCGCGATGCAGGTATCGAGACGATCTCGGAGATCTTCGCCGACCGCGGCTATCAGGAGAACGGCCTGCTGGTGCCCCGCGGCACCCCGGGCGCGATGATCCACGACCCGAAGGCCGCCGCCGCCCGCATCCTGCACCTGCTGGACACCGGCAACATGCAGACGATCACCGGCACAGAGATCCCGCTGGCCGCCCAGTCGATCTGCGTGCACGGGGACGAAGCCAGCGCCGTGGCGCTCGCCGCCGAACTGCGCGCCCGGCTGGAAGCCGAAGGCGTGACGATCGCCGCCTTCGCATGAGTCCATCTGTTCGACGGCCTGAAATACGCTCAGGGGGCTGAGCGGCGTCCAGGCAACCGTCCGGGGGACGATTTCAGCCGCGAAGGGGCCGAGACCTGCGTTGGTCTGCGAATGCAAAAAGGGGGGCTGAAAGCCCCCCTCCCCCGTTCATGAAGTCCCGAAAGATCAGCTGGGTGACATGCCCCGCAGCCGCTCGGAGCGTCGGCGCAGCAGCTCGACCGTCGTCAGCAGCGCGATGGAAATGGCCACCAGGATCGTCGCCACCGCAAGAATGGTGGGCGAGATCTGCTCCCGCAGACCGATGAACATCTGCCAGGGCAGGGTTTTCTGGCCGGCTGAGCCGACAAACAGCACCACGACCACCTCGTCGAAGGAGGTGATGAAGGCGAACAGCCCGCCCGAGATCACACCGGGCAGGATCAGCGGCATCTGCACCCGGAAGAAGGTGGTGACCGGGTCCGCGCCCATGTTCGCCGCCGCGCGGGTCAGCGAGTTGTCGAAGCCGACCAGGGTCGCCGTCACGGTGATGATGACGAAGGGAATGCCAAGCGCCGCATGGGCCAGCACCACGCCGAGGTAGGTGCCCTGCAGGCCGATGCGCGAGTAGAAGAAGTACATCCCCGCCGCCGAGATGATCAGCGGCACGATCATCGGCGAGATCAGGATCGCCATGATCGCGCGCCGGAAGGGCACATGCGGCTGGCTCAGGCCGATGGCCGCCAGGGTGCCGAAGCCGACCGCCAGCAGGGTTGCCACCGGCGCGATGCGCACCGAGTTCCACAGCGCCCCCTGCCAGTCGGAGGTGTTGAAGAAGTCCCTGTAGTGCTTCAGCGAATAGCCCGCCGGGTCGAAGCTGAGCATTTCCGGGGTGAAGGTGAAGAAGTCCTCGGCGTTGAAGCTCAGTGGCATGACCACGAGGATCGGGGTGATCAGGAAGATCAGGATCATCCCGGCGATGGTGCGGAAGGCGAAATGCCACAGCACCTGGCGCGGGGTCGAATAGGGCGGCATCCCCGTCCGGTAGCGCCCCGAGGCGACGTAGTAGACCAGCCAGCCGAAGAAGGTGCCGAAGATCAGCCCCAGCACGATGCCTGGCACCCCCGCGAACAGGAAGCCTCCGGCGACGAACAGGATCAGGATCCCCCAGCGGGCGGGCCTTTCCTGTTCGCGCAGGAAAGCCACCGCGGCCCAGCCGAGGGCGAAGATCAGCACCGCGCCGCCCAGCAGGCCCAGCAGGGCGCTGCCCGAGGCGGTGCCGACGAAGATCCCGAAGAAGGCGCCGAATACGGCGGCCACTCCGGCGGCGAAGATGGCGGATGTGGGTTTTGCGATTGTCAGTGCCATGGTCTCGCCCTCCTCAGCCCAGTTTCACGTTGTCGATGCCGACGATGCGGTCGTAGGCCCAGTAGAGCAGCAGCACCACGGCCAGCAGGATCGCCCCGAGCGCCGCCGCCAGGCCCCAGTTCAGCGAGCTGGAGATATGGTAGGCGATCCGGTTAGAGATGAACGTCCCGGTCGTGCCGCCGACGATTTCCGGCGTGATGTAATAGCCGATGGCCAGGATGAAGACGAGGATCGAGCCCGCGCCGATGCCCGGCACCGATTGCGGGAAGTAGACCCTCCAGAAGGCCGTCCAGTTGGTGGCGCCGAGGGATTTCGCCGCGCGCAGGTAGCTGGGCGGAATGCCCTGCATCACCGAGTAGAGCGGCAGGATCATGAAGGGCAGCAGGATGTGGGTCATCGCCACGATGGTGCCGAACTGGTTGTTGATCATCACCAGCCGGTCATTGTCGGCCACCAGGCCCAGCCAGACCAGCACGTCGTTGATCACCCCCTGCTGCTGCAGCATCACCTTCCAGGCCGAGGTCCGCACCAGCAGCGAGGTCCAGAAGGGCAGCAGCACCAGGATCATCAGCAGGTTGGCCTTCGAGCTGGGCAGGTTCGCCAGCAGCCAGGCCACGGGATAGCCCAGCAGGATGCAGCTGAGCGTGATGGTCAGCGACATGAAGAGCGTCCGCTTGAACAGCATGATGTAGATGCTCTCGCGCTCGGGCCGGGTGGCGACCCCGTCGGGGGTCAGCTGCAGGTCGACCGCGTTCAGGAAGTACCCGGTGGTATAGCGCGGGCTGTAGGTCTGGATCACCGCCCAGACCTCGGGGTCGTTCCAGTCGGCATCGACCTCTTCGTCGAAGAACTGCGAGAGCGGCATCAGGGGCAGACTGTCCAGATCTGCCTGTGCGGCGCGCAGCGCGTCACCGCCGGGGCCGGCATAGCCCGAGACATCGGCCTGCTGCAGGTCAAGCGCCAGCCCGACATAGACGGATTCCCAGGGGTCTTCCTCGGCCACCACGTCACCGTCGACGAGGGCAGTGAAGACCGCGAAGTCGCTGTAGGCGCGGGTCGTGCGGGGCAGCAGCGCGGCGATCTCGGCCGAAGGCGCAAAGCCCGTGTCGCCGCCCAGCCGGTCGCCGGTCATCTGCGCGACAGCACGGCGGCGGGCAGTGATGACCTCCTCGGCCGCCTCGCCCTCGCCGCTCATCAGCTCGAACCAGAAGGCGCCCTCGCCCCAGGCCGGGTCGATCGCTTCCAGCGCATCCAGGTAGTCGTCGCCGAGATCGTCCAGCGACCGTCCCGACGAGCGGATGAGCGAGCTGAGGCCGCTCATCTCGTAATTCAGGCGACCGCCCAGGCGGGTATGCTCCTTCGCCTCTGCGGCGACGAACATGTCGAAGTAGAGCGCCTCGTAGACGGTTTCCGAAGGCGGCGCCTGCGTGGTGTGGTCCCAGTCCGAGAGGGTCTCGACCGTTTCGGGCAGGGTGTCCGAGACGATCTGGTTCTCGACCGAACGGAACAGCATGTCGGCGATCGGGGCGATGAAGGTCAGCAGCACGAAGAGCAGCAGCGGCGCGATCAGCATCAGGGCCCGCAGTTTCTGTCGCCGCAGCGCGCGGTTCAGGCTGCGTTTCAGTGGCGTGCCATCGGCGGCCAGCATTGGGCCCGCGCCGGCCCCGGCGGTGTCTGTCGTGTGGCTCATGTCTTCCCCGTGGGTTTCTGCCGTGTGCCGGCCTTGTTCTTGACGGCCCCGTTGTCCGGGGTCTGGCCGCGCAGGGCGGCGGTCGGGGACCGGCCCGAAGGCCGATCCCCCTCATGCAGGCAGGAGATTACTGCGCCAGCCACGCCTGGAACTTGGCGTCCAGGTCGTCGCGATGGTCAGCCCACCAGTTGTAGTTGTTCACGAAGGTGTTCTCGGCGTTGTTGGGATCGGTCGGCATATGCGGTGCCATCTCGATGCCCAGGTCGGCGTGGGTCGACACCAGCGGCGCCGAAGAGGCACGGGCCGGGCCGTAGCTGATGTACTTGGCCTGATCCGCCAGACGCTGGGTGTCGGTGGCGAAGAACAGGAAGTCCATCACGCGGGCCAGGCGATCCTCGGGCAGGCCCTCGGGGATGACCCAACCGTCGATGTCGAACATCTGCCAGTCCCAGGCCATGCCGATCGGCTGGTCCTGCTCGACGATGGCCGAGAACAGGCGGCCGTTGTAGGCCGAGCCCATGAAGATCTCGCCATCGGCCAGCAGCTGCGGCGGCTCGGCAGAGGCGGACCACCAGATGGTCTGGTCCTTGATGCTGTCGAGCTTGGCGAAGGCCTGCTCGACGCCCTCGTCGGTTTCCAGCACGTCGTAGACATCTTCATAGGCCACGCCGTCGCAGAGCAACGCCCATTCCATGTTGGCGACCGGCTGCTTGTTGAGCGCGCGCTTGCCCGGATAGGTCTCGAGGTCGAAGACATCGCAGGCGCCGGTCGGCGGCTCGACGCCCTCGGGGACCATGTCGGTCCGATAGCCGAAGGTGGTCGAGAAGACGATCTGCGGCACGAAGCAGTCGCTGACCAGCATGTCGCCGAAATCATCCTCGGGCGAGGTGCCATCGGGGGCCGGCGCCAGCGCATCGTCCCAGTCGACTTCCATCGCCAGGCCTTCGTCACAGGTACGGATCGCATCCGCGGCCTCGACGTCGACCAGGTCCCAGGTGATGTTGCCGGCTTCTTCCTGCGCGCGCATCTTCGCCACGGCCTGCGACGAGCTTTCGTCCCAGGTCACGGTGACGCCGGGGTTCGCGGCCATGTAGGGCTCGACATAGGCTTTCAGCTGCGAGTTCTGGTAGGCGCCACCCCAGGACACGATGGTCATCTCGTTGGCCATGTCCTGCGCGGCGGCCGCACTGCCCAGCAGGGCCAGCGCCGAACCGGCGAGGAGGGTCTGCGTCAGTTTCATTTCATAACTCCCATTTTCAACCCGTCTGTTTCGTTGTGGATCCGCCACTACGGGTGGAGCGGCAGGACCTCGACAGGCCGCCCCGGCGCGGGCCGGAGCGGATGCTCTGTGGCTCAGGCGTCCAGCGCCCGGCAGTCGTCGGGAAGCCAGCCGATCTCGATCTGCTGGCCCTTCTGCAGGCGCACCTGGTCGGGGGCGTTCCGCGTCTTCATCACGAAGTCGGTGTTGCCGGCGACACGCAGGCGGGTGCGGAAGATGTCGCCCATGTAGACGAACTCCAGCACCTCGGCCTTGAGGGTATGGGCGCCCTCCTGCAGGCGCGACTTGTCCATCTCGACCCGCTCGGGGCGGATCGAGACGCGGGTGCGCTGCCCCACCTCCGTGACATTGACCGGCCGGGCGGAGATCACCTCGCCGCCGTCCAGCTGCACCTCGCAGGTATTTCCGCTGATCGACTTGATGACGCCTTCCAGCGTGTTGTTTTCGCCGATGAACTGGGCAACGAAGCTGTTTTCGGGCTCTTCGTACAGCTGGTCCGGCGGCGCCAGCTGCTGGATACGGCCGTCATTGAACACGGCGACCCGGTCCGACATGGTCAGCGCCTCGGTCTGGTCGTGGGTCACGTAGACCGTGGTGATGCCCAGATCATGGGCCAGGCGGGTGATCTCGAACTGCATGTGCTCGCGCAGCTGCTTGTCGAGCGCGCCCAGAGGTTCGTCCATCAGCACCAGCTCGGGTTCGAAGACCAGGGCGCGGGCCAGGGCGATCCGCTGCTGCTGGCCGCCGGACAGCTGGGCCGGACGGCGCCCGGCGAAGGCCCCCATCTGCACCATGCCCAGCGCCCGCTTGATCTTCGCCTCGCGCGCCGACTTGCTCATCTTGCGCACTTCCAGCGGGAACGAGAGGTTCTCGGCCACGGTCATGTGCGGGAAGAGGGCGTAGTTCTGGAACACCATGCCGATGCCGCGCTTGTGCGGCGGGATGTTGTTGATCGGCTGACCGGCCAGCTTGATCTCGCCGTAGGTCGCGGTCTCGAACCCCGCGAGCATCATCAGGCAGGTGGTCTTGCCCGATCCCGACGGCCCCAGCATGGTCAGGAACTCGCCCTTGGGCATGGTCAGGTTCAGGTCCTTCACGACCAGCGTCTCGCCGTCGTAGCTCTTCTGCACCCGTTCGAAGGCGACGAATGCCCCGCTGTCTGATGTTTCTGCCAATTCAGGCTCCCCGTTTCGTTTTTGCTTCGCGGGTTGAAGGGCCCGCGTTAGGCTCGGGAGGAAGCTCTTGTTATGGCGCGCCTCCGGTCGGAGGTGGCGGGTCGGTCCCGCCGGGATGCCCCGGCCTAGCGCCGCGACGTGATGGACCGGAGATGCAGCTTCTCACCCATGAACGTCATTCATCTTGAGTCTTAGATCATCTCCGGCCTGATTTCACATCCTCGTTTCCGAAGAAATCAGCCAGAAATGCGCCTGAGACGTCGTATTTCTTCCCAAGCCTACCCACATGCACAGGAAATAGGCAAGCCCTTCGACACTGCCGGGACTGCCGAACTTTCTCACGGCCTCACTTGCGAGCGACTTCGGAGTTGAATACCGTTCACTTTCAAGAGGGCCAGATGACACCGAAAGAGAGCGAGAACGGGATCAAGGAAGGACGGGTAGCGCGGCGGCAGCGGCGCAACCGCGAGGCCCTGATTCGTGCGGCCAGCGACGTCATGTCCGAAAAGGGCATCGACGCGGCCACCATGCTCGAGATCGCCGATCGGGCCGATGTCGGGGCCGGCACCGTCTACAACTACTTCAGATCCAAGGATGATCTGGCCATCGCGGTGCTTGAGGAAGTGATGCAGGGCCTGGCGCTGCGCATCGAGAGCGCCACCGAGGGCTACGAGGATACCGCCCATATCTACGCCATCGCAGTGCTGACCGTTCTCGAAACCTCGACGACGGATCCCCGCTGGCAGCAGTTGCTCAACCGGTCGGGAATCGTGGCGGATGTGATGTTCCGGCGGATCGGCCCCTTCACCATCGACCTGCTCAGCCGGTCCGCTGCAACCGGCCGACTGCAGACCGGAGATCCGACGCTGGCCTGGCGGCTGACCACCCATGCGATCGTCGGTTTCGGCCTGGCGGTGATCCGCAAGGAAGTCGCCCCGGTGTCTATCCCCTCTGCGGCGATCCGGCTGATGGCCCTGGTCGGCCTTGAGGCCGCCGAGGCCGAGGCGCTGCTGTCCAGGCCCCGTCCGACCCTGCCGCCCGAGATCGCCCTGCAACCGCTGGAACCAGACCACTGACACCTGGCCCCCGACATCT
>NZ_AFPM01000270.1 GCF_000220565.1 Oceanicola sp. S124 | reverse complement strand
GCCATCCAGGTCGATTCCCCGGCAGAGATCGCGCCGCACCGTGACCGCAAAGCCAAGCTTTGCCGCATCTACCGCGCTGTAATTGACACAGAAATCCGTCGCCAACCCGACCAGGGTCAGCCCCGTGATGCCGCGTGTGCGCAGGTAGCCTTCAAGCCCGGTCGGGGTCCGGTGGTCGTTCTCGAAGAAGGCCGAATAGCTGTCGATCGCCGGATTGCAGCCCTTGCGAATGATCAGGTCGGCGCGATCCACCGTCAGGTCCGGGTGAAAGGCCGCCCCGTCCGAGCCCTGGATGCAGTGGTCGGGCCAGAGAACCTGCGGGCCGTAGGGCATCTGGGTCAGCGACATGACCTCGGCGCCGGGATGGGAGGAGGCGAAGGAGGAATGCCCCGCCGGGTGCCAGTCCTGGGTCAGGATCACCACGTCGAAATCGGTCATCAACGCGTTGATGCCCGGGACGATCAGGTCGCCTTCTGCGACAGCCAGCGCGCCGCCGGGGCAGAAATCCTTCTGAAGGTCGATGACGAGCAGCGCGTCGGACATGTTGAGGCTCCTTCTGTGGTGCGGCGACCTTCGCCGCTGCGCCCCGGGGCGTCAATCTTTGCCGGCGCCGCCCGGGTCCGGCCCCGGTGCGCCAGCGCAGGGCCTGCCTGCGAATGAAGCGCTGGCCCGGGGACGCGGATGCGCTAGGGTTACGCCCAGGGCCCCAAACCCAGAGCCCCAACCACTGTATCAACCCCCCGGAGCCGACATGACCGACATGACCATCGCCGCCCTCTGCGGATCCCTGCGCCGCGCCTCGATGACCCGCATGCTGCGCGCCACCCTGCCTGAACTCGCCCCCGAGGGCGTGCGCATCCTCGATGTCGAGATCGACGCGGTGCCGATGTTCAACAGCGACATCCGCGAGGACAGCGGCACCCCCGAGGCCGTCACCGCGCTTTGCGAGGCGCTCGCTGCCGCCGATGCCGTCGTCCTGTGCTCGCCCGAATACAACCGCATGGTGCCCGGCGCGCTGAAGAACGCGATGGACTGGGTCTCGACCGAACCCGGTTTCCCGATGTCGGGCAAGCCGGTCGCGGTGATGACCCAGAGCCCCGGACCGCGCGGCGGCAACATGTCGAACTACGCCTGGCGGCAGGTGCTGTCGGTAATCGGCGCCGAACTGGTGCCGGGGCCCGATGTCTCGATCGGGCTGATGGAGGAAAAGGTGGCCGACGGCAAGCTGGTCGACGAGCCCTCGCGCAAGCTGGTGGCGAAACAGCTGGGCCTGCTGGTCGAGCGCGCCCGCCTGCTGAAGGGCTGATTGCCGCAGGTCGCGGGCCTTGCAAGCCCTTGCCTGCAAGGCCCGCCGGGGGTAATCCGCGCCGCATGTACACCGTCTGCGCCCTCTACCACTTCACCCGTTTCGACGACCCCGCTGCCCTGAAGGCGCCGCTGGAGGCGCTTTGCGCTGCGCAGCAGATCTGCGGGTCGCTGCTGCTGGCGCGCGAGGGGATCAACGGCACGATTGCCGGCCCCGCCGCCGGCATCGAGGCGGTGCTGGCGCATCTGCGCGCCCTGCCTGGCTGCGCCGATCTGGAATGGAAGCTGTCGAGCGCCGCCGAACGCCCCTTCGCCCGCATGAAGGTGCGGCTGAAGAAGGAGATCGTCACCATGGGCCAGCCGGATGTCGATCCGCTGGCCCGAGTCGGCCACTATGTCGATCCCGCCGACTGGAACGCGCTGATCCGCTCGGATGACGTGGCGGTGATCGACACCCGTAACGACTACGAGGTCGCCATCGGCACCTTCGAGGGCGCCGTCGATCCGCAGACGGAGAGCTTCCGCGACTTCCCCGCCTGGTGGGAAGCCAACAGGGAGCGCTTCCACAACAAGCGCATCGCGATGTTCTGCACCGGTGGCATCCGCTGCGAAAAGTCAACGAATTACCTTCTGGGTCAAGGGGTTGAGGACGTCTACCACCTGAAGGGCGGGATCCTGAAGTACCTCGAGGAAGTCCCCGCCGAGGACAGCACCTGGCAGGGCGACTGCTTCGTCTTCGACCGCCGCGTCTCGGTCGGGCACGGGCTGAAGGAGGGCCCGCACGAGCTGTGCCATGCCTGCCGCCGCCCGATCCTGCCCGCCGACCGGACCCGCCCGGAGTACGAAGAGGGGGTCTCGTGCCACCTCTGCGTCGCAGAGACCTCGGACGACGACAAGGCCCGCTTCCGCGAACGCCAGAAGCAGATCGCCCTGGCTCGGGCGCGCGGCGAACGCCACCTGGGCGGCTTCGAGGACTGATGGCCCGGGTCATCTTCCTGCATGGCGCCTCGAGCGCCGGGAAGTCGACCCTGGCCCGAGCGCTGCAGGACGCCCTGCCCTCGCCCTGGTGGCATGTCTCCATCGACAAGCTGCGGGATGGCGGGGTGCTGCCCTCGGCCCGTTTCGCCAGCGGAGAGTTTGACTGGAAGGCGCACCGGGCCGCTTTCTTCGACGGCTTCCATCGCTCGCTTGGTGCCTACCTGGCGGCGGGCAACGACCTGATCCTGGAACATATCCTCGACACCCCGGCGTGGCATGAGGACCTGGCGCGGATCTTCCACCGACACGAGGTGCTTTTCGTCGCGCTGCATTGCCCGCTGGAGGTGCTCGAGGCCCGCGAGGCCGCCCGCGGGGACCGCCGCAGGGGCAGCGCCGCGCAGGATTTCCACAGCATTCACAAAGGGATGATCTATGATCTCGAACTGCAAAGCCTGGACGGAACAGAGCTGAACCTGAGCCGAATCCAAGAGGCGCTGAAGGCCCCGAGGCGCTCGATCTTCGCCGGGCCCTGAGCAAGGTCCGACCGCGGAGCCCGCCTTGCGGCGGCACGAAGACGGGGCGGGGGGGCTCTGCCCCCCTCTTGAGCCTGCGGCTCAATTCCCCCCCGGCTGGCACCCGGCACCAGAGGCGTCCTCATGAAGGGCAGGGTTATGGCCCCCGGAGACAATCGCGCCCCGACAGAGCCAGGTTTAGACGGCTTCATTCATTCGACGGCCAAATGTGCTTCCGCCAGAGGTATGCCGCCCTGCCCTGGGCAAGACGCAGGACTTCCCGCTACGCAGACGTGCAACGCCAAAGCTCCGCCCTCAGTCAGAAGTAGCTTCGAACCAGGCTGCCCGCGAGCAGGCTCCAACCATCGGCCACGACGAAGAAGGAGAGCTTGAACGGCAGAGAGACGATGGCCGGCGGAACCATCATCATGCCCATCGACATGAGGATCGCCGCAACCACGAGGTCGATGATCAGGAAGGGCAAGAATATCAGGAAGCCGATCTGGAAGGCGCGCGAGATTTCCGACAGCATGAAGCTGGGGATCAACACGGACAGCGGCGCGTCCGGGCCGGTCTCGATCGTCGCAGCGTCCGGGCGCAGGGCTGCCATGGCCTCGAATGTAGCGGGGTCCATCCGGTTGGCCATGAAACCGCGGAACGGCGCAATCGCGCGCGGCAGGGCTTCGTCCACCGGCAGAACCTCTTCGATCAGGGGCGAAATGCCCTGGTCCCAGGCTTCGCGCACCACCGGATCCATGATGTACCAGGTCAGGAAGAGTGCCAGGCTGACAATCAGCATGTTCGGCGGCGCCTGCTGCAATCCCAGGGCCTGGCGCAGGATCGACAACACGGTGACCAGGAAGGGAAAGCAGGTGAGTGTGATCAGGATGCCCGGTGCCAGGCTGAGCAGCGTGATCAGCAGGATCAGCTGTATCCCCCGGGCTGAAAGCGACTCTCCCTCGCCTAGGTTCAGCGAGAGTTCCTGCGCCGCGAGCGGCAGCGGCGAAAGCAGCAGGCCCAGGGTGACAAGTGCTGCAATGGCCAGGAGATTTCTTCTCCGCCCGATCATTGTTCAGCCCCTTCGCGCCATGATCAAAGCTCGCCCGAGAGGTCGGTGACCTCGGTCAGGCGAACCGCAAGCTGGCCGGCGTTGTCGCCCTCCATCTCCTCCAGCTCGCCCCGGGCGATCAGCCGGTCGCCAACGTAGAGCTCCACCGGGTCCTCGACCCGGCGATCCAGTGGCAGCACCGAGTCCCTTGTCAGTTTCAGCAGGTCGCGGATCAGCGGCCGCGCCTTGCCGACCGAGATCGTGATCTCGATCGGGACCACGGTGAAGGGGTTGGCCTTGCCGGTGGCCTCGGGGGGGGCGTCATCCATGGTCCTGTTTCCTTTCCTGTTCCGCGAAGAAGCCGGCCAGGGCTTTGCGGATGCCATCGCTGACCTCACCCAGGTCGATCTGGGTCTCTTCCTCGCCAAAGCGCAGGTAGACCTGACCGTCGGGCAGCGTGTCATCGCCGAGAATCTTCACCGGGAAGCCGAAGTCCTGCTCTGCAAGGGTTTCGAGCACCGGCAGGTTGTCGGGCGCGACGAGGATCTCCACTGCCACCGAGGCTTTGTCCCGCGCCAGGGCCTGCAGCTGGTCGATGATCCGAAGCGCCAGGCTCTCGCCCATGCTCTCGGGAAGAAGCTTGCCGACGATATCCTCCAGCAGGGGCTTCACCGCGCCCAGCACGTGGCCGTGCGCCTCGTGATAGGTGAAGGAGAGGTCCTGCAGGTTGCGCGCCAGGTCGGCGGCGATATGCCCCTGTTCGTCCCGCGCCGCGCGGGCGGCATCATCCCAGCCCGCCTTGTATCCGTTCTCGAAGGCCTCGAGGCGGATCGTCTCGAGTTCCTCTTCGGACAGGCCGGGCGACTGGACCACGCGGGGCGCGCCGAAATCCTCGAGAATGTGAGTGATCGCCTTCATGCGGTCTCCTCACCCTCTTCGAGCCAGCTGCGCAAAATCTCCATCGTTTCGTCCTTGCGGTCCTCTATCAGCGCCTGCAACTTGCGCACGGGATCGTCGCCCGAGCCGCCTTCTCCGTCGAAGTCCGCCATCATCGGGAAGCCATCGTCATCGCCACCGAAACCGCCCAGGGCCGGCAGGTCGGGCAGCGCGTAGTCGTCCTCGATCTCGCCATCCAGGGCCTCTTCGCCGCCATTGGCCAACAGGGGCACCTCCTGTGCCTGGCGGGTCAGGACGGGCCGCACCACGAAAAGCCCGAGGATCAGGGCCACCACCGCCAGCACCGCCATCTGGATCAGCGACATGACGTCGATGTGGATCCTGTCGAGCAGCCCCGGAGCCGCCAGGGTGCCCAACTCCGTCACAGGTTCGAACTGCATCGACTTGATCGTGATGACATCGCCGCGCGCCTCATCGAAGGCCACCGCCGATGCAACAAGTTCACGAAGGTTTTCAAGCTCTTCCGGGGAGCGGTCGGCGAAGGTCTCGGCGCCATTGGCATCCGTCGAGAGGGTGCCGTTGACCAGCACCGCCACCGTCAGGCGGCTGATCGCGCCAGCCGCGCGCAGCACCTCGCGATTGACCTCCGAGACTTCGTAGTTGACCCGCTCGCGCGTGCCGGTCTGCTGCGACGAGGAGTTGCCGCCGCCGCCCGCCCCGCCATCCGGCAGGTTGGAGGCAACGGTAACGTCTCCCCCGGCAGCATTCTGCGAGCTTTCGCTGTTCTCTTCACTGTCGGTGGAGATGGCGACCCGCCCTTGCGGATCAAAGCGCCGCTCGCGAATCGATTCGCTCTCGTTATTGGTCTCGACCGCCACCTCGACCACGGCATTTCCGAAGCCCACGCGCGCCTCCAGCAGTCGCTGCACCTTTTCCTTCAGTTCTTCCGCGCGATCCTGGCCGGAGGGCGCACCGGTGCTTTCGTCTGCCAGACCGATCAGCTCGCCCGAATCGTCGATGACTGCCACGTCATCAGGGTTGAGGCCCGCGACGGCAGAGGCGACGAGATATCGCAAGGCCTTGGCCTGGCTGGCAGAAATCTCTCCGGACGAGGTCAGGGCAACGGAGGCCGTCGGACGCAGGTCCCTCTGGAAGGGAGACGCGCCCTGGTGCGCGATGTGCACCCGCGCGGCCGCGATCTGCGGAGAGGCGGCAATGGTGCGCGCCAGTTCGCCTTCCTTCGCCCGCCAATAGGCCGCGTCGAACATCTGGCTGGTGGTGCCGAAACCAGACAGGTTGTCCAGCAATTCATAACCCTGAGAAGAGTTTCGCGGCAGCCCCTCGGAGGCGAGGGTCATTCGCAGTTCGTCCCGCCGGGCCCCCTCGACGTAGATCGATCCGCCCTGCACCTCGTAGACCACGCCACGCTGGTCGAGCGCCCGCACGATTTCGCCGGCCTGGCCGCTCTCAAGGCCGGAATAGAGCAGCGACAGCGAGGGCTGCGAGGCCATCCGCGCCAGTCCGAGTATCGCCGCGAACATGGCAAGGGAGGCAAGAATCGCGATGATCCGCCGCCTTGGTTCCAGATTGGTCCACAGGGTCAAAAGCTGTTGCAAACCGCGTCTCCCGTCCGTCCGGCGTTCTGCCGGTGATGCCCCCTAATTGGCCGAACGGGCTTAATAATCGGTTAGTGCCTGCACGCTTATAACGCCCTGAACGAGACTTTCTGGCGGAGTGTCCAAACGGATGGCCGAAGCTGCGACCGACATAGAGGAAGTACCGAAGAAGCCTTCGAAGTTGCCCCTCATCCTCGCCTTGATCGTGGCGCTGGCAGGGGGCGGCGGCGTTTTCTTCGCCATCTACTCCGGCATGATTCTCGGCGGCGATGGCGCCGGTGCGGCAACACATGCGGAAGAGGTGCAAGATCCGTTCGTCGCGCCTGACGTGGTCTATGTGCCTGTCGATCCGATGGTGATTTCGCTCGGCAAGGCCTCCGAGGGGCGGCATCTGCGCTTCACCGCCAACATCGAGGTCCCCTCGAACCAGGAGGCCAATGTGACAAAGGTCGTGCCGCGAATCGTCGACGTGCTGAATGGTTACCTGCGTGCCCTGCGGATGGAGGATCTGGAAGACCCCGCTGCCCTCGTGCGCATCCGTTCCCAGATGCTGCGCCGGATCCAGGTCGTGACCGGGCCGGACGCCGTAAGCGACCTGCTGATCGTGGAATTCGTGTTGAACTGAGGGGGAACCAGAATGGAACTCATTGCCGACATCCTGCTGGTGGCCGGGTCGCTAGGCGCCGGCTTCTACTGCTATATCCTGGCCCGCCGCCTGTCGCGCTTCAACGACCTCGAAAATGGCATGGGGGGCGCAGTCGCCGTGCTCTCTGCCCAGGTCGACGACCTGTCGAAGACGCTTCAGCAGGCGCAGGGCACGGCTGGCAGCTCTGCCAAGTCCCTCGAACAATTGACCGATCGCGCCGAGCAGGTGGCAAAGCGGCTGGAGCTTCTGGTGGTCTCGATGCACGACCTGGATGTCGCGGCGCAAAAAGCCCCGACCGAGGTTGATGCCCCCGCCGTATTCGCCCGTCATAGCGGTAGCCACTGAGGGGTAAACATGGCGAAATCCTCGCAGAAGACCCAACCGTCGCGGCGCGGCGCAACCGGTAAGGGCGCCAATGTTCCGGCTCAAAGGAAAAGGCGGCGTGGGCGGCCGCGCCGTGGCACGCTCGCCCTGATTGCCGGGCTGCTGACGGCCTCGGCCTTGCTGCGGGTGGCCCTGCATTCGGACGAGGTCTTTGCCCTGGAGGGCGGCGCGGCTCTCGGACTGCAGGATCCTGGCGGCGCGGCACATGGAGCCCCCGTCGCGGAAATGGCCACACTGACCTGCGAGCAGCCTCCTGAGATCGAAGCCATGCTGGCGGCCTTTGACGCGCGCGCGGCCCGTCTCGACCAGCGCGAGGCCCAGCTGCGCGACCGGATGAACGCCCTGGCCATCGCCGATGAGGAGATCGACAAGAAGCTGGCGCAGCTGGAGACCGCGGAAGCAGCTCTGAAGGCCACCCTGGCCCTGGCCGACAGCGCTGCCGAGAACGACATCACCCGCCTCACGGCGGTCTACGAAAGCATGAAGCCCAAGGATGCGGCGATGCTCTTCGAACAGATGGACCCGGAATTCTCGGCCGGTTTCCTTGGCCGAATGCGCCCCGAGGCCGCTGCCCAGGTCATGGCCGGACTGTCGTCCGAGCGGGCCTATGCGATCAGTGTCATCCTCGCCGGGCGAAATTCATCTGTTCCAAAGGAATGAGCCCTAGCGTGAAGGACGGAGAGTTGGATTCGGGGCAGCCCAGATGATCGGTTTCGTAGGTATCGGCGTCATTTTCGTGATGGTTTTCGGCGGCTACATCCTGGCCGGCGGCAAGCTGGGCATCATCCTCAAATCGCTGCCCTTCGAGATGATGATGATCGGCGGCGCGGCCATCGGCGCCTTCCTGATCTCGAACGACATGTCGGCGGTGAAACACACGGCCAAGGACATCGGCAAGGTGTTCAAGGGCCCCAAATGGAAGCACGACGACTATCGCGACCTGCTCTGCCTGCTGTTCGAACTGATCCGCCTGGCGCGACAGAATCCCGTGGCGATCGAGGAACATATTGAAGATCCAGAGAACTCCTCGATCTTCTCCAAGTATCCAAAGATCGTTTCGGACAAGGAAGCAATTGCCCTTATCTGCGACACGATGCGCTCTGCCTCGATGAACTACGACGATCCGCACCAGGTCGAGGAGGTGCTGGACAAACGGATGGAGGCGAACCTGAATCATGCTCAGCATTCCAGCCACGCGTTGCAGACCATGGCGGATGGCCTTCCCGCCCTGGGAATCGTCGCTGCAGTGCTCGGGGTGATCAAGACCATGGCCTCGATCGATCAGCCGCCTGAAGTTCTGGGCAAGATGATCGGCGGCGCCTTGGTCGGTACGTTTCTCGGGGTCTTCCTCGCCTACGGCCTCGTCGGACCCTTCGCCGCCAAGCTGAAGACCGTTCTCGACGAAGACGGCCATTTCTACCAGCTGATCCGCGAAGTGCTGGTGGCAAACCTTCACAACCATGCAACCAACATCTGCATCGAAGTCGGTCGGCAGAACACCCCTTCGCACTGCCGGCCCAGCTTTTCAGAGCTGGAAGAGGCGCTCAAGGAAGTGAAGAGCAGCGGAGCGGCCTGATGAAGTTTCTCTTCACCGCTCTTTTCTTGCTAGTTGCAGCGCCTCTGTCAGCACAACCGGCCTTGCTGAGGTCCGGTGACCATGCCGAATTCACCCGTCTGACCCTGCCGTTGCCTGAGGGCTCGGGATTCACCCTGACAGCGACGAATGGGCGGGCGGACATTGGCTTTACCGAACCTCTACCGACTATCGATCCGAGGCAGGTCTTCGACCGGATCGGGCGCACCCGTCTGGCGGATGTCGTTGTCGGCGAAGGGCCTGTCCTCGAACTTTCGCTTGCCTGCGATTGCCCGATCAACGCCTCGCTGACGGCA
The DNA here is from genome assembly GCF_000220565.1 of Oceanicola sp. S124. GTDB lineage: Bacteria > Pseudomonadota > Alphaproteobacteria > Rhodobacterales > Rhodobacteraceae > Pseudooceanicola. The sequence continues at coordinate 20,365 of NZ_AFPM01000270.1, read as the reverse complement.
AACAACCTGCTGATCGTCGATATCCTGGATGGCCCTCCGCTGACACCGCCTACGCCCCCTTCTCAGACCTCTCTGCCAAACGCAGGGGCGCCATCAAACGACCGAGCGATCGAGAATGCCCTGCAGGACCGCCAGTTGACGCTGGGTCTGCCTCCGATCGACGCCATGCGGCCAGACCTTCCCGCGACGGCGTCCGAATTGCAGGTATTCGCTCCACAAGCACCACCCGGCGCAGCCTCTCCGGCAGAAGAACCTCGACCAGCACCTGCAGAGACGCCTCTTGCCGTTTCCAAGGTCCCCCCGCCTTCATCGACCTCCCAGATGACACTGCCGGCGGTCTCGTTGCCTGGAAGCACCCCCCGCCCGCTAGCCGAAAGGCTGGTCTCGCGCCTTCCGGGCATTTCCTCTCTCAGCCCCGAGGAGGCCCAGTTGACCCGTGAGCTTGAGCAAAGCCTGCTGGCTGCCATCGGCAGTGCCGCGACCGAGGGACTGCTGCAGCCTGGCACCGGGGCCAGCGATCTGACAGAGCAACAGCGGCAGCTCAGCACAGTGCATTCCGACGGCAACCATCCGGATCCCGGCCTGGCTGCGACTCCCAGCACCTTCGGCCCGGAGACGGCTGAAGGCGCCGGGCGGATCATCCTGTCCGGCAATCCATGCGCGCTCTTCATGCCTCCCCTTGTCGCGTCTGACGACATGGATTTCACCCGCGATCTGAAGGCCAGACGAAGCCAACTCACGGGGGAGTTGGATCGCGACAACGTCGAGGCTTATCATGAGCTTGCGCATTTCTATCTGCTGCACGGCTTCGGCCCCGAGGCAGCCAGTGTGCTGGCCTCGGTGCAACAACCGCCGCGCGAGGCGGCCGAGATGGCTTCGATCGCGCGCATCCTCGAGTACGGCCATGATCCCAAAGAGAACCCCTTCACGGGGCGCATGACCTGCGACACCGACGCAGCACTCTGGGCCGCGCTGGCGCCGGTCCGAATCCCCCCGGGCAGCGACTTTGATAGCGATGCGATCAAGCGCAGCCTCATGGCCATGCCCGACGGGCTGAAAGGATTGGTTGGCCCGCTGCTTGCAGAGCGCTTCCTCGACGCCGGGGAAACGGATTTCACACGCGATCTGCTGCGTATCGTCGAACGAAACCTTCCCGAAATCACCGGTCGGCAAGCGCTGGCCGAGGCGAAGTTGGCCACGCAACACGGACCACCGGATGCGGCCGCCTTCCGCGATCTGATCGCACAGAACAGCGATGTCTCCCCGGAGGCTCTGCTGCATTTCACCAACAGCGCGCTCGAACATGAACAGGTCGTGGATGCCGAGACGATCGGACTGCTCGAGAGCTATCGCACCCAATATCGCGACTCCCCGCTGGCCGCCGAACTGACCCGGGCCGAGATCCTTGCGCTCGGTGCGTCCGGGAACTTTCCGTCAGCCTTTGAACTCTATGATCTTCAAAGGGAAAAGTTGATGCCCGAAGTGCAGGCCGAAATCATCGACTCCCTGTCGCGCGGCCTGGCAGATCGTGGTTCGGACGCGGTCTTCACGCGGCTGTACTTCACCCACTCCTCTGAGGTGGCCCAAGTGGCGACCGTCGATACGGTGGACCGGGTGGCCGATCGCCTGATCCGCCTGGGTCTTCCAGAGGTCGCAGACCGGCTCCTCGCCGATGAGGATCCAAGCCGGAGCCGCCGATTGCTGCGGGCCCGGGCCGCGCTGGCCTTGAACCTGCCCAGGCGGGCCGAGGCTGAGTTGGCAAACCTCGATGGGGCCGATGTCAGTGCCCTGCGCGCAATGGCCCATCTCGCCAATGCAGATTTCGCCGAGGCCGAGGCCCTGTTTACCGTCGCTGGCAAGCCGAAAGAGGCCGCGAATGCAGCCTGGCTGGCGCGGAATTGGCAGAGCCTTCGAGAGGACGAAGAGGAGACGCGCGCGCGACTTGCCGGTGTCATGACATCCCAGCAGAGCAGCCCGATCGAGCTGCCCCAGTCCGGCCCGCCAACACTTGCCGCCAGTCGCGAGGCCCTCAACCAGAGTGGAGAGACACGCGCGGCCCTGCAAGCCCTCCTCTCGAGCCTGGAAGTGGCGGCTGAAGAGTAAGCTCTTTGCGAAGCTTCAACCATTTGACGCTTAGACTCGACTGACTCCGCGCTCTAGGCGCCTTCCAGTACAGGGTCCAGAATGGACGACACCCAGGCACAACCGCTCTTCCAGCCGACGATTCTGCTGGCGCTGGCCCTCATGGCGATCATCGTCATGATGATCCTGCCCGTTCCCGCATTCATCCTGGATGTCGGTCTGGCCGCCAGCTTCGCCCTGGCAATCCTGATTTTCACCGTGACGCTCTTCGTCGAGAAACCCCTTGATTTCTCGGCCTTTCCCACCGTCCTCCTGGCCTCGCTCATGTTGCGGCTCTCGTTGAACATCTCATCGACGAAGCTGATCATCGGCGAAGGGCATACCGGCACCAACGCCGCCGGGGATGTCATTCAGGGTTTCGCCGAGTTCGTCATGTCCGGCTCGGTCTTCCTGGGGCTCGTCGTCTTCGGGGTGCTGCTGATCGTCAATTTCATGGTAATCACCAAGGGCGCAGCGCGCATGGCGGAAGTCGGTGCCCGCTTCGCCCTGGACGGCATGCCGGGCAAGCAATTGGCCATCGACAGTGACATGTCGGCGGGCGCCATCGACCACATGCAAGCGAAGGAACGTCGCGAACGGGAGCAGCAGGAAACAACCTTCTTCGGCTCTCTCGACGGGGCCTCGAAGTTCGTAAAGGGTGATGCCGTGGCCGGTCTGCTGATCACCCTGCTGAACCTCGTGGTCGGCCTGCTGATGGGAGTGATCGTTCACGGCATGCCTCTTGGGGATGCCTTTGAAACCTATGCGATTCTAACCGTTGGAGACGGGTTGGTAACGCAAATTCCCGCGGTCATCATCTCGATCGCCTCAGCGCTGTTGCTGGCCCGTGGCGGCGCAATCGGGTCCACAGATCTGGCGCTCGTGGGTCAGCTGGGCCGGCATCCCGCCGCCCTGGCCACCGTGGCAATCCTGATGCTGCTTTTCGGCTTTGTCCCGGGGATGCCCTTCATCCCCTTCGTGCTGGGCGGCCTGGTCCTGGGCGCGGCAGCCCTGACCGTGCGTCGGCGTCAGCAGGTGCGCAGCAGCGCGACCGAGGCCAGCAAGGACAAGGTGGCACCGCAGCAACAGAAATCCCTCGGGGACACCCTCGACCTTGACGACATTCACGTCGAATTTGCGCCCGACCTGGTGCAGATGGTCCTGGACCCCGGGACCGGCTTGGATGCGCGCATCGAGAACATGCGCCTGCATGTCGCTGAAACCTATGGCCTTATCATGCCCGAAATCCGACTGACCGACGACCCGTCACTGCCCTCCGGCAGCTACGTGATCCGTATCCAGGGGGTCGAGCAGGCCCGCGCCCTGTTGCGCCCGAATCGCGTTCTTGCCCTGGCCCAGGGAGAGGGAACACCACAGGGCGAGGACGTCCAAGAACCGGTCTACGGCGCCCCCGCGCGCTGGATAGACGAGGCAGTGCAGGACCGCGCCGCGCTCTCTGGCCTGACCCTCGTCACCCCGACCGAGGTGCTGGCAACCCATTTGCTGGAAACGATAAAGCGCAATTTCCCTCGCCTGCTGACGCTGAAATCCCTCCGCCGCCTCCTGGAAGAGATGACCAACCTGTCCGACCCCCGCCGGGCCGAGGCCAACCGAAAGCTGCTGGACGAACTGATCCCCGAGAAGGTGCCCCTGGACCTGCTACACCAGGTGCTCCGCCTGCTGGTCGGAGAACAGGTCTCGATCCGCAACCTTCCACTGATCCTGGAAGCCATCGGTGAGGTGCGTGGACAGACCCAGCAGGCCGAAACCCTCTGCGAACATGTCCGCCACCGCCTGGGATTCCAGCTGGTCGCCGAACTCAAGCGCCCGGACGGCACGGTGCCACTGATCCAGCTCGCCCCCGAGTGGGAGGACACCTTCAACACCTATCAGATCGAGCGCGATCGCGGCATTGCCGATGTCGCCCTGCCTCCCGATATCTTCAACCGCCTGGTCACCAATATCTCGGAAGCGATCACCGAGGCCTCCGAGCGCGGCATCTACCCCGCCCTGATCACCTCGACCCAGCGGCGGCGCTTCCTGCGCATGGCCCTGACGGCGAGGGGAATCACCAATCCGGTGCTCTCCTTCGAAGAAATCGGCGTCGATGTCCGCCCCTCACTGATCGCCATGGTGCCCGATGAGTGACCTGCCTGCCGAAGCCCTGGGCCTGCTGCGCGCGGAGGGCTGGCTTGCCCTGCTGATCTTCCTGCGGGTCGGCGCCTTCGCCTCGTTCATGCCGGGCTTCGGAGAGCAATCCGTGCCACTGCGGGTCAGGCTGATCGCCGCACTGTGTCTCTCGGCCGCCGTCACCGCAGCCGCACCAGCGCTCCCCGCCCTGCCGGCCACACCGGAAACCTTCGCCCGCCTCCTGGCAACAGAGACGGTGACGGGCCTTGCCCTGGGGGTCGGACTGCGGCTCTTCGTGCTGGGATTGCAGACCACTGGGTCGATGATCGCCCAGGCGACGTCGCTCAGCCAGATCCTCGGCCCGATGGTGATCGAACCGATGCCGGCCATCGGCAACATCCTGGTGATCGGCGGCCTGGCCCTGGCCATAGTGCTGGGCCTGCATGTCCACGCAGTGCTCTACCTGCTCATCTCCTACGAGGCGATCCCGGCAGGCACCTGGCCCGGCGGCGCCGATCTTGCGGAGTGGGGCCTGCGCCTGACCGCGGCCAGCTTCCGCCTCGCCTATTCGCTCGCGGCGCCCTTCATCATCATCTCGCTGATCTACAATCTGACCCTCGGCGTCATCAATCGCGCGATGCCTCAGCTGATGGTCGCCTTCGTCGGTGCTCCGGTGATCACCTTTGGCGGCATCGCCCTGCTGTTCCTGCTCTCGGTGCCGATCCTGACGGCCTGGGCCGAGGCGGTCTTCAGCTTCCTCACCACCCCGTTCTAGGCAGACCATGGCAGAGACCGAACAGAGCGGCGAAAAGCCCCATGAGCCGACGCAGCGCAAGCTCGAAAAGGCGCGGGAGAAGGGCGAGGTGCCGCGGTCGGCCGACCTGTCGACCGCGGCGGCCTATGGGGGGCTTTGCCTCGCCGGTCTGGCGCTTGGTCCCGGCGCCCTGCTGAGCCTCGGAGGCACATTGCAGGTGCTGCTGGACCAGCCGGCCAGCCTTGCGCCGCTGATCTTCCAGGGCGACCCGCGCGCCACTTTCGGCGGGCTCTTCGCCGCGGTGCTGGCCGCGCTGCTACCCTTCTTCCTGATCCCGGCCGGCGCCACCCTGGGCTCGGTCATCGCACAGCAGGCTTTCGTGGTCTCGGGGCAGAAGCTGCAGCCGAAGCTCGACCGGATCTCGATCCTGAAGAATGCCGGCAACAAGTTCGGTCGCAACGGGCTGTTCGAATTCTTCAAGAGTTTCCTCAAGTTGCTGATCTATTCGACCGTCCTGTTCTTCTTCGTGTCCGCCAGGCTTCCGCAGATGGCCAACACCCTGCTGCTGGATCCCGGGATCGCCGTGGCCACGCTGTTGCGGCTCTGCATCGACTTCCTGGCCATCGTCTTTGTCATCGCTCTCTGCCTCGGCGGTATCGACTTCCTCTGGCAGCGGGCCGAGCACCTTCGGCGCAACCGCATGACCGACAAGGAAATCCGGGACGAGATGAAAGAGAGCGAGGGCGATCCCTACATCAAGCAGCAACGCCGCTTCCGGGCCGAGAGGATCGCCCGGTCGCAGATGATGGCCGAGGTCCCGAAGGCAGACGTGGTGATCGTCAACCCGACCCACTACGCGGTGGCGCTGACCTGGGATCGCAAGCCCGGAACCGCGCCGGTCTGCGTCGCCAAGGGCGTCGATGAAATCGCCGCGCGCATTCGCGAGCTGGCCGCCGAACATGGGATCCCGGTGCACCGTGATCCGCCGACCGCACGCCGGCTTCATGCAGAGACCGAAATCGGAGAACAGATCTCTCAGGCGGATTACCGCGCCGTCGCCGCGGCCATCCGCTTTGCCGACGAAATGCGGCGCAGAGCAAAAGGAAGAATCTGATGAGCACTTCGCCCAAGATCAGGCGCCTGGCCCCGGTGGCCCGTGCCACCGGCATTGCCTTCGAAGCCGAGTTGATGCACCTGCGGCGGATTGCATCGCGCGAACGGCAGCTGCGGCTATCGCTCGAGGCTCTGGAACGGCGCGCAACCGAACGGTTTCTCGACACCGTCGACAGGACCGAGGGCGCAGATCCCGGCTATGTCGACGGCCAGGACCGCGCCTGGCGCGACTGGGTCTCGGTCCGCCGCAGCAACCTCCAGGCCGAGCTGGCGCTGGTACTGGCCGAGAAGGCCGACCGGATGGTCGCCCTGTCGAAAAGCCTCGGGCGCCGGGATGTGGCGGCCCGCATGCATGCGGACAGTCGGGCCGAGGACCGCCGCGCCGCCCTGGCCCGCGACCTCGCCACCCTTCAGGACCTTGCGGTGCTGATGAACGGCGCCCGACGCGAGCAGCTTCACTGAAACGGCCCTGACCCGGGTTGGATGTCAGACCCGCGCACATTGGCGCGGGTCCCTAACCTGCCGCAGCGACAGGGAAAGCCGGGCCTGCCAGGGCAGCCCGGTCCTTCCTTGGACCTACGGATCAGGGTTTCGGGCAGCTGCCAACCTCGCAACGGGATTTCGGGCGTCAGGCGTCCTGCCGCGCGATGTCGGTGATCAGCACATCACTGACCATCGGCCCCAGGACCTTCTTCGCGACGTTGAACAGGCCCGAGCGCAGGACATCGAGGTTGTTGGAGTTGGTGAAGGCCCCCTGGAAACCGCCGACATTGGCGTGGTCGAACATCACCTGCAGGAAGGCGTCACGCAGCTTGGGCTCGCGTGCATAGACCTGTTGCTGCCCGCCGATATCAACCTCGAGACTGATCGACATGACCACCAGCGCTCCGATCTTCTCGTCCGTGACGACGGGAATGATGAACTGGTTGTTCATCTTGACATATTCCCGTTGGACCGGCGCGGCCTCGGGATCTTCGGCATGGCTTTCGGCGCCGCCATGGCCCGCATCCGCCACGGCGCTGCCGTCCCCGCAGGGATCGATCGAGACCATCTCTTGCGGGGCCGGTCGCAGCATCAGCCCGGCGCCGGCGCCGCCGCCGATACCAAGGATCACCAGGAGGAGGGGCAGAAGCTTCTTCATCGGCAGACCTCAGAACGGCAGGACACGGTCAAGCACCTGCTGGCCGATCCGTGGTTGCTGCATGTCGGTGATCTGACCCCGGCCGCCATAGCTGACCCGGGCCGAGGCGATCTTGTCATAGGTGATCTCGTTCTGCCGCGAGATATCCTCGGGGCGGACATAGCCGGTGACCAGAAGCTCGCGCAGCTCGAAGTTGACCCGTACCTCCTGGTTGCCGGAAATCGCCAGCACCCCGTTGGGCAGGACATCGACCACAGTGGCGGCGACGCGCAGGGTCAGCCGCTCATTGCGGCTGACCGAGCCGTCACCGGAAGACGAGGTCGAGCTGTCGATCGAGACCGCCGAATCGAGCGTCGCATCATTTTGCAGGATCCTGTTGATCCGTTGAGGAATTCCGAAGAGCTGAGGCACCGACAGTGAATCCGAACCGCTGCGTGACCGGTCCGTCGAGTTGGAGATCTGAGCGCTCTCGTCGATCTCGATCACGACCGTAAGGATGTCACCTTCGCTCATCGCGCGGCGATCGCCCAGCAAGGAACCGCGGTCGCCCCGCCAGAGAGAGCTGTCGGGACGGTTCGCTGCGTAGGGAAGGGCCGCGCCCTTCTCGGTTCCGCTCATCATGGCGTGGTACTCGGGTCCGTGGGTGTCGGGCGAGAACTTCGGCGCCTCGCCCAGATGAGAGCGGTCGATGCACCCGGCAAGAGCCAGCGGCACGAAGGCAAGGAACAGAGCGGCGCGTTTCATTGGACCTTCACACTTCCATCAGATTGAATGATTCCGCTGATCGTCATGCGGGACGAGAGGTTCATCACCCGCAGCCGGTCCCCTACACCGCCGCGCCCGAGGGCCCGGCCTTCGGCGGTGATCAGCAACCCGCCGCTGTCGTAGATCAGCGAGACGATGCCATTGCGTTCGACCACGGCAGGGGGGCCGACATCGCCGGGGCGGATCGGGCGGCCGATGTAGATTGCCCCCCGGGTTTCCATCCCCGCCAACCCTTCGACAGAGCTGAGCGCACCTGCGACCTGGATGTCGCGAAGGGCGAAATCCCTTTCGGACAGCACCGTTTGCGCCCTCAGGTTTCGCGTCGCGACCACCGTTTCGGCCGGGAGCATCGCGGGCCAGATCAGCAACAGGATCGCCAGAGCGCGCATCAGCGCACCGCCGCCGTGGCACCCAGCATCTGGTCCGCAGCCGAAATCACCTTCGAATTCAGCTCGTAACCCCGCTGGGCCTCGATCAGATCGGTAATCTCGCGCACGGGATCTACGGAACTGTCCTCCAGGTAGCCCTGGCGCAGGGTGCCCAGCCCGTCGAGACCAGGGGTGGTGACGATCGCGGCGCCGGACGCCTCGGTCTCGACGAAGAGGTTGGAGCCGATGGCCTCGAGCCCCTTCGGATTGGCGAAGCCGGCCAGAGAGAACTGGCCCAGCAACTGCGCCTGGGCATTGTCGGAGAAGTAGGCGTAGACCTCGCCATCTGCATTGATGGAAATCGAGCGCGCATCGTCGGGAATGGTGATGTCCGGGGCGACGGGGAAACCGTCCGAGGTCACGATCAACCCCTCGCCGGTGCGTTTCAGTCCCCCATCACGGGTATAGGCCGCCTGGCCGTTCGGCAAAGTGACCTCAAGGTAGCCCCGGCCTTCGATGGCCACGTCGAGATCACCGCCGGTCTGTCCCAGAGATCCCTGCGCAAGTTGCATCGACACTGCCGAGGGCCGCACCCCCAGCCCCAGCTGGATCCCGGTCGGCAGAACAGTGCCATCCGATGCATTGACCGCTCCGGCGCGGGCGAATTGCTGGTAATGCAGATCGGCGAACTCGGCCCGGCGGGCGTTGTAGCCCGTGGTCGACATGTTGGCGAGGTTGTTCGAAATGGTCTCGACCCGCATCTGCTGGGCGGCCATCCCGGTGGCGGCGATCTTCAACGCTCTCATTCGAGGGTCCTTTCTTGGCTGGCCAGAGGCCTATCAGGCAAGGGTTTTCAGCAGGTTTCGCACGCGCTCATCCTCACGCTCGAGGAAGCTCTGCCCCAGCTCATAGGCGCGCTGCACGGTGATCATGCGGCTGATCTCGGCCACCGGGCTGACGTTCGAAGCCTCGAGGAAGCCCTGCAGGACACGCGGCGCCTCGGCGGCATCGAACCCCGCTTCGGCGACGAACATCGTGCCGCCCTGACGTTGCATCCGGTCCGGCTCGGCCGGCAGCACCACTCCGATCTGCCCGATCGGGGCGCCATTGGCGCTGATGGTGCCGTCGCCGGCGACGGAAATATCGGTGGCGGGGGGGATGAAGATCGGCGCCCCGCCGGCATCCAGCACCGGATAGCCGTCGTTGGTCACGAGGTCCCCCGCGTTCGAGGTGGCGAAGCTGCCGGCACGGGTCAGCCGCTCGCCCTGCGGTGTCTGGACGAGGAAGAAACCCTCCCCCTCGATGGCAAAGTCCAAGCTGCCCCCGGTCGGCGAGAGCGTGCCCTGGGCATAGTCGATCCAGCGGATGTTTCCCTGCGCCATCGAGATCGACGGACCGTCATCAACGCCTTGGATATACTCGGAAAATATCATCTCTTCGGTCCGGAAACCGGTGGTCGAGGCATTGGCGATGTTGTTGGCGATCACGTCCATTTCGCGCGCCAGGCCCGACAGGCGGGTCAGAGTGGTGTAGCCGGTGCTTTCCATTTCAGCCTCCGATGATCAGCGGGATCAGGTGATCCTGGAAGAAGGACACCAGGGTGCGGGACATGAAGCTCATCGACAGCCAGAAGACGACGACGATGGCGCCGAGTTTGGGCACGAAGGTCAGCGTCATCTCCTGGATCGAGGTCAGGGCCTGGAAGAGGCCGACCATCAAGCCGACCACCAGCGCCACCGCCAGGATCGGTGTCGAGGTGATGACCGCGACCCAGAGTCCCTGTCGCAGGGCGTCGAAGAACTGCGCCTCGCTCACCGGTCAGACCGGCATCCGCAGGATTTCCTGGTAGGCCTCGACCACCTTGTCGCGGACCGTCACCGCAGCATCGACGGCCAGTTCGGTCTGCGCAAGCGCCTGGACCAGCGTCGTGGCGTCGACACGGCCCGCCATGGCGGCGGTCGCGGTCTCTTCGCCGGCGCGGAAGGTCTCGGCGAAGTCGGACGCAACCTCGCCGAGGGTTTCACCAAGCCCCTTTCCGGGGGCGTCCTGCCCCGGCGACGGCAGCGTCGCCGGGCGGGCGGCCGCATACTTCTGTGCGGCGTTCAATGCACGAATGTCCATTCTGGACCTCCTTTATCGACGTAGCAGTTCAAGCAGACCCGCCGACATCTGCCGGGCCTGGTCGAAGATCTTGAGGTTCGCCTCGTAGCTGCGCTGCGCTTCGCGCGCGTCAGCTATTTCGACCACCAGATCGACGTTCGATCCATCGTAGTGGCCGGTCTCGTCGGCGAGGGGATGGTTCGGGTCATAGACCCGCTGTGGATCGCTCCGGTCCAGCTGGACACGGCCCGTCCTGACCCCACCGATCTCTCCCCTACCGACCACGTCCTCGAAGGGAACAGTCTTGCGCCGGTAGCCGGGAGTATCCGCATTGGCAATGTTTTCAGAGGTATGGCGCAGGCGCTGCGCCTGGGCACGAAGCCCGGTCGTCGAAACCTCGAGGGAATTGGAAAGTTCGCTCATCCCTACCTCCGCCCGGTGGCGGTGCGCATCAGGGTGAGGCCGGAGCGATAGACCGCGAGCGCCTGATCGTGCTGGCGTTTCACTGCAACGGCCTTCAGCATCTCAAGCTCGACCGAGACGGAATTGCCATTGGGTTCCGAGGCGCCGTTCCGGTCCTCGCGCAGAATGGCGGTACCCCCGGCGTCCGATCCGTTCAAATGCGCGGCACGGGTCTTGCGCAACCCGATGCCGGGCGCCCCGCCTTCCACGAGTTCGGAGAAGGGGATCACGTCGCGAGCCCGATAGCCGGGCGTATCGGAATTGGCCGTGTTCTGCGCCACCACGGCCTGCCGCGTTTCCGCGTGGCGCGTCATGGCATCGGCCATCCTGAAAACCTCTATGGATTCGAACACCGGGGCTTCTCCCTCGATTGGCTTCAATCAAGGCTTAACCCCGATTCCTTTAGAAATGGTTCGTGCCAGATGAAGGATCAGGACGATGTCACAGAAGGTGCTGCAAGGGGTCCGGGCCGAGATCGGGACCCTCTCTGCCATCCGCCATGTCGGGCGGATCGAGACGGTGACACCGGAGGTTCTGACGGTCACCGGGCTGGGTCGCCATGCGCGTCTGGGCGATATTTTGAAGGTCACGCGGACTGATGGATCGGTGCTGCATGGCGAAGTCGTGCAGCTGCAGCGCGACCGTCTGACCCTGATGCCCGACGATCGGACCGAGGGGGTCTCTCTGGGAGATCGTGTCGTGCTGCAAGGGCCGCTGCGAATCGCTCCGGATGACAGCTGGATCGGGCGGGTGATCGACCCGCACGGACAGCCGCTGGACGGCAAACCGATCCTGCCGGGCCGCTTCGCCCGCGCCTTGCGCGGCGATCCGCCGCCGCCCGCCACGCGACGCAGCCTTGGTCCACGGCTGGAGACGGGGACAACGGTGCTCAATACCCTGTTGCCCATCGTCGAGGGCCAGCGGGTCGGACTGTTCGCCGGATCCGGCGTCGGGAAGTCACGGCTCATGGGGCATCTCGCGACACGGATGCAGGCGGATGTGGCGGTCGTCGCCCTGGTCGGAGAGCGCGGGCGCGAGCTTCGGGAGTTCACCGAAAAGATCCTGGGGCCCAACGGCATGAAGCGCGCGGTGGTCGTGGCTGCAACCTCAGACCGGTCGGCGCTGGTACGGCGGCGTTGTGCATGGACGGCGATGGCCGTGGCAGAACACTTCCGAGATCAGGGCAAGCACTTGATTTTCCTTGCAGATTCCATCACCCGTTTCGCCGAGGCGCATCGCGAGGTGGCTGTCGCCGGGGGCGAGCTTCCGGCGTTGCGCGGCTATCCGCCCTCGACTGCCCACCAGATCATGCAACTCTGCGAACGCGCCGGTCCCGGAGCCGAGGCGGCTGGCACGATCACCGCGGTCCTCTCGGTGCTGGTCGCCGGTTCGGACATGGAGGAACCGGTGGCCGACATCCTGCGAGGCGTGTTGGACGGTCATATCGTCATGGATCGCCAGATCGCAGAGCGCGGGCGCTATCCGGCGATAGATCTTCTGCGCTCGGTTTCACGCTCCCTTCCCGAAGCGGCCAGCGATGACGAAAATCGCTTGATCAGCGATGCCCGACTGCTCCTGTCAGCCTATGCGAGGTCCGAGATGATGGTTCATGCCGGGCTCTATGTCGCGGGCAGTGATCCGGTGCTTGATCAAGCCATCCGCGCCTGGCCGGATCTGGATGGTTTCCTCGCAGAGATCGAGGAGAATGGAATTTCGAACTCCTTCAATCGGTTGAAACTGATCCTGCGACGCTCCGCGGTCGGGGCGACGCCAAGGGCCGCGACGGTGCAGAAATCACGTCCTGAGGCCAGACGCGACACTGCGCGTCAGCACAAGGAGCAGGTGCGTCCGGGCCTGCCCGGATTGTCAGGCCCGTCCCCCCGATGACGGCCCCGGGCTTGGGCACCGCCTAGCGGTCACGTAGCCTGTCCATGAACGAGATCGCCCCAGCCAGAAGGGTTTGGGCGATCATGCCTGAACTGGTGGTGGTCACCGCATTGAGCTGATCCCGCAACATGTAGGTACGCACCAGTTTATCCTGCAGGTCTTCATCATCGAAATCGGCCGGATCGTCGCTTCCAAGGATCTGCTCGGCCCGGTCCTTGAATACCTCGAGCTGCTGATCCAGGTCGATCTGGCCAAAACTAGTTGGCAACCCAAAGGCCGTTTCGAAGACCTCGCGCAGCGGTGGATTGCCCATGATCTTGAACCACTTGGTATCAACGGCATTGTCTTCACCTGCCAGTTCGCCCAGCACCCGCTTGGCATTCAGGGCGAACCGCATCGTCTCATCCTGGTCCCCAACGGCAATCTCGAATTCCTGTTCGCGAAATCGCGCCGTCATCTCGGCGCCGAAGCTCGAGATCTGGGTTGACGGCGTGCCGCGGTCGAAACCGAAGGCTTCGGCAAACTCGCGATACCTCTCATCAGAGAGGCGCAACGCCAAGGCATCGTCCTTCAGCGTTCCATCTTCCAGCACCTTCTGGATGAAGTAACGGTTGTCTATGTCGTCTCCCAGACCAAAGGCCCCGAGCGCCACGCGCAAGAGCCGTCGGTCCGAAACGAGATCCTCGGCGGTCTTCACCTTGCTGATGTTTTCTTCGAAGTAGGCCGTATCCCGCGTGATCAGCGGCGACTTGTCGAAGCTTTCCCGCTGTGCGTCATAAGTGCGCTCAAGGAAGGCCCAGCCAGCATAGCCGGTGAGGGGAAGGACCGGGTTGAACATCAGTGAGGCCTCGCATTCAAAAGTCGTTCTTCCCGTGGGAGCAGGCCACGCAGCGCCTTGAGGCATTGATAATACTGTTCAGACAGCACCGCATCGGTCGCTTGGGACAGCAGTTTGCGACTGTCAGGATCTGTCAGGATTTGGCTGAGCTCTTCAATCCGGCGTAGCAGGGGATGGCGGGTCTCCTCGGCAGTCGCATCGCCGGTCAGGACGAGCTGCGCCGCATAGCAGACCCGGCGGACAGGGGTCGTCGCCTCTTCCGGGTGGATGGCATCGCGCAGCCGCAGGATGTTGACGTTCGGTGTCACGATCGACAGCCGGGACCGGCGGTCACCATTCTCGATCACCGCACCGTTGATCAGCACCCGCTCCTTCGGGGAAAGCTTCAGGACAAGGCCGCTCATTTCGGGGTTCCTCCGGCGCGCAGCCCGCGCATGACTGCCGTGTTGACCTCTATCAGAGGACGCAGTTCCGCCTTTTCGTTCAACACCCTGCGGCTGTGGGAAAAAGTGAACTCCGCCAGGTAAAAGATCTGGGCCCGCAGCTGCGGTGGCAGGCCATTGCCTTCACCTGCAACATCTGCAGCCAGGATCGTCCAAAGCTGGCGGTTGTCGTGAACGGCGCGGACGACTTCAGGGAAATTTTTCGACCGATCCTTGCGCGCTGCGGCGACAAGTCGGTGGGTGATCCGCGCGAAGACCTCGTATTCAACGCCACGCGGCGTTCTCGTCGACGAGGAGGCCTGTCCGTAGGCACGCAGAGCTTGGGAATGAGCAGTCACTTCTTAACCTTCCAGTCAGAGGGATTTCTTCCGGCGAAGCTGGTCAGGGGCGCGTCACCACGCCCCTGAATTTCGCGTGTCCCTTAACGGAAGAGCGACAGCAGGGTCTGCGGCGCCTGGTTGGCGATGGACATCGCCTGGACCGCGAGCTGCTGTTGCACCTGAAGGGCCTGCAGGCGGGCCGAGGCCTCCTCCATGTTGGCATCGACCAGGGTGCCGATACCCGCCTTCAGGCTGTCGACCAGGGTCGAGATGAAGTCGGATTGGGTTTCGATCCGGCCTTGGACAGAGCCGAAGGAGGCGGCCGCATCGATCGAGGTCTGGATCAGATCCTCGATGTCCGTCAGCGCGTCCGCGACACCCGTGTCAGTGGTCACGTCGATGCCGGCCACTGCTTCGAGACCACCACCGATCGTATTGCCGGCAGCCGCATATTCCGACACGGCGACCGAGAAGTTGTTGCCGGTCGTCGTATCGCCGGTGAAGGTGATCGTGCCCGCCGTCGCATCATAGGTCGCCGCGACGGTGCCGAGGTCATCGCCCATGGCTTCGGCCACGTACTTGTTGAAGGCCTTGGCCAGCCCCTTGACCACGTCGCCTTCGGTATCACCATCTCTGGCGACATACTTGATGTCGGTGATGGCCGAGGTGTTGACCCCGGTCGCATAGGCGCCGGCACCTGCGGAGATGGCGATGCTGAAGCCTGCACCGGCCTCTACCGCATCAACCGTCACGGTGGTGCTCGGCGCGGTGGCGTTGCCGGTCAGGGCGGTCGCCGTCGAGTCTGCAGTACCGGTCAGGTTGTTCGACGCCGCCGCGATGGCCGTACCGGAGATGTTGGACGCATCGGTCCCGAGATCCTGCTTGCTGACCGCGATCTGGCTGACGCCCACGCCGCTGGACGAGCGGTCGAGCGACGCAAGGACGTTCACCGTGCCGGAGCCGGCAGTGGCCTCCTTGTTCGACAGCAGGTTCAGGCCGTTGAACTGTGCCGCCGAAACGGTGGCGCCGATCTGGTCGGACAGGGCGTCGATGTCGGTCTGGATCTTCTCGCGGTCGACGTTCTCTTCCTGGGCGGCGACGATCTTCTGCTTCATCTGGGTCAGCAGGTCGTTCACCGTTTCAGCGGCAGAGCGCGCCACGGCGACGGTGGATTCCCCCAGACCCAGGGATTCCGAGATGCCCTTGAAGCCGGCCACATCGGATTCCATCACCTTCGAGATGGCCCAGACGGCGGAGTTATCCTTGGCACTGCCCACCTTCTTGCCGGTGGAGATATTCGACTGGACCTCGGTCAGATCCTTGTTGACCATGCTGAGGGTCTGCAGGGCGACCATCGCGCTGGTGTTCGTCAGAATGCTGGACATGCATTGTTCCTTTGGTCTTTGGGCGCTTTACGCCCGTTAAACATTCCGCCCATCGGACGGATCGGATGTCGTTCTGACGGGTGCAGGTCCCGGGTTTTCCCGATCCTGCGCCATCCAACCGGATGCAGGGCAACCATGACGTGCAGACCCTAATGGAAAGCTAAATGCCGGGTATCCAATCCCCGGCATTTGAGGCAAATCCATCGCCTCAGGCACGTTTCTCCAGCTTGTTGTCATGCTGGCTGACCAGCGCCGACTTGCGGCCCTGGCTGTCGTAGGTCTCGAGGGTGCGGCGAATTTTCCGCAAGGTCGAGAAACGGTTGGCCACCGTTCGGATGCCGCGGAGGGCGCCGTCCAGCAGGGCCTGGTTGCGCTGCGCCTTGCCGCGCAAGGGCTGGAGATCCGCCGCCTCGAGCCCCTCCAGACCGTTCAGTCGGTCGATCAGTGCCTCTTTCCGCTCCAGCAGGTCGGTCAGCTTATCGAGCTGGCCTGTCATGAGCGCCTCGCGCTCGCTTTCCAGCAGCACGTCCAGTTCGTCGATGAGTTTCTGATGCGGGTCGTTGGTCATTTCCGTCTCTCCATGAGGGCATTGTAAAGTGATTCCGCCAGACCGATTCCCCCCGCATCCACCAAGGCCTCGGCCTGTTCCTGGCGCAGGAACGAGGCGAACTGGTCCTCGCCCGGCCCCCCTCCGAATCCCTCCGGCGTTTCCCCCAACCCTGCGTATTCAAGCATTTCCGCCAGGAAGTTGGCCTCGAGCGCGCGGGCAGCTTCCCACAGCCGGGGCTCGCGCGGCGCGGGCAGGCCGGGGGGACGGGAAGAGATCGGATCGGACACCGGGACAGACTCCAATTTGAACCAGTTTCCGGGAAAATGGCCGTCACGGGTAAAGATGCGGTAACCGGAATTGGGACAGGATGCCCTGACGGAAGAAATCCGGAGGTTCTCATGTTGCCGCCAATGCCCCCTGTTCTGACCGCTGCCGCCCAAAGTGGGCCGTTGACCGGAAAGGCCGGCGCGAACGCCCTTCAAGGGAAGCCCGTGACCGGACCGCGCGGCGACGGGGCAAACGACCAGCGGCGCTGGTCCCACCAGCCTGAGACGGCGCATCCCGAGTCTCGGGCGACCGGGCCCGGGAAGCCAGGGAATCGCCCGGGGAATCGCCATGCCGAGCCGGACGGCTTCGGGTCGATCTTCGCCAGGCTGACGACCGGCAGCGGCGACCCAGCGACCGGCCCCGCGCTTGCGGAGGCGCCCGAGGCCCAGCCAGACGGAAGGGCTCCGACACCGTCTGACCCCGACGCAGGGGAAAATGCGGAGGCCGAACAGGACGTGCCCATGGGTGACACCGCCTCGGATCCGGGCTTCCGGGACGGTCCCGAGGGCGTCGGTGCCTTTCCCTCCGATTTTTCGGTGGATGACCTGATCGACGGAGCAGCACGTCGCGATGCCCATGCGCGAGAGGCCCCCGACACCTCCCCAGCGACCGATCAGGGTATCGGCGCGGACGCCCAGCAGCCCGCCCTTCCGAGGACCCGCGCGACCGCACCCCCTGGTCCGTCAGATCCCGCCGTGACAAACGCGACCATTGCGCAGAACATGCCAGCCTCCCCCCCCGAGGCAAGGCTGTCTCCTGAACGCGCGCAGGTGGCGCCTCCTCCCGTGCAAACCTCCCCCAATGCCGCGCAGATCCCCCCGGCAAGGAAGCTCCAGGCGGCCTCGGGGCCCCTGGCCGAAGTGTCCTCCGGCTCTGGGCCCTCAGGGCAGGCGCGCCCGACCAGCCAGTGGTCGGCCGGGGCAACGCCGACTGCGCCCAACGGCGAAGCGACGCCCCCTCGCGAGGCAGGCGGAGGGCCGGCGCGCGCGCCCTCCAGCCGTCTCGATCCCGAACCTTCCGCGGCAAACCCAACCGCAGCCGCATCCAGACAGGCTGCCGATCCGCTGGGAGCGGCTTCGGACGGGGCGAGCACTGCCGCCGCGCCCCAGGTCGCCCGACGGATCACAGGGGCTTCAACGCCGGTCACGACCCGCCCCCCCCTGCTCGACGCCCAACAGTCGGGTGCCGCCCGGGCCTTTGCCATGCAATCCGCGCCGGAGCCTCAGGACAAAGCGCGCCCCGACCGGCGTGCCGAGGCAAGCTTGACGTCCCCTGCCAAAGCGATGGCGCCCTTCACATCACGGCACCACGCCGGCTCAGGCCGAGGCATGATGGCCGTCCCGTCGCAGCTTCCAATGACAGCGGACGGCCCAGCCGCGCCGCTCGCCGGGGCGCAGGCGCGTCCTGCCACTTCCGCGACAAGAGCGACCGAAGCATCAACCGCCGGGTCTCCGGGCCATGCTGCCACGGGACCGAATTCGCAAGCGAACTCAACAGGTCCGATGCCTCACTCTACGCCTTCGCCCACGGCGACCCCCACCATTCCGACAGAGGCAGAGGCGCCACGCGGCACCAGCCTTGCCAATTCGACCCAAGCCCCCCTCGAACCGGGAGAGGCCCGAAATCCCGCGACAGCCACGCCCCTGCCATACGCCGCCGGCCATGCAAAGCAGGATGGCAGCCCGGGTGCGCGCCCGCTGATCACAGGGCGCGATGGTCCCACCGAGTTTCCGACCGCCCCGCCCGAACCGCCCCGGGCCGGGCGGGCCAGCGCGCTGCCCGTCGCACCGGCGACCTCGCTTCCCCCGACCGTCCCGCGATCCGGCACCGGGCATCAGCCTCCGTTCGCTCGAACCGAGGCATCAGGTGCCACGATGCCCATGACCCGGGCCCGAACGGACCGCACCGGCCCCGACATGGCCGCCCGTCCCCTGCCGCGCCCCGAGTCCGAGGTCGCCGGCAAGACAGCAGCCGCGTCATCTGCCCTGAGCGCGCCCCCCGAGGGCAACTTGCAAGCCGTGCCGGCAGAGCCTCAGCCGACAACCGACAGCCAGCGCGCTGCGACACCGTCGCGGGCGGAGCTCGGGCGCCATTTGGCGAGCCAGGTTGCCCAGCACGCCCTGCGCGCCGCCGACGGACAGACCGAGGTTCACCTTGATCCGCGCGAGTTGGGGCGCGTCACCCTGCGCATGTCCACCGAGGATCTCGGCGTGACGCTCCATGTCACTGCCGACCGCTCCGAGACCTCCGAATTGATGCGCCGCCATGTCTCGCTGCTGCAGGAAAGTTTCCGCGCGCTCGGCTACGACCGCATCGAGATCACGATCAACGGGCGCCAGGCTGGCATGGGCTTCGGCTCGGGTCTTGGCTCGGGCCATGGCGCGCAATCCGGCTTCGGCACGTCGTCAGGCTCGGGGGAGCCTTCCGGCCATGCTTCCGACCCACGGGCCGGAGGTGCCGAGGGGCCCGATGATCAGGCGCGAGGTCTGCGCCCCTCCGCCGGACCAGCCGGCCTCGCCCGCCGCGACACGATCGACATCCGGGTCTGACCCGCCCCCACAGGAGCCCTCACATGGACGCCATCACCACCACCGGCACCGCAACGAGCGCGGCCAATTCCGTCAACACCACCGCGAAGCCGATGATCAGCTCGGACTTCGAGACCTTCCTGCAGATGCTCTCGACACAGCTGCAGAACCAGGACCCGCTGAACCCCGTCGAATCAGCGGACTTCGCCGTGCAGCTCGCCACCTTCTCCTCCGTCGAGCAGCAGGTCCTGACCAACAACCTTTTGGAATCGCTCACCGGACAGCTTGTCACCTCGTCGATGTCCGACCTGACTTCCTGGGTCGGCATGGAGGCGCTTTCAGCTGCGCCCGCCCGCTGGCAGGGCGCGCCGGTGACGCTGGCGCCCAACCCGCTCACCGCCGCCGATACGGCAATTCTCGTGGTGCGCAACGCCGCCGGGAATGTCGTCTACGAGGGCGAGGTGCCGCTTGGCACCGATCCGGTCGACTGGGACGGCACCGACACCAGCGGCAACCTCCTGCCCCATGGCCGCTATACCTTCGAGCTCGAGAACTACGCCGAGGGCGACCTGCTGGCGACCGACGTGCTGGAAAGCTACTCGCCCATCGTCGAGGCCAGGATCATCGCCGGCAGCACCCTGCTGGTCACCTCGGGCGGCGACCTGATCGAGACCGGGATGGTCTCGGGACTGCGCCAGCCCCGCGCCTGACGCGCACTTGCGAGGCCCTTCGCGCCTGCCTAGGAAGGATGGGACAAGCAGGAGGGCGCAGGTGGCCACAGAGGGGCAGAACGAGCGGCGCGGTCCCGGCACCGACAGGCTGCAGGACCAGCGGGTGCACGGCACGGACGCCAGGGCCAGCGACAGGCCCGGTGCTGAGGCGGGCATCCCGGCGGACGCCGGGTCAGGCGCCGAACCGACAGCCTCCGCCACGGGCCAGCCGGATCAGCGCACCCCTGCACGGCGCGCAGCCCATCGCGTCGCCCGGGACGCAACCCGGGGCGCCGCCGTCCTGGCGGCCTCTTGGGCCCCCGGCACCGGGACGAGAACGCCTCTGGCGACCCTCTGCCCCCTGCTCTCGCAGAGCCTTTCATGAACGAGGGCAGCTCGGAAACCGGAACAAGCGCCGCAGAA
>NZ_AFPM01000271.1 GCF_000220565.1 Oceanicola sp. S124 | reverse complement strand
CCGCCGCTTCGATCCGGGAGAGACGCCCGACGGGTCACATGGCCCGGGCTCTCCCGGGCACCGTGCACGGGCGAAAGCCCTCGGCCTCCCCGGACACGACAGGGCGCCCGGCAGGTGGTCTCAGTAGGTGCGGATCAGCCCGACCAGCCGGCCCTGCACCCGGACCTTGTCGGCCGCCAGCGTGCGGGTCGGATAGGCGGGGTTGGCGGCAACCAGGTCGACCGAGCCGGCCTTGCGGAAGATCTTCTTCAGCGTCGCCTCCTGCTCTTCCACCAGTGCCACGACGATATCGCCGTCATCGGCGGTGGCGGTCTCGCGGATGATCACCACGTCGCCATCGTTGATCCCGGCCTCGATCATCGAGTCGCCGCTGACCTCGAGCGCATAGTGATCGCCCCCGCGCGACAGCATGGCGCCCGGCACGGCAATGCGCGAGGACACCTCGGAGATCGCCTCGATCGGGACACCGGCGGCGATCTTGCCCATCACCTGCAGCTCCTGCGCATGCAGAGCCTCCAGAGGCTGGCCACCGGCGGGGCGGTCGGATG
>NZ_AFPM01000272.1 GCF_000220565.1 Oceanicola sp. S124 | reverse complement strand
CGCAAACCATGCTTATGCTTGGCAAAAGAACGGATGATCCGGGGGACAGCATGTACGATTGGGCGGCCATTGGGGCCTGGGTGGAATTCGCGGTCCGCTGGTTGCACGTGATCACGGCGATGGCCTGGATCGGGTCTTCCTTCTACTTCATCGCGCTGGATCTCGGCCTGAACCGCAATGTCCCCGGTCCTGCGGATGGTGAAGAGTGGCAGGTTCACGGCGGCGGTTTCTACCATATCCAAAAGTACCTGGTGGCCCCGGCGGCCATGCCCGAGCACCTGGTCTGGTTCAAATGGGAGAGCTATTCGACCTGGCTTTCCGGCTTCGCGCTGCTCTGGCTGGTCTACTACCTGGGAGCGGATTTCTACCTGGTCGACCCGGCGGTCGCGGACCTGCCGGCCTGGGGTGCCGTGGCGATCTCGCTGGCCTCTCTCGCGGGGGGGTGGCTGGTCTACGACGCCCTCTGCAAGTCGAAGTTCGGCGACAACAACACGCGGCTGATGATCGGCCTCTATCTGATCCTCGTCTGCCTGGCCTATTTCTACACCCATGTCTTCACCGGCCGCGCCGCGCTGCTGCACCTCGGCGCCTTCACCGCGACGATCATGTCGGCGAATGTCTTCTTCATCATCATGCCGAACCAGCGCATCGTCGTCGCCGACCTGAAGGCGGGCCGGACGCCGGATGCCAAGTACGGCAAGATCGCCAAGCAGCGCTCGACCCATAACAACTACCTGACGCTGCCGGTCATCTTCATGATGCTCAGCAACCACTACCCGCTGGCCTTCTCGACCGAATACACCTGGATCATCGCCAGCCTCGTCTTCCTGATGGGCGTCACCATCCGGCATTTCTTCAACACCATGCATTCCAAGAAGGGCATGCCCTGGTGGACCTGGCTGCTGACCGCGCTGATCTTCCTGCTGGTGATGTTCCTGTCGACAGCGCCGCTCTGGCGCGACAGGGCCGAAGCCGAGGCCGCCATCCCCGCCGGTCTGACGCGCTTCGCCGAGGCCGAGGGCTACGAGGCCGTGGAGCAGATCGTCATGGGCCGCTGTTCCATGTGCCATGCCGCCGAGCCCTTCTGGGATGGCATTCTCTGGGCTCCCAAGGGCGTGCGGCTGGACGACCAGCACCAGATCCTGCGCAACGCCCGCGCCATCTACCTGCAGGCGGGTCTGGGCCATGCCATGCCGCCCGCTAACGTTTCCTTCATCGAAGAAGAGGAACGTCAGGCCATCCGCGACTGGTACGAGGCCGCGACCCGAGGCTAGTCTTGAAACTCTGGGGAGGGACGATGAGAGGGGCGGGTCTTCTGGTGCTGCTCCTTCTGGCCACGCCGCCGCGGGCCGAGACCCTCGTGGCGCCGGTGGCCTTCGGGTCGATGTTCGATGCCGAGGTGACGGTCTCGATCCGCCGTTTCCGCGCCGAGGCGCAGGAGGTCTGGCATATCGCCGGCACCTGCGCAGGGGCAGGGGGGGCGACGGTGATCCGCCTGACAGACTTCCCGGCCAATGCCGACCTGACGGTGTTCCTTGGTGCCAAGCCGGAACAGGCGCATCGGGTGATCTGCGTGACGAACCCCGGCCGCGCGCCGGAGGTGATACGCGACCTGCTTCCGTAGGGCGGGGACGCATCCCGCCGCCACGTCATCGCCGCCGAAGGTGGGTTGTCACCCACCCTACGCCCTAGGCTGGCGGCTGGTCATGCAGAGCGAAGGGGCGCGCCCGACCCGGGCGCTGGAAATCGTCCGCGAGGTGCTCCCGTAGGGCGGGGTTCCACCCCGCCGCCACTTCGCAGCCCTCTCCGGCGGCCAAAGGTGGGTACTCACCCACCCTGCACAATGCGCTCCCCCTGGCGCGGGCTACAAGCCGGGGCCGCGCCCGCCGGGGCTCCGCCCGCTCGGACCTCGAAACCTCCCCGGAGGGTTCGTCGCGTTGCGGACCGGACCGAGCCCCTCCCCCCGGGAGGGCGCACAGGCGGTGTCGGAGGATGACAAATCGGCGTGGAGGCTTCGGGGACACCAAGCCAGCCAGAGGTCCCGATGCGCCCACCCAGGCGCGTTCGCGGCCCTTCGCTCTGCACGCCTGACATGGGCTCTGACCGCCTCGGCATTCCCTCTGGTCTGCCATTTCCGACTCACTCCGCCCATGCTACATTTCGCGGTATGCACCGCTCTGACCCCCATATCCTTGATGCCCAGCCCGTGATCCGCCAGCTGGACGACGCCGCCATCAACCGCATTGCCGCCGGTGAAGTGGTCGAGCGCCCGGCCTCTGCGGTGAAGGAGCTGGTGGAAAATTCGCTCGACGCCGGGGCCACGCGGATCGAGATCACGGTGGCCGATGGCGGCAAGACCCTGATCCGCATCGCCGACGACGGCTGCGGCATCCCCCCCGAGGCCCTGCCGCTGGCGCTGTCGCGCCATGCCACCTCGAAGATCGACGGTTCGGACCTGCTGAACATCCATTCCTTCGGCTTCCGGGGCGAGGCGCTGCCCTCGCTCGGCGCGGTCGGGCGGCTGACGCTGACCTCCCGCGCCCGGGGCCATGACGCGGCCGAGATCAAGGTCTCGGGCGGCCAGATCAGCCCGGTGAAACCCGCCGCGCTGAACAAGGGCACCGTGGCCGAGCTGCGCGACCTGTTCTTCGCCACCCCGGCGCGGCTGAAATTCCTGCGCACCGACCGGGCCGAGATGCAGGCCGTCACCGATGTCATCAAGCGCCTCGCCATGGCCGAGCCTTTCGTCGGCTTCACCCTGCGCGATGCCTCGGGCGGAGAGACCCGCACGATCTTCCGCGCCGACCCGGAAACGGGCGATCTCTTCGACGCGCTGCACGGGCGCCTTGCCACCGTGATCGGCCGCGATTTCGCCGAGAACGCGCTGAAGATCGACGCCACCCGCGACGGCATCCGCATGTCGGGCTATGCCGCCCTGCCGACCTATTCGCGCGGCGCGGCGGTGGCGCAATTCCTCTTCGTCAACGGTCGCCCGGTGAAGGACAAGCTGCTGACCGGAGCCCTGCGCGCGGCCTATTTCGACTACCTGTCGCGCGACCGTCACCCGGTCGCCGCGCTGTTCCTCGACTGCGACCCGCAGCTGGTCGACGTCAATGTCCACCCGGCCAAATCCGAGGTCCGATTCCGTGACCCGGCCATCGCGCGCGGCCTCATCGTCTCGGGCCTGCGCCACGCCCTGGCCGAGGCCGGGCACCGCGCCTCGACCACCGTTGCCACCGCGACCCTCGGCGCCTTCCGTCCCGAAGAGACGCCGCGCACGCCCGAAGGTCGTCCCTTCGTCTACCAGGCGCCGGAACGCCGTCCCTCCGGCGGCTATGCGCCGCTGAACAGCTTCCAGGCGCCGGAACCCGCCCCGGCGATGTCGGAAGGCTTCCGCAGCTTCGATCACGCCCCCTCGGCCCGGGTCGAGCCGGTCGTGGAAAGCCCCAGCCAGACCCCGCTGGAGGACTACCCCCTTGGCGCCGCCCGCGCGCAGGTGCACGAGAACTACATCGTCGCCCAGACGTCGCGCGGGATGGTACTGGTGGACCAGCATGCCGCCCATGAGCGCCTGGTCTACGAGAAGCTGAAACGCCAGATGGCCGAGAATGGCGTCGCCTCGCAGGCCCTGCTGATCCCGGAAATCATCGAACTTTCCCAAGCGGATGCGCAACGCCTGCTGGAGGCCGCCGAGGATCTCGCCCGCTTCGGCCTGGTCATCGAACCCTTCGGCGGCGGCGCCATCGCGGTGCGCGAGACCCCGGCGATCCTGGGCGAAATCAATGCCGAGGCCCTCTTGCGCGACGTGCTCGACGAGCTGACCGATCAGGATGACAGCATGGCGCTTCAGGCGCGGATCGAGGCAATCCTGTCCCGCGTTGCCTGCCATGGCTCCATCCGCTCGGGCCGCCGCATGCAGGTGGCCGAGATGAATGAACTTCTGCGGCAGATGGAGGCGACCCCGCACAGCGGTCAGTGCAACCATGGCCGGCCCACCTACGTAGAGCTGAAGCTCTCCGACATCGAAAGGCTCTTTGGCCGCACATGAACCAGATCGACCTCACCGATCCGCTGACCCTCGCCGCCGTCATCGGCGGCGCCGCATTTCTGGTGCTGCTCGTCCTGATCATCACGGCGATCCGTGCCACCTCGCGCGCCTCCGAGCCGGTGATCTGGCAGATGAACCAGCTGGGCCGCACGGTCGAGGGCCTCGCCAAGGGTCAGGAGCAGCTGTCGGGCGGCCTGTCCACCGTCTCCAACGCGCAGAACCAGGGTCAGGCGCAGATGCTGCAGATGATGGAAACCCGCATGGCCCATGTGCAGAAGGAGATGAACGACCGCCTGCACGCCAATGCCATGCAGCAGGCCCGCGCCCTGTCCGAGATGCAGGAGAAGATGAACCAGCAGCTTCAGGGCGGTTCGGAGAAGACCACGAAAAGTCTGGCCGAGCTGCAGCAACGCCTTCAGGTGATCGACCGCGCGCAGGAGAACATCACCAAGCTGTCGGGCGATGTCCTCAGCCTGCAGGACATCCTGTCCAACAAGCAGACCCGGGGGGCCTTCGGGGAAATCCAGCTGAACGACATCGTCGGCAAGGCGCTGCCCTCGGACAGCTACACGGTGCAGGCGGTGCTTTCCAACGGCAAGCGGGCGGACTGCCTGATCCACCTGCCCAACCCGCCGGGCCCCATCGTCATCGACGCCAAGTTCCCTCTGGAAGCCTATGAAGCCCTGCGCGGCGCCCAGACGGCGGATCACAAGGCCCGCGCCCAGACCCTGTTCCGCCAGGCCGTGCGCGCCCATATCAAGGCGATTTCAGAGCGTTACATCATCGAGGGAGAGACCGCCGACGGCGCGCTGATGTTCCTGCCCTCCGAAGCCGTCTACGCCGAGCTGCACGCCAATTTCCCCGAGGTTGTCCGCGAGGGCTTCAATGCCCGGGTCTGGATCGTCTCTCCGACCACCTGCATGGCGACGCTGAACACCATGCGGGCGATCCTCAAGGATGCCCGGATGCGCGAACAGGCCGGCGCCATCCGCAAGACCCTGTCCATGCTGCACCGCGACGTCGAGCTGGTGGTGGAACGTGTCGCCAAGCTGGACACCCACTTCAACCAGGCCCGCAAGGACCTGGACGGGATCGGCACGGCGGCGGAACGGGCTGGCAAGCGCGCGGCGAAGCTGGACAACTTCGACTTCGAGGAACTGGCGCCCGAGGCTGACAGCCCGTTGGAAAGCCTGACCCAGGACGGCGGAAAAAGCTGACCCTCAGCTTCAGGATTTGCGGCAAATCAAGGAAGGGCGTATCCTGGTCGGGGCAAGGTGCTTACCGAACAGGAGAAAACGCCATGCTCGAAATCTCGATCACCAAGATTGCCAATGTCATCCTCATGGCGCGCGAACTGGACCGCGCCGAGGGCGAATTGCGCGCCTTTCTCGACAACCTCAACGAGGATGAGCTGGCCAGCCTCGTCGCGGTGATGTGGGTCGGTCGCGACAGCTTCGGTGCGGATGAGCTGGAAGAGGCCATCGCCACGGCCCGCGCAGAGGCGACGACACCGACGCCCGACTACCTGCTGGGCACGCCGCATCTGTCGGACCACCTGGAAAACGGGCTCGAGGCGCTCGGCCTCTCGGCCAGCGACGAAGAGGATGACCTGGTCCGGGGCGGCTGAGCTAGCGTAGGGTGCTTCCCCGCAGGGGAGGCACCTTTGGTCCCGCCACCCGGGCCTCACCCCAGGAAGTCGATCCGCTCCAGCACGTCCGACATCTCTTCGACCTCCGACAGCCATTCGCTGCGGATATCCTCGGCGAACAGCGGGTCGGCGGCGTTCGAGGCGGTGACGACGCCGGGGACCAGCCGCGCGGCGACCAGCGCCTCGATGGCCAGAGCGACCGAGACCGACACCAGCCGTCCCATGGCGCTGCCTTCGGGGCGGTCAGAGGCGTCCATCGCCCAGGCCTGGTCGAAGACAGGCTTTCCCTGGGCTTCGGCGGTCAGGCGGACGAACATGACGACGCGGTCGGCTTCGCCCTCGTCATAGGCGTGGCTGTCCCACAGCCCGTCCGAGATCTCGCGCAGGCGGGCGTCACCTCCGGGGCCGGTCAGCGTCTCGATCTCGCGGAACAGGCCCTCCCAGGCCGTCGCCCAGCCACCGAGCCGCAGGGTGCCACGGACGAAATCCTTCACCTGCCAGCTCTCGTCGAAGCCGTATTGCGCGATGAAGGGCACCGAGTCACGGTTCGGGTAGGCCTCGAAGACCTCGCCGCCGGGCAGCGGGTTTTCATAGGGGGTGATGGCGTCCCAGGGGCGGGCGACATGCAGCTCCTGCCCGTCCTTGAGTGACCGCGAGGGCGAGCGCAGCGCCTTCAGCACGCCAAGCGGCGACCAGCTGAACTTGTAGCGGAAGTCGTTGGCAACCTTCGGGAACCCGCCGCAGTAGGAGGTGAACGAGACCTCGGGGGCCTCGGGCGCCAGCGCGCGCAGCCGGGCCACCAGGTCGTCGGCGAAGACATGGTCGATGCCCGGATCAAGGCCCACCTCGTTGACGAGGCTCAGCCCCTTCTCCTTCGCCGCCCCGTCCAGCGCTGCCATCTCGGGCGAGACATAGGACGAGCAGACGAAATGCGCATTCGCCTGAAGGCAGGCACTCGCCAGCGGAACATGCAGGTCGGCGGGCAGCATCGAGACCGCGATATCGCCGGG
Source organism: Oceanicola sp. S124 (assembly GCF_000220565.1). Lineage (GTDB taxonomy): Bacteria > Pseudomonadota > Alphaproteobacteria > Rhodobacterales > Rhodobacteraceae > Pseudooceanicola. The sequence goes on along the minus strand of NZ_AFPM01000272.1, from coordinate 22,175 downwards.
CTCAAGCGCCTCGGTCACGGCTTCCAGCGAAAAGGCACGGATGTCGCTGGTCAGGTCGCCGACCTCGGCCTCGGCCTTCTCGACGGTCCGGTTCCAGACAACGACCGGGTAGCCGCCCTCGAGCAGCCGCCGCAGGCCGGGGATCGCGGACAGGCCCGTGCCGCACCAGTGAATCTTCATGCCATTGCCTCCGTATGTGTGTCGTATTGGGCCTTCGCCCGCCCCCAGACGCCGCTGTCCAGCGCATCCAGCCTCAGCAGCGAGGGCAGCAGTTGCGCCGCGTAGTCCTCGCTGCTTTCCTTGGGCAGCATCGAGGGCAGGTTGTCGATGGCCATCACGTCCAGCGGCGGGCTCTCGCGCACCCGCAGGGCCGGTTCCGCCCATGTGGTCGTGCGGTCGTAGACCTTCACCGGCGAGAAGTCCGAGGTCGGGTCGCAGGCCACATCGCCGATGACACTCAGCCGGCGGGGGCCGTCGGCCATCCCGACCGGCACGAAGACCGGGGTCCCGGGCATGGCGAGGATCGAGTTCAGGAAGATCTCGTGCTCGGCGATCTCGGGGAAGGGGCCGCCATGGGCGGTCTCGGCCATGTCCCACTTGGTCACCGCGCAGCCGAGGGCCTCGCAGAGATCCGCGCCGCCGCGACCCACCCGGCCAAGGGCGCCGATGACGATGGCGCGGGGGCGGGTGTCATAGGGGGCGAGGCGCGCGTGCAGGTCGCTCAGCAGGGCTTCCTTGTCCGGGTAAGCGCCGACGGGCGGGCAGATCGTGCCCTGCTGCTGCGCCGCCCAGCACATCAGCGAGACGGCGGCGCCCGCATAGCCCGCCCAGTAGCCGAAGGCGGCGACGCGGCGGCCGGTTTCATCCACCAGGTATTCCAGATCGTAAAGCGTGCCGCCCCCGGCGACGAAGCGCTTCAGCAGCTCCTGCCCGGCGGGCTGGCCCTTGTAGGCATGGCCGAACATGATGTGGCGGTGGCGCAGCGGCGTGCCGTCCTCGGGCAGCTCCTTCAGGCCGAAGATGATCGCATCCGCGGGCGCGTCGGGCCAGGATCCTTCGGGCGCCACCTCGGCGCCGGCATCGACATAGCCCTGCAGCGGCAGGATACGCGTGCGGCTGTCCTCGACGGTCAGGCGGAAGCCCCTGTCGATCAGCGCCTTCGCGCCCTCGGGAGTCAGCCCGGCGCGATCCTCGTTCGGGCGCTGTTCGGCGCGCAGCCAGATATGGGTCATGAAGGGCTCCTTTCCGGGAACTTGATAGAGGGGCCGGGGCCGGGGATGCAATGCGCGAGGGGGCTGATTTGCCTTTCCGGGGCGGCTGCTGTTCTCTCGGGGGCAACCAAGGAGGTGTGCCCGATGATTCCCGTGAACCCCGACCGTTTCCTGGCCGATCTTCACCAGCTGCGCAGCTTCGGCGCCGCCGGGGTCGGCAAGGGGGTGATCCGGCCCGCCTATTCCGCCCCCGACATCGCCGCCCGGCAGTGGCTGGCGGGGCAATACGGCGCTGCGGGGCTTGAGGTCGCGGTGGATCCCTGCGGCTCGGTCTTTGGCATGGCGCCGGGGCGCTCGCTGCTGGTCGGTTCGCATTCCGACAGCCAGCCCGAGGGTGGTTGGCTGGACGGCGCGCTCGGCGTGATCTGCGGGCTCGAGCTGGCCCGTGCCGGGGCGGAGGCCGGGGTGCCGATCTCTGCCGTATCGTTCCAGGACGAAGAGGGCCGCTTCGGCGTCACCACCGGCAGCCGCGTCTGGGCCGGGCATTCGACGCTGGAGGACGCCGATGCGCTGGTCGACAGCGCCGGCGTCAGTTTCGCCGAGGCGCGCGCCGCCATGGCCGGGATGGTGACCGGCCCGGTCGACCCCGCGCGCTTCACCGGCTTCCTCGAATGCCACATCGAGCAGGGACCCTGGCTGCACGAGGCCGGAGAAGCCGTCGGCGTGGTCAGCGACATCGTCGGCATCCGCGACATGCGCATGACCTTCGAGGGCGAGCAGAACCACGCCGGCACCACGCCGATGCACCGCCGCAAGGACGCGCTGCAGGCCATGCTGCGCTTCCAGTCGCTGATCGCCGAGCGCTTCCGCAACGTGGTCACCCCGCAGACGGTCTGGACGACGGGCCATGTCGAGGTGCATCCAGGCAGCCATTCCATCGTGCCCGGGCGGTGCAGCTTCTCGATGCAGTGGCGCGACGGCGATGCCGACCGCCTTGGGCGGATGGAGGAGATCATCCGCGACGCCGCCGCCGAGGTCGCGGCCCAGATGGGCATGACCCTGACCACCTCGGCCATGCTGGGGCTGGAACCGGTGCCGATGGATCCCGCCCTGCGCGGCGCGCTTGAGGGCGCCGCCGAGGCACAGCTGCCGGGCCGCTGGCGCCGGATGCAATCGGGCGCGCTGCATGACGCCACCAGCCTGGCGAAGCTGATGCCGGTGGCGATGCTCTTCGTGCCCTCGATCAACGGCATCAGCCATGCCTTCGCCGAGGACACCGACGAGGCCGACCTTGTCGCCGGCCTGAAGGTGCTGGCCGAAGCGGTGGAGCGGCTGGCCGGATAGGACTTGCGCGGCGGGGCTTTCCCTGGCGTTATCCGGCAATGGTTAACGCGATTTTCGTCCAGAACCCGGAGTCGAAGTACGATGATCGGCCGGGGCTCTCCTATCACTTTCCCCGGCAGTACCTGGGCATGGTCGAAGAGACCGTCGGCGACTGGGTGATCTTCTACGAGGGCCGTCGCGGCGCCTTTGGCTATGTCGCGACCCAGCAGGTGCGCGAGGTGGTGCCCGATCCGGAACAGGAGGGGCACTATTACGCCTTGCTGTCGCGTGGCACCCTGCTGGACTTCCCGCAGGTCGTGCCGCGGGCGGATCCGCGCGGGGTAGCCTATGAGAAGGCGCTGAGAGGTACCGAGGGCACGCCGATCTCGGGCGGGGCGAATACGGCTGCGGTGCGCCGCATCACCCGCGAGGCTTTCGACGCCATCGTCTCGGCCGGGCTGCGGGACGAGGCGGACGCCTATGCGCTGCCCCGCGAGGCCGGTGAAGAGGTCATCGCCTTCCCGGGATTCGCCGATGAACAGGCGCCTTTCGACGGCCCCGCGCCAGCCGGCGGCCCCCGCGACACGATCCTGATGGCGCGCAAGTACCGCGATCCGGCGTTTCAGCGGATGGTGAAACGCGCCTATGGCGGCAAATGCGCCATTTCGGGGCTGTCCCTGCGCAATGGTGGTGGGCGGCCCGAGGTTCAGGCGGCGCATATCATGCCGGTGGCCGATGGCGGCCCGGATGCGGTCTGCAACGGGCTGGCGCTGTCCGGCACTTTGCACTGGATGTTCGACCGGGGGCTGATCTCGGTGGGCGAGGACATGTCGATTCTGGTATCGCACAACAAGGTGCCGCAGGACGTGGTGCGGCGGCTGATCGACCCGGGGCAGAAGCTGATGGTCCCGAAAGAGGCGCGGCACCGGCCGCATCCGGAATTCCTGCGCTATCACCGGGAAGAGATCTACGGGCGCTACGCCGTCGCCTAGCCCCAGTCGACATCCCCGAGGAAGATGTAGCCCGCGCCGTAGATCGTCTTGATCAGGCGGGGGTTCTTCGGGTCCTCGCGCAGCTTGGTGCGCAGGCGAGAGATGCGCACGTCCATGGCGCGGTCGAAGGCCTCTCCCGCGGCGGCGCCAAGGACCTCCTGCATCAGCGCGCGTGAGACCAGCCGCTTGGGGCGTTCGAGGAACAGCCGCAGCACCTCGGCCTCGGCCTGGCTGAAGGGGGTCTCGGTGCCCTCGGCATCCTCCAGCGAGAAGCGGTCGAAATGCGCCGTCCAGCCGGCAAAGCGCGCGGTCTGCCCCGAGGGCTGGGCCGCCGGGCGGTCGCGGCGCAGGCGGGCGCGGATGCGGGCGACGACCTCGGCCGGGTCGAAGGGCTTGATGATGTAGTCGTCGGCGCCCAGCTCAAGCCCCGTCACCCGGTCCTGCACCTGCGCCCGTCCCGAGATGATGATCACCGTGGCGCCCTTCTCGGTCGCCAGCCGGTGCACAAGGGTCAGCCCGTCGCGGTCGGGCAGTGACAGGTCGAGCAGGCAGAGATCCGGTGTCATGCCCGACAGCGCCGCCTCGAACTCTCGCGCGCGGCCGAAGGCGCGGCTGCGGAAACCGGCCTCTTCCAGCGCGCCTTGCAGGATGGCGCGGATCTCGGGCTCGTCGTCGAGGATGGCGATCAGGGGGGCTGCGGTCATGCGGCGTCGTCTCCGGGGGCGAGCAGGGCGGCCAGATGCGCCTGGTCGAAGGGTTTCTGCAGCACCGGCACCCGGGCGGCGGCGGCGCGGTGCAGAGGGTGGTCGGGGCGCAGCGAGGTCATGATGCAGAGCGGCGGTGCCTGTGGCGGCAGGGCTTCCAGAAGGTCCAGCCCGGTCGACCCGCCCTCCAGCGAGAGGTCCGACAGGATCAGCACAAGGTCCGGCAGGTCGCGGGCGATGGCGCGGGCCTCTTCGGCGCTGGTCGCCTCGATCACCGAATAGCCAAGCGCCACCAGCATGTCGCGGACCGAGCGGCGCAGGTCGGCACTGTCCTCGACCAGCAGGGCAAGGCCGGGGGTGGCGGGGCGGGGCGCCTCGCGCCAGGGCAGTTGCAGGGTCACCCGGGCGCCGGCGTCATTGGCCAGCCGCATCTGCCCGCCGGCCCGCTGGGTCATGTCGAAGACCATCGACAACCCGAGGCCCGAGCCCTCGGCGCCCTTGGTGGTGAAGAAGGGCTGCATGGCCTGTTCCAGTGCCTTCTCGGTGAAGCCGGGACCGGTGTCGGCCACGGTGATCTCAAGCCAGGTGCCGGTGCGGCAGCGGGCTTCCAGCCGGATCTCGCCGCCGCGCGGGCCGAGGGCGTCGCGGGCATTCAGCACCAGGTTCAGCAGGCTGTCCTGCAACATGCCGGGATCAAGCCAGAGCCGCTGGTCGCCGATGCTGTCCTCGACCAGCAACGAGATGCCATCGGGCAGCGAGGGCCGGGCGAGGGTGGTGAAATCGCGCAGGAAGGCGGCCCAGTGCGTCGCGACGGGTTGGTGGCCACGCCCTCCGGTCATCGTGGCGATCCGGTCCAGCAGATCGCCCCCACGCCTGGCGGCGGCAGAGGTCGCGGTGACCAGCTCCTGCGCCTCGGGGGCCAGTGCCATGCGGGACAGCCGCGATTGCAGCCCCAGGATGATCGTCAGCAGGTTCGAGAAGTCATGTGCCATGCCGGAGGTCACCTGCGCCGCCAGCTCGCGCCGCTTGGTCTGGGCCAAGGCGGCGCGGGTCTGGGTTTCCTCGGTCACATCCATCGACATGATGTAGGCGCCGCTTTCGGCCGGGGTCAGCGCGGTGCGGATCCGGCGAGAGCTTTCGGTATCGGTGAACTCGAAGACCGACGGTCGCCCCTCCAGCGCCGCATCGAGGTGCGGCTGTACCGAGGCGTAGGACGCGCGGCCCAGCACATCGGCGATATGCAGCCCGACGATCTGCGCCGGGCGGCCCGGCATGATCCGGCTGAGGCGGCGGTTGGAATAGGTATAGCACCTGTCCGGGCCGAGGTGGGCTATATGGGCCGGCAGCATCTCGGTCATCAGGCGGATGCGAGCCTCCATGCCGGTCAGCTCGCGCTTGGCCTCTTCCAGCGCCGAATTGGTGGCCTGCAGCTGGCGGTTGGTCGCCGCCAGCTCTTCGGCGCGCGACAGAAGCTGTTCGGAAAGTTCCTCGGAGCGGGCGCGCAGCAGCTGTTCCTGGCGGCGGCTGTCGGTGATGTCGGTGTAGACGGTGACCCATCCGCCTTCCGGCAGCGGGCCGCCTTCGACGCTGACGACGCGGCCATTGGGCCGGGTGCGCTCCATGTAATGGGGCTCGAAGGCCAGGGCCTTCTCGACCCGCTCGCGCACCGCGGTGTCCAGATCGTCCAGCGGGCCGTATTCGCCCGAGGCGCAGAGATGGTGGATCGTGTCCTCGAATCGCGCGCCGGGAAGGGTCAGGGCCTCGGGCAGGTCGAACATCGACCGAAACCGCCGGTTGCATTGCACAAGTCTCAGATCGTGGTCGTAGATCGACAGCGCCTGCTGGATCATGTTCAGCCCGGCCATGGTCATGCGATCCGTACGGGCCTGATGGCTCGGCATAATTTCTCACTCCCTGCCTCAGGGCTAGCGGAAAAGGGCGCTTCGGGACAGCCCCCCGCTTTGCAGATGCAGCAGAAATTCGGCGCCGCAGCACCCGTAACAATTCGTTAGGATACGGAAATGATCGCGCAAAAATTGCAGATAATGTTTGACTAGTCAGCAGGGCGCCGCGAATGTGATAGCGCGATGATGGCTATTCGACCCGCCTTGAGGAGGGCGGTTTTTTCCCGGTCGGGGAGGGCTGGGAAAAGGGGAGGAGAACAGTCGTGAGAGACATCTCGCACGCGGCGGGCGGGCCGGTGAACTCCGTGCCCGCCCTGCTCGAACGCAATGCGAAGACCTGGCCGGACCGGACCGCCTACCGCGAGAAGGAGTTCGGCATCTGGCAGAGCTGGACCTGGGCCGAGACCCGGGAAGAGGTTCGCGACCTGGCCCTTGGCCTGCTGGACCTCGGCGTGCAGCCGGGAGACTTCATCGCCATCATCGGCACCAACCGCCCGCATCTCTACTGGGCCATTCCGGCCGCGCAGATGGTCGGGGCCGTTCCCGTACCGCTCTATTCCGACAGTGCCGCCGAAGAGATGGCCTATGTGCTGGATCACTGCGGCGCCCGCTTCGTCGTCGCCGAGGACCAGGAGCAGGTCGACAAGGTCATCGAGGTCAAGCCGCAGCTGCCGGCGCTGGAACATATCCTCTATCTCGACCCGCGCGGGATGCGGAAATACGACCACGCGCATCTGCATGACTACGGCCAGGTGCAGCAGCAGGGCCGCGCCGCCCGGGACGCGCTGACCCCCGAGATGGAGCGCCGCACCGCCGCCCTTGGCCCCGAGGACATCTGCGTGATGCTCTATACCTCGGGCACAACGGGCAAGCCCAAGGGCGTCGTGCTGTCCAACAGCAACATCATCGAGACCTCGAAGAATTCCAGCGAGTTCGACAACCTCGGGCCCGGCGAGGAGGTGCTTGCCTACCTGCCCATGGCCTGGGTCGGCGACTTCATCTTCTCGATCGGCCAGGCCTATTGGTCGGGCTTCTGCGTCAACTGTCCGGAAAGCGAGACCACCCTCGCGACGGACCTGCGCGAGATCGGGCCCAGCTACTATTTTGCCCCTCCACGTGTTTTCGAAACCCAGCTCACCAACGTCATGATCCGCATGGAAGACGCCGGGCGGTTCAAGAAGTGGTTGTTTGACAAGTGCATGGCCCATGCGCGTCAGGTGGGCGGGCGGATGCTGGACGGTCAGCGGGTGGAGCTGGCCGACCAGCTGAAATACCGGCTGGGAGAGTTGCTGATCTACGGTCCCCTGAAGGACACCCTTGGCCTGCGCCGCATCCGTGTCGGCTATACGGCGGGCGAGGCCATCGGGCCCGAGATCTTCGATTTCTACCGCGCCCTCGGCATCAACCTGAAGCAGCTCTACGGCCAGACCGAGGCCTCGGTCTTCATCACCCAGCAACCGGACGGCGAGGTGCGCTCGGATACGGTGGGGGTGGCCTCTCCCGGGGTCGAGCTGAAGATCGCCGAGAGCGGCGAGGTCTTCTATCGCAGCCCCGGGGTGTTCCAGCTCTACTACAAGAACCCCGAGAGCACGGCCTCGACCAAGGATCCCGAGGGCTGGGTGGCCACCGGCGATGCGGGCTTCATCGAAGAGGGCAGCGGCCACCTGCGGATCATCGACCGCGCCAAGGACGTGGGCAAGATGGCCGATGGCAGCCTGTTCGCGCCGAAATACGTCGAGAACAAGCTGAAGTTCTTCCCGAACATCCTCGAAGCCGTGGTCTTCGGGAACGGACGCGAGACCTGCACCGCCTTCATCAACATCGACCTGACCGCCGTCGGCAACTGGGCCGAGCGCAACAACATCGCCTATTCCAGCTACCAGGAGCTGGCTGGCCATCCACAGGTGCTGGAGACCATCCGGTCGCACGTCGAGCAGGTCAATCGCTCGGTGGCGGAAGATGAGATGCTCTCGGGTTGCCAGATCCACCGCTTCCTCGTGCTGCACAAGGAACTGGATGCCGACGACGGAGAGATGACCCGCACCCGCAAGGTGCGCCGCAAGATCATCGAAGAGAAATACGCCGACCTGATCGCTGCTCTCTACGACGGGTCCGGGCAGGTCTCGACCCGCACGGAGGTGACCTACGAGGACGGGCGCAAGGGCCATATCTCGGCCACTCTGAAACTGTGTGACGCGGCGGTCATGGATCGAGGTGCGGAAAGGGTGGCAGCGGAATGAGCCTTGCAGAACAGATCGTTACCGACCAGCCGGCCGAGGGCTGGGTGACTGCGGACGGGCGCCAGATCGGGCCCGTGATGATGGAAATGCGCAACATCACCCTGCGCTTCGGCGGGGTGGAGGCGATCAAGGACATCTCCTTCGACATCCGCCAGGGCGAGATCCGCGCGATCATCGGGCCGAACGGCGCGGGCAAGAGCTCGATGCTGAACGTGATCAGCGGCTTCTACAATCCGCAGGAGGGCGAGGTCTGGTTCCACGGCCAGCGCCGGCCCCGGATGCGCCCCTACGAGGTGGCGCGGCAGGGCGTGGCGCGAACCTTCCAGAACATCGCGCTGTTCGAGGGCATGACGGTGCTGGACAACGTGATGACCGGGCGGCTCAACCACATGAAGGCCGGGGTGTTCCGGCAGGCCCTGTGGTTTGGCCGCGCCGAGCGGGAAGAGATCGAGAACCGCGAGAAGGTCGAGCGCATCATCGACTTCCTCGAGATCCAGAGCATCCGCAAGACGCCGGTGGCGCGGCTGCCCTATGGGCTGAAGAAGCGCGTGGAACTGGCGCGCGCCCTGGCCGCCGAGCCGAAGCTGCTGCTGCTGGACGAGCCCATGGCCGGCATGAACGTCGAGGAGAAAGAGGACATGTCCCGTTTCATCCTCGATGTGAACGACGAATTCGGCACCACCATCGCGCTGATCGAACACGACATGGGCGTGGTGATGGACCTGAGCGACCGGGTGGTGGTGATGGATTATGGCCGCAAGATCGGCGACGGCACCCCGGACGAGGTGCGCAGCAACCAGGACGTCATCGACGCCTACCTGGGGGTGGCCCATGACTGACGCGATGACCTGCGGCGCTCGCGCCGGGGCGCCTCGCCCCGCCCGCCATCCCGCAGAGGAGGTTTCCCATGCCTGACCAGCTTCTCTTCGCCATGGAGGTCTTCCTCAACGGGCTGATGGCCGGGGTGCTCTATGCGCTCGTCGCGCTCGGCTTCGTGCTGATCTTCAAGGCCTCCGGCATCTTCAACTATGCGCAGGGGGTGATGGCGCTCTTCGCCGCGCTGACCCTTGTCGGGATCATGGAGGGGCAGGTGCCCTTCAGCCACCTGATCAACGCCGTCTTCGGCACCGAGATCCACCACTTCGGCTGGCACCTGCCCGCCGTGGCCGCGATCCTGCTGACCGGCGTCGTGATGGTCGCCCTGGCCTGGGCGGTGAACAAGCTGATCTTCCGCCACCTGGTGGGGCAGGAGCCGATCATCCTCTTCATGGCGACCATCGGGCTGGCCTATTTCATGGAGGGCCTCGGGGACATCATGTGGGGCGCGGACATCAAGAAGCTGGATGTCGGCCTGCCGCAGGGCATCAATGCCTGGATCGACGAGACCACTTTCAACGCCTTCGGCTACGGGTTCTTCATCGACAACCTCGATATCTGGGCCACGGTGATCGCGGCGGTGCTGGTCATCGCGCTGACGATCTTCAGCCAGTACTCGAAACAGGGCCGGGCGCTGCGCGCCGTGGCCGATGATCACCAGGCGGCGCTGTCGGTCGGCATCAGCCTGAACTTCATCTGGGTGCTGGTCTGGTCGATCGCCGGTTTCGTGGCGCTGGTCGCGGGGATCATGTGGGGCACCAAGTCGGGCGTGCAGTTCTCGCTGTCGCTGATCGCGCTGAAGGCCCTGCCGGTGCTGATGCTGGGCGGTTTCACCTCGATTCCCGGCGCCATCGTCGGCGGGCTGATCATCGGGGTTGGTGAAAAATTGTTCGAATTCCTGGTCGGTCCGCTGGTCGGCGGGGCGACCGAGAACTGGTTTGCCTACGTTCTGGCGCTGCTTTTCCTCGTCTTCCGTCCTCAGGGCTTGTTCGGGGAACGGATTATCGAGAGAGTGTAAAGACCCCTGCGGGCGACTGCGCGACTTTGTCGCGACACCCGCCCGCCCGGGGCCCCCGGTTGAGGAGCCGGGGCATAGGAGGAGAGAAAGAAATGAAAGACATCAAGGGTATCCGTCTTGTCGCCATGCTGGTCGTCTGGGCCTGCTACTGGGGCTTCGTCTTCTGGTCGGCCAAGGCCGAGGCAGTCGTTGGTCATCACGTTCTGGTCAACGTCGTGATCCTGGCCATCGGACTGCTGGGCGCTTGGCTGACCTACCTGGTCGCCTGCCGGCGAATCGCCTGGGCGCGGGGCGAAGAGGCATGAAGCTTCTGGCGATCCTCAACGTGCTGGCCTGGGGCGCCTTCTGGTGCTTCGGACTGATCGCCCTGTTCGCCGATCTCTCGGCCGGCGAACAGCTGGGCGCCGCCGCCCTGTCCGGGGCGGGCTTCCTGGGGGGCATGCTGTGCCACCTCGGGCTCTGCAACCGGATCGAACCCCACCAGCGGATTGCACCGCAAAGCGAGGTCTGAGAGATGCTGTACCGCGAGGCCGGAGACTTCAAGACGAGCTACAGGGAAGACGGACAGAGCTTCCCGATCCGCTTCGACCGGATCGCGGTACAGGTCACGTTGGCCGTGGCGCTGCTGGTGGTGCCCTTCGTGATCAACGATTACTGGGCCAATGCCGTGGCGCTGCCCTTCCTGATCTACGCCATCGCGGCGATCGGGCTGAACATCCTGGTCGGCTTCTGCGGCCAGGTCTCGCTGGGCACCGGCGGGTTCATGGCGGTCGGCGCCTATGCCACCTACAAGCTGATGACCGCCTTCCCCGAGGTCTCGATCATCATTCACGTGCTGCTGGCCGGCGGGATCACCGCCGGGGTCGGGGTGCTCTTCGGGCTGCCCTCGCTGCGGATCAAGGGCTTCTACCTGGCGGTGGCGACGCTGGCGGCGCAGTTCTTCCTGGTCTGGCTGTTCAACCGGGTGCCGTGGTTCTACAACCACTCCGCCTCGGGCCAGATCAGCGCGCCGGAACGCACGGTGCTGGGGCAGGCCGTGACCGGCCCCAATGCCGAGGCCTGGGTGACCTACCTGTTCTGCCTGCTGTTCCTGATCTTTGCCGCCGTGGTGGCGCGCAACCTGACGCGGGGCACCATGGGGCGCAGCTGGATGGGCATCCGCGACATGGACATCGCCGCCGAGATCATCGGGGTGAACCCGCTGGCGGCCAAGCTCTCGGCCTTCGCGGTCAGCTCGTTCTTCATCGGCATCGCCGGGGCGCTGTTCTTCGCGGTCTACCTGGGCGCGGTCGAGGTGGGCGAAGCCTTCGGCATCAACAAGAGCTTCCTGGTGCTGTTCATGATCATCATCGGCGGGCTGGGCCGGATCGCCGGCAGCCTGATGGGCGCCGCCTTCCTGGTGCTGCTGCCGGTGCTGCTGAAGAACGTGCTGGTCGGCGGCCTCGGCTGGCCGACGGATCTGGCGGCGCACCTTGAATTCATGATCGTCGGCGGGCTGATCGTCACCTTCCTGGTGGCAGAGCCGCACGGGCTGGCGCAGCTCTGGCGCGTTGGCAAGGAGAAGCTGAGACTCTGGCCCTTCCCGCACTAGGAAGGGGCCATGCGGCAGGGAAGAGGAGCCCCGCCGCAGCCCGCAGGGCCCGGACCGGCCCTGCACCCGGGGAAGAGGAGCCCCGGCACGGACCGTCCAAACCCAGGGAGGAGACAAGGATGGCGACGAAAAAGTTGAAGGCCGCGGGCGCGGCCCTGGTATCGGCTTGCCTGCTGGCAGGCCCCGCCGCAGCGGATCTGGTGTTCCCGGATCTGAGCTATCGCACCGGCCCCTATGCGGCCAACGGGATCCCGTTCTCGGACGGCTACCAGGATTACCTGACCCTGCTGAACGAGCGGGACGGGGGCATCGGCGGCGTGCCGATCAAGATCCTGGAATGCGAAACCGGCTACAACACCGAGAAGGGGGTCGAGTGCTACGAGGCCACCAAGGGGGAAGGCGCGCTGGTCTACCAGCCGCTGTCCACCGGCATCACCTACCAGCTGATCCCCAAGGCCACCGCCGACGGCATCCCGGTGCACACGCTGGGCTATGGCCGCACCTCGGCCAAGAACGGCGAGGTCTTCAAGTGGATCTTCAACTACCCGGCCAACTACTGGGACGGGGCCAGCCATGCGATCAACCACATCCTGGCCGAAAACAACGGTGACATCAGCGGCAAGAAGATCGCGCTGGTCTATCACAACTCGGCCTACGGCAAGGAGCCGATCCGCACGCTGGAGGAACTCTCGGCCAAGCATGGCTTCGAGCTGGTGCTGCTGCCGGTCGATCACCCCGGCCAGGAACAGAAGAGCCAGTGGCTGCAGATCCGTCGCGAGCGCCCGGACAACGTGATCATGTGGGGCTGGGGCGTGATGAACCAGGTCGCCATCCAGGAGGCGGTCAACATCCGCTATCCGATGGAGAACTTCATCGGCATCTGGTGGTCGGGCTCGGAAAACGACGTGCTGCCCGCCGGTGACGGAGCCAATGGCTACAAGGCGCTGACCTTCCACAATCTCGGGATGGAGTACCCGGTCTACGACGACCTGAAGCAGTATGTCGTCGATGCGGGCAAGGCGGCCGGTGCGGGCGATCAGCTGGGCACCGCGCTCTATAACCGTGGCATGTACGCGGCGATGCTGGCCACCGAGGCCGCCCGCACCGCGCAGGAAATCCACGGCACCGCAGACATCACCCCCGCGATGATGCGGGACGGTCTGGAAGGCCTCGACATGACAGAAGAGAAGATGGCCGGCCTCGGCCTGCCGAACTTCGGCCCGACCTTCAAGGTGACCTGCGCCAACCACGGCGGCGACGGCCTTGGCGCGATGGCGCAGTGGGATGCGACCGCAGGCACCTGGTCGCTGATCAGCGACTACGAAGCCTCGGATTCGGAGGTGCTCAACCCGCTGATCGAGGCCGACAGCCTGGCCTATGCCGAAGAGAGCGGCATCACCCCGGGCTGCGAGTGATCCAGGCGCCGGCCCCCGGGGTGATCCCGGGGGCCGGTCCCCGCGGCGACGCGGACATATCAGGAATTCCGGCCGACGAAGGAGAGGGGCCCATGCTGGACAGTGCAAGGCAGAGCGATGCGACGACCGCCGAGACCCTTCTGGAGGTCAACAATATCGAGGTAATCTACAACCACGTGATCCTGGTGCTGAAGGGGGTCAGCCTGTCCGTCCCCAAGGGCGGGATCACCGCCCTGCTGGGCGGCAATGGCGCGGGCAAGACCACCACGCTGAAGGCGATTTCCAACCTTCTGGGCAGCGAGCGCGGCGAGGTGACCAAGGGCTCCATCCTCTATCGCGGCCAGCGGGTGCAGGATCTGGACCCGGCCAGCCTGGTCAGGGCGGGCGTCATCCAGGTGATGGAGGGGCGGCATTGCTTCGAACACCTGACGGTCGAGGAGAACCTGCTGACCGGCGCCTATACCCGCAGCGGCAAGGCCGATATCGAGGCCGATCTTGAGATGGTCTACACCTATTTCCCGCGCCTTAAGGTGCGGCGCAAATCCCAGGCCGGTTACACTTCGGGCGGCGAGCAGCAGATGATCGCCATCGGCCGGGCGCTGATGAGCCGCCCCGAGACGATCCTGCTGGACGAGCCCTCGATGGGCCTCGCGCCGCAGCTGGTGGAAGAGATCTTCGGCATCGTCAAAAGCCTCAACGAAGAGCAGGGGGCGACCTTCCTGCTGGCCGAACAGAATACCAACGTGGCACTGCGCTTTGCCCATTACGGCTACATCCTGGAATCGGGGCGCGTGGTGATGGATGGCGCGGCGGCGGCCCTGCGCGAGAACCCGGACGTGAAGGAGTTCTACCTCGGCATGTCCGACGAGGGGCGCAAGAGCTTCCGCGACGTGCGCTCGTACCGGCGCCGCAAGCGTTGGCTGAGCTGAGAAACTGGGAGAGACAGAGATGACAGGCCAGGCCCGCACCGGCCACTACGATGCGCTGGAAACCCGAAGCGCCGACGAGCGCGAGGCGGCGATCGCCCGCGCCCTGCCCGGGCAGGTGGCCGCCGCCGCCGCCCTGCCAGGCTACGTCGACAGCCTGCGCGGCGTCGATCCGACGACAATCACCGGGCTGGCCGATCTCGCCTCCCTGCCGGTGCTGCGCAAGAGCGACCTCGTCGCGCGGCAACGCCCCGGGGCGCCGCTCGGTGGGCTCAGCAGCCTGCCGCCACAGGCCTTCGCCCACCTGTTCCAGAGCCCCGGCCCGATCTACGAGCCGGGCGGCGCGGGGCATGACTGGTGGCGCATGGGGCGCTTCCTGCATGCCGCCGGAATCGGTCGTGGCGACGTGGTGCAGAACTGCTTCAGCTATCACCTGACCCCTGCGGGCATGATCTTCGAGAACGGCGCCCGCGCGGTCGGCGCGACGGTCCTGCCCGCGGGCACCGGCCAGACCGAGTTGCAGGCCCGTGCCGCCCATGACCTCGGTGTCACGGCCTATGCGGGCACGCCCGATTACCTGAAGGTGATACTGGACCGCGCCGAGGCCGATGGACTGCCGCTGCAGATCACCCGGGCCGCCGTCGGTGGCGGCGCCCTCTTCCCCAGCCTGCGCGCCGAATACGCGGATCGCGGCATCGCCTGCCTGCAATGCTACGCCACCGCCGACCTGGGCAATATCGCCTACGAGAGCGCGGCGATGGAGGGCATGATCATCGATGAGGGCGTGCTGGTCGAGATCGTCACCCCGGGCACCGGCACCCCGGTGGCGCCGGGCGAGGTGGGCGAGGTGGTGGTGACCACGCTCAACCCCGACTACCCGCTGGTCCGCTTCGCCACGGGGGACATGTCGGCGCTGATGCCCGGGACCAGCCCCTGCGGGCGCACCAACCTGCGCATCAAGGGCTGGATGGGCCGCGCCGACCAGACCACCAAGATCAAGGGCATGTTCGTGCGCCCCGAACAGGTCGCCGCCTTCGTCGCCCGCCACGGCGAGGTCACCCGCGCCCGTGTCGTCGCCCTGCGCGAGGGCGAGGCCGACCGGATGCTGGTGCAGGTCGAAAGCCCCGGCGGCGATGTGGGCACCTATGGCGAGAGCGTCGCGCAGGTGATGAAGCTGAAGGCTCAGATCGAGATCCTGGCGCCCGGCAGCCTGCCCAACGACGGTCTGGTGATCGAGGACCGCCGCAACTACGACTGAGGCCCCTCTGCGGTGTCCTTCTGCCCGGTCTCGCTGACGCCGGGCAGTTCTCCCTCGCGCATGACTGTCAGGAAGTCATGCGCCCTAGAATATTGCCGCCAGTTGGCAGGCGGTCCCGGTCCTTGATCAGGCCGCGGAAATGGACCGCCCGTCCGGGCGTTGTTCCGGGACCCTGCACAGGCGGGGAAACGCTCGGTCTATCGTCAGGGTAGCGTGGGGCGCCGGTCGCCTGCCAACAGGGGCGCTCAAGGAACAGAGGTCGCGCAAAGAAAAAGGGCCGCGAAACGCGACCCTTGATCAGGTAAGCTCGGGTGCTTCGATCAGCCCTGACGGGCTTTGAAGCGACGCTGCGTCTTGTTGATCACATAGACGCGTCCCTTGCGGCGCACGACGCGGCAATCGCGATGGCGCTGCTTCAGCGAGCGGAGCGAGTTACGAACCTTCATGTTCATCTCCTCATGTCGCGGCGCGGCAAGCGCCAGTTTCGTGCAGGGAGCGGGGCACGAAGGCCCCGGACCCGGTGAATAGGTGGTGGGCGATACAAGGATCGAACTTGTGACCCCTTCGATGTCAACGAAGTGCTCTACCGCTGAGCTAATCGCCCACTGGCTTGGATTTCCTTGCTTCTTTCCGTTTTGATCGGCCCCGGATGGCGCCGCCCTGACAAGAAAGAAGCGCGGATTACCGCGCCGGTTCGCGTCCTATAAAAGGAGTCGTCGGGGGGATCAAGGGGCTTTTGGCAATCCTTTTTTGCGATACACTTATTTAGGTTCCCAGGAGAGGTCATGTCCGACAGCGCCTTCGATCTTTACCGGCCTTCCGTGCGCAGCACGAGCGTGGTTTTTGCCTCGCCCCACTCGGGATGCGCCTACCCGGCCGACCTGATGAGCCGGACCCGACTCGACCGGCGCGAGATTCGCTCTTCCGAGGATGCCTTCATCGACAGGCTCTTTGCCGCTGCGCCCGCCCTGGGGGCGCCGCTGCTCTGCGCAAGGGCGCCCCGGGCCTATGTCGACCTGAACCGCGCCGTGGACGAACTGGATCCGGCGGTGATCGAGGGCGCGCGGCGGCGCGGACACAATCCCCGCATCGCCTCCGGGTTGGGGGTGATTCCCCGCGTCGTGGCCGGCGGGCGTCCGATCTACCAGGGCAAGCTCTCCCTGCAGGAGGCGGAAAAATCGGCTGGCGCGGATCTGGCGCCCCTATCACGCCGCCCTGCAGGACCTGCTGGGCGAGTCGCACCGCAGCTTCGGCGAGGCGATCCTGGTCGATTGCCACTCGATGCCGCACGAAGCCCTCGATTCGGTGCGCCGCAACGCGCTGCGCAGCCCGGATGTGGTGATCGGAGACCGTTTCGGTGCCTCGGCCGATCCCGCGGTCGTCGACCGGATCGAGGCGGCCTTCGTCGCCGCCGGCCTGTCGGTGATCCGCAATGCGCCTTTCGCCGGCGCCTATGTCACCCAGCATTACGGTCGCCCGTCGCGGCGCCAGCATGCGATCCAGATCGAGATCGACCGCGCGCTCTACATGGATGAGGCGCGCATCGAGCCGCGCCCGGATTTCGACGCATTTGCCGAGCTGATCCACGGTGTCATCGCCCGGATCGTGCAGATCGGCAGCAACGAATTGCCGCTGGCCGCGGAATAGGAAGGCGACAGGCCCGCTGCACCGGGGTGATGCCTCCGGCGGGAGTATTTTCAGCCTGGTGATGATGCGGGATGGTCGCCGGAGAGGCGGCCTCCTTTCCCATCGAGAGCGTGCAACGGCCCGGCGGCAAAACGAGGGCACTTGCCTAGGCACTGCCTCTCTTGATCATCACCAGGCTGAAAGTACTCCGGGGGTGAATTGGGCCCGCAAGGGCTCAAGAGGGGGCAGCGCCCCCTCCCGCCCCTCGTCACATGCGCGTCCCGCCGACGAAGGCGCAGAAGTCTCTCCCGGCTGCAGTGCCCCGGGCAGGGGCACAGGCGCGTTTTGGCGCAGGCCCAGGCCCCGATCCGGTCAGCGCAGCGCCCGGCCCTTGCGAATCGCATCCTTGCCGAAACGCTGCCGGATCGCATCCGAGGCCCGTTCGGCGGCCGTGCGCCGCCCGGCATCGGGATCCAGCAGGTCGCCCGAGCGGTCCGCATCTCCCGACGGTCCGAGGTCGGTCACCCCGACGCCGATCAGGCGGAAGGGGCCGCGATCCTCGACCTTGTCGAACAGGCTCCGTGCCTCGCGATAGATCCGGTCGGCCAGCTGGCTGGCGTCGCGCAGGCCGATGCGGCGGGTCAGCAGCGAGTGGTCTGCCCGCTTCAGCTTCAGCACCACCGTGCGTCCGGCAATGCCCTTGGCCTTCAGCCGGTCCGAGACCTTCTCGGACAGCCGCCAGAGGTGGCCGTCCAGCAGATCGGGGTCGCCGGTGTCCTCGAAGAAGGTGGTCTCGTTGGACACCGATTTCATCGGTGCATGGGCAGAGACGCGGCGGTGATCCTCGCCGCGCGACAGGTGATAGAGCCGCACCCCCATCGAGCCGAATCGCGCCACAAGGTCGGTCTGCTCCCACCTGCGAAGGTCGGCGAAGGTGTGGATGCCGGCCCGGTCCAGTGCCGCCTGTCCGGCCGCGCCGACGCCCCAGATCATGCTGACCGGCTTGGGGGCCAGGAAATCGGCCGTCTCGGCGCTGCCGATCACCGCGAAGCCATGCGGCTTGTCGAGGTCCGAGGCGATCTTGGCGAGGAACTTGTTGTGCGACAGCCCGATCGAACCGGTCAGCCCCAGCTCGTCCCGCATCCGCCGCACCAGCCCGGCCAGCAGCACGGCGGGTGGCTTGCCATGCAGCCGCGCGGTGCCGGTCAGGTCGAGGAAGGCCTCGTCCAGCGACAGCGGCTCGATGGCGGGGGTCAGGTCTTCCATCATGGCGCGGATGGCGCGGGAGGCCTCGACGTAGCGCTCCATCCGGGGGCGAATCACCATCGCCTCGGGGCAGAGCTTCAGCGCCTGGAACATCGGCATGGCCGAGCGCACGCCGCGGATGCGCGCGACGTAGCAGGCGGTCGAGACCACGCCGCGCCGTCCGCCACCGATGATCACCGGCTTGTCGGCCAGCGAAGGGTCGTCGCGTTTCTCGACCGAGGCATAGAAGGCGTCGCAATCCATATGGGCGATGGAGAGCGACATCAGTTCCTCATGGGCGACGCAGCGGGGCGAGCCGCAGGCAGGGCAGCGCAGCAGCCCCCGGGGCGGGGCCTCGAAGACGGTCAGGCAGTCGCGGCAGAGGGCAGACATGGGAGAATCCGATGGCGGGCTCAGGGCCGCATGATATACCCGGCCCATGGCGAACGAAACAGGAATACCGGCAGGGGCGCTGGACCGGCGGCGCGGCTTCGACGGGGCGAAGACGCTGCTGTTCGTCGGCGAGGCGCTGGCGGTGCTGCAGCGGGACGACCTGCCCACGATCCCCTTTCCGGGCCTCTGGGACATGCCCGGCGGCGGGCGCGAGCCAGGAGAGTCGCCGCTGGACTGCGTGATCCGCGAGACAGCCGAAGAGCTGTCACTGCAGCTCGTTCCCGCCGATTTCCACTATGCCCGGCCCTATCGCGATTCCTCTGGCGTCGAGGTCTGGTTCTTCGCGGCCCGTATCCCCGCCGGGCGTCAGGCAGGGATCCGGCTGGGCAGCGAGGGGCAGGGCTGGGCGCTTATGGCGTCCGAGGAGTACCTGGCCCACCCGTTGCGCATTCCGCCTCTGGCGGCGCGGCTGCGCGACTACCTGGCGGCCGGACCGAAGGACGAAAGCGGTTCCGCTTGGTCATTCGGCGCGCCATAGTGGGTGCAGCCTGGCCGGGTGGCCCGTGGGAGAGACTGATGAACAACACCGATCTTGAAGCCTTCCTGATGGATGGCAGCAACATTGTCCTGATCCTGCTGGCCCTGGCCGTGGTGATCGCCATCCTGCTGGGCGTGCGCATCGTGCCGCAGTCCGAGAAATACGTGGTCGAGCGCTTCGGCAGGCTGCGCTCGGTCCTGGGGCCGGGGATCAACCTGATCGTGCCGGTGGTCGACCGGGTGGCGCATCGCGTCTCAATCCTGGAACGCCAGCTGCCCAATGCCGAGCAGGACGCGATCACCGCCGACAACGTGCTGGTGCAGGTCGAGACCAGCGTCTTCTACCGCATCCTCGAGCCGGAAAAGACCGTCTACCGGATCCGCGACGTGGATGCCGCCATTGCCACCACCGTGGCCGGGATCGTCCGTGCCGAGATCGGCAAGATGGAGCTGGACGAGGTGCAGTCGAACCGCGCGGCTCTGATCTCGACGATCAAGGAAAACGTCATGGATGCGGTCGACAACTGGGGCATCGAGGTCACCCGGGCCGAGATCCTGGACGTGAACCTCGACCAGGCGACCCGCGATGCGATGCTGCAGCAGCTCAACGCCGAACGGGCCCGCCGGGCACAGGTGACCGAGGCCGAGGGCAAGAAACGCGCGGTCGAGCTTCAGGCCGATGCCGAGCTTTACGCCGCTGAACAGGTCGCCAAGGCGCGCCGGATCAGCGCCGACGCCGAGGCCTATGCCACCGCCCAGGTGGCCCGTGCGATCGCCGAGAACGGGCTTGAGGCGGCGCAGTACCAGGTGGCGCTGAAGCAGGTCGAGGCGCTGGTGGCGCTTGGCAAGGGCGAGGGCAAGCAGACGATTGTCGTGCCCTCGAATGCCATCGACGCCTTCCGCGATGCCTTCACCTTGTTGAAGGGGCGGGGCTGATGCTGCTGCTCTGGTGGGCCTGGATGGCCGCAGGCGTCGTGTTGCTGGCGTTGGAAATGCTGGTGCCGGGGTTCCTGTTCCTCGGCTTCGCCCTAGGCGCGCTGGTCGTCGGCGCCCTGCTGCTGGTCGGCGTGACCGTCGCCCTCAGCTGGATGCTGCTGCTGTTTGCGCTGTTGTCCCTGATTGCCTGGGCGGTGTTGCGCCGGGTCATGGGCGTGCGCAAGGGGCAGGTGAAGATGTGGGACCGCGACATCAACGAGGATTGAGGCGGTCCCTTTTCCCTCAGCGGTTCGGGCGTGCGGCCTGAGGCGAGCGCAGCTCGGCCACCACGGCGCGGGCGGCGGCGCGGGGATCTTCGGCGCGCCAGATCGGACGGCCCACCACGACGTGATCGGCCCCGGCCGCAACGGCGCTGGCGGGGGTGGCGATGCGCTTCTGGTCGTCGCTTTCGGCGCCGGCGGGGCGGACGCCCGGCGTGACGATCAGCCGGCCCGCCGCATTGGGCAGGGCGCGAATCGCAGCAGCTTCGTTGGGCGAGCAGATGATTCCGTCGGCACCGGCGTCGAAGGCGCGGGCGGCGCGCTCCACCACGATCTCGGGCACATCGCCGGGCAGGATCAGCCCGTCATCGAGATCGGCGCGTTCCAGCGAGGTCAGGATGGTGACGGCGAGGATCTTCAGATCCTTGCCCGCCGCGCCCTGCTTGGCGGCGCGCACCACATGCGGATCGCCGTGCACGGTCAGGAAATCGAGGTCGTACTGGGAAATTCCCTTCACCGCGTTCTCGACCGTCTGGCCGATGTCGAACAGCTTCATGTCGAGGAAGATGCGCTTGCCGTGTTCCTGCTTCAGCTCGTTGGCCAGCGCCATGCCGCCCCCCGTGAGCATGCCGAGCCCGATCTTGTAGAACGAGACGGCCTCGCCGATCTCTTCGGCCAGCTTCAGGCCGGCCAGCGCATCGGGCACGTCCAGCGCGACGATCAGGCGGTCATCTGCAGTATCTTGGGGGATCTGGTGGGCTTCAGTCATGAGGTCTCTCCGGATTTTCGACCTCTTCGACCTTTTGCCCCCTCAGGTCAAGGCGCGCGGCGATGCTCTTTCGGCCTGTCGGCGTCGTCCCGGGCTGCTGCCCGGCAGGCGACCCTCAGGCGGCCCGGCCTAGGATGCGCTCCCACAGCGCCGAGGTGGCCTGCTGCACGCGCTGCGGCAGATGTTCCAGCAGGGCTTCATCGCGGCGGGCCCGCATGCCCGGCTGGCCACGGTCGTGGCGGCGGCAGGCCAGCTCCGACAGGGCGCGGGTGACATCCTCATAGCCCATGTCCATGGGCGCACGCAGGGAAACGGGATAGGTGAAGACCTCGCGTCCCTCGTAGAGGGTCACGGCAGCTTCGAAGGCGCGCTCGGCGGCGTTGTAGCGGATCGAGGCGATGCGGGTCAGGTGCCGACCGGAGCTGTGCTGGGTGGCGGGGGTGGGTGCGGTCTCTTTCATCTTGGCCTCCCTTGCGGGGCTGTGGCTGAGGACGGTGTTCGCTTATGAAACACTTTCATGACGCGCCGGGTTCCGGTTTCCGGCGCAACCGGCTTGAACCCGCCCATGGCGCTCCCCATCTCGATAACGTGAGGTCCCGACGCGGCCACGCCTCGATGAGGGTGGCCAGATATGGGACGCTTCGGAAAAGGAGAATTGCCATGGACTTGTCGAAGTTCACGGAGCGGTCGCGCGGATTTATCCAGGCGGCCCAGACGATTGCCATCCGGGAAGGTCATCAGCGCCTGGTCCCGGACCATATCCTGAAAGCCTTGCTGGACGATGAGGAAGGCCTTGCCGCCAACCTGATCCGCAAGGCGGGCGGAGAGCCGCATTCCGTGGCTCAGGCCTGCGATATGGCACTGGCCAAGATCCCCGCCGTCAGCGGCGACACCGGCCAGATCTACATGGATACCGCCACGGTCAAGGTTCTGAGCGAGGCCGAGAAGGTC
>NZ_AFPM01000273.1 GCF_000220565.1 Oceanicola sp. S124 | reverse complement strand
GACTGCGAGAATGTCGCCATTGCGGAGTTCTACTGATGACCGCCTACAGCGCCATCATCCCGGCCTACAACGCCGCCGCGACCCTCGCCGAGGCGATCTCGTCCATCCTCGGGCAAAGCCTGCCTCCGGCCGAGCTGATCGTTGTCGATGACGGCTCGAACGACGACACACCGGCGATTGCGCAGCGCTTCGGAGCGGCGGTGACGCTGATCCGGCAGGACAACGCCGGACCGGCGGTGGCGACCAATACGGCCGTCGCCGCGGCAACGCAGGGGGTGCTGGCCTTCCTCGATGCGGATGACATCTGGCTGCCCGGCAAGATGGCGCACCAGTTGCCCCTGCTGGACGCGGGAGGCGACGACCTGATCCTGTCGGGACGGATGCGCCAGTTCCACCACGGCACGGCCGACGACGGCAGCGGCGCGCAGCGCGACGGTCCGACCCGCTCGACCATGGTCTGCCACCGTTCGGCCTTCGCGCGGGTCGGGCCGGTGGTCAGCCCGCCGGGCCATTGCGGCGACATGATCGACTGGTTCGCCCGGGCGCGGGTCGCCGGGCTGCGGATCGAGAGCCTGCCCGAGGTGCTGGCGCTGCGGCGCATCATCCCCGGCAGCCTGACCCATGCGATGGACGATGAGCGCCGGCGCGCCTTCCTCAGGGTCGCCCATGCCGCGCTGCGCCGCAACCGCGCCGG
Organism: Oceanicola sp. S124; assembly: GCF_000220565.1. Classification (GTDB taxonomy): domain Bacteria; phylum Pseudomonadota; class Alphaproteobacteria; order Rhodobacterales; family Rhodobacteraceae; genus Pseudooceanicola. Next base: position 6,956 of record NZ_AFPM01000273.1, on the reverse strand, counting down.
AGGTGCCGAATGAGACCGCCGAGCCGCCGCTTCCCCTCTCCCTCCTGGGCCTGGCCCTCGGGCGATCTGGAAACCCTGCTGATCGCCGCCGCCGGCGCCGACCCCGAGCGCGCCCTGGCCGCCGCCCGCGACTGGTTTGCGCGCTGCAATATCGACGACGCCAGCTTCAGCGAGAACCGCCTGCAACTGGCGGTTGCCGCCCGTTTCGGGCGCGCCCTCGCCGATCTGCCCGAATATCCCCGCCTGCAGGGCCTGCAGAGGATGCTCTGGACCAAGTCGCGCATGGCCATCCGCGAGGCCCTGCCGGCCTTCACCGCGATCACCGCGCAGGGCATCCCCCTGATGCTGGTCAAAGGCGCCGCCCGCATCGCGCGTGACCCCGAGGCGCAGAAGGCCCGGGTCAGCCATGACATCGACATCCTCGTGCCGCGCAACCGCGGCGCCGAGGCCCTCGGCATCCTGACCGGCACCGGCTGGGTGGCCTCGACCGGTGAAAGCGCGACCTGCCTGCGCGCGCGGCTGGACGACCTGCGCTCGGTCAACCTGTTCTTCGGCCATTTCGGCGATATCGACCTGCACATGCAGGGCTTCGGCGCTGCCCGGCCCGATCCCCGCCTCGAGGCCGGGATCTGGGAGACCGCGACCCGGCACGACTTCTTCGGCGTTCCCGTGCACCTGCCCGGCCCCGAACACTGGCTGGCAATGACGCTGGACAGCAGCGCGCTGGATGCCCATGCGCACAGCGACTGGCTTGTCGACTGCGCCGTGCTGCTGGCCGGGACGCGGATCGACGCAGGGCGCCTGCTGGCGCTTCTCGACCAGCGCGGGCTGAACCACCAGGCGCTGATCGCCTTCTCGTTCCTGGCCCGCAGCTTGGGGCACGACCTGCCCTTCCTGGCAGAACTGCAGCGTCAGGCGGCGCGCAGCGGGCCGGTGACCCGTGCGGCGATCCTGCTGCAGGCCAAGCCCCGCAGCGACTGGACCCCGCTCAGCCGGACCGCGCGCGGCATCGCCAAGCAGCTGCACCTGCTGCGCCTGAACCGCGCCTCGCGGGCCTCGGGCACCGCCATTCCACCGGTCCTGCGCGGGTCGATCCGCCGCCTGCCCAGCTCCATGCCCCGCGACGCCCGCTTCACGGCAGAGGTCGAGCTGCCCTGCCCGCGCGCCGCGCTCTCGGTCTTCCGCATCGAGCTGGCGCTGCCCCTCGCCGGGCTGAACCGCCGCTACGACTTCGAGCTGAACTCGGACCTTGGCCATGGTCAGCGCCTGCGGGTGCGCGACATCCTCGGCCGCAAGGGGCAGCACAGGCTGGTGTTTAGCGGCCGCCTGGCCTTCGACCGGATGCCCTCGCGGCTGTGGATCGAAGCCCGCCCCGGCAAGACCGTCCGCTCGCAGGACGAGGCAGAGTTGCTGCGCTACGGCGCGCCGGCCTTTTCCGTGCTACACTTTCGCGCAGCGCCGCTGTCGGCGCCCCGTTCCGCCATCTCGGCCCGCTAGAGGAGAGCCAGCATGAACTTTTTCCGCCGACGCCCGCCCCTTCGCACCAAGGCCCATGTCGTCGAGGGAAAGATCATCCCGCTGGATGGCATCGACGTGCTGGTGGCCGACCATTGCAACATCGCCTGCCGGCAGTGCAACCACGCCTCTCCGGTCCTCAGGAAGCGCAATGCCGAGGTCGAGGAAACCGTCCGTGCGGTCGCCGTGCTGGCCGAGGTGATGCGCCCCCGGCACGTCAAGTTCATGGGCGGCGAGCCGCTGCTGAACCCGAAGCTTGCCGAGATCATCGAGGGCGTGCGCGGCACCGGCATCGCCGATCGCTACGTGCTGGTGACCAACGGCATGCTGCTCGGGCGCATGGACGAACGGATCTGGGGCCTGATCGACGAGCTTGAGATCTCGCAGTACCCCGGCGCCAACCTGACCGACGACTTCCTTGCCGGGATCCGCGCCCGCTGCGAGGCACATGGGGTGACCTACACGCGCAATGCCTTCCCCGAGTTCCGCCGCACCTTCTCGAGCCGCCGGATCCAGGATCCCGCGCTGGTGGAACGGGTGTTCTCTGCCTGCAAGATCGCCAATGTCTGGGGCTGCCACGCGGTGCATCGGGGCCGGCTGTTCCGTTGCCCGCAAAGCGCGCGCTTCCCCGAGCTGGTCGGCATGGAGGGCGAGGAAGGCGTCGCCCTGACGCCCCGCGACAGCCTGCGCGATGATATCCTGGCGATGATCAACGGCGACACGCCGCTGGACGCCTGCCAGTCCTGCGTCGGCACCTGCGGCAAGAAGTTTGCCCATGACATGGTGCCCCGCCGCGAGTGGATGGAGGATCTGGCCATCGCCCCGGAAGACTGCATCGACTACGAGCTGCTGGAGCAGAGCGAGCAGTTGGTGCGCCGCCTCGACGACTGCAAGACGCCGGATCACCGCATCGACCGCAGCGCCTTCAAACGCGCCCTCGACAAGATCGGCTACGTCCCGCGCCGGATGCGCAAGGCGACCTACCACCGGGCGCCCTGACCGGCGGCATACCCCGGCGCAGGCGCCCGCCCATTGAAAACACAGACGCCCCGCAGGTCCTGCGGGGCGTCTTTCGTTTGCGGCCCGGCATCCATCGGATGCCCGCGCGGGGTCAGGCCGTCGCGGCGGCCAGACCCTGGTCAAGATCGGCGATGATGTCATCGACGCTCTCGATGCCGATCGAGATCCGCACCACGTTGGGCGCCGCCCCGGCCTTGACCTGCTGCTCTTCCTCGAGCTGGCGGTGCGTGGTCGAGGCCGGATGGATGATCAGGCTGCGCGTATCACCAAGGTTGGCGACGTGGCTGAACAGCTTCAGGCTGTCCACCAGCTTGACGCAGGCCTCATAGCCGCCCTTGAGCGAGACGGTGAACAGCGCCCCTGCCCCCTTCGGCACGATCCGCTGCGCGCGCTCATGCCAGGGGGAAGAGGGCAGCCCGGCATAGGTTACCGCCTCGATGCGGGGGTCCTTTTCCAGCCACTCGGCCACGGCGCGGGCATTGGCGACATGGCGCTCCATCCGCAGGCCGAGGGTCTCGATGCCCATCAGGGTGTAATGGGCGCCCTGCGGGTTCATCGTCATGCCCAGGTCGCGCAGGCCGACGGCGATCGAGTGGAAGGTAAAGGCCATCGGGCCGAGCGCCGCATGGAAGGTCAGCCCGTGGTAGGCCGGTTCGGGCTGCGACAGCGAGGGGAACTTGTCCGAGGCCGACCAGTCGAACTTGCCCGAATCGACGACGATGCCGCCGGTCACGGTGCCATTGCCGGTCAGGTACTTCGTCGCCGAGTGCACCACCAGCGTCGCCCCGTGGTCGATGGGACGGCAGAGGAAGGGCGTGGCGGTGGTGTTGTCGACGATCAGCGGAATGCCCGCCTCGTCCGCGATCTTCGCCAGGGCGTCCAGGTCGCTGACATAGCCGCCCGGATTGGCGATGGTCTCGCAGAACAGGGCGCGGGTGTTCTCGTCGATGGCGGCCTTCACCGCGTCGAGGTCATCGGTGTCGACGAAGCTGGCCGACCAGCCGAAGCGCCGGATGGTCTGGCTGAACTGGGTGATCGTGCCGCCGTAGAGCCGGGACGAGGCGACGACGTTGCAGCCCGGCCCCATCAGGGGAAACAGCGCCATGATCTGCGCCGCATGACCCGAGGAACAGCCGATGCCGCCCGCGCCGCCTTCCAGCGCCGTGACCCGCTCGGCCAGGGCCGCGACGGTGGGGTTGGTCAGCCGCGAGTAGATATAGCCGACCTCTTCGAGGTTGAAGAGACGCGCCGCGTGCTCTGCGTCGCGGAAAACGTAGGACGTGGTCTGGTAGATCGGGATCTGGCGTGCGCCGGTGGCCGGATCGGGTCGGGCGCCCGCGTGGACCGCAAGCGTGTCGAAACCGGAAAATGTGTCTGTCATGGGAATGCTCCTCCTTACGCCGCGGCACGTTAGGCGGCGGCGCAGGTGGCAGCAAGGGCCGAAGGTGGCCCCCGTCCGGCGCCATCCCGCCGGACGGCACGCGCCGGCCTCAGACCGAGCGGATCATGCCACCGTCGCACCGCATCATGGTGCCGGTAACGTAGCTGGCCTGCGCGCTGCACAGGAAGGCGGCGACGGCGCCGAACTCTTCGACCGTGCCGTAGCGCCCGGCGGGGATCGACGCCCGCGAGGCGGCGCGCAGCTCTTCCATCGGCCTGCCCTGCCGCTCGGCGGCGGCGGCGTCCAGCTGATCGACCCGCGCGGTATGGATCCGCCCCGGCAGCAGCATGTTGCAGGTCACGCCTTCGGAGGCGACCTCGCTCGCCAGCGACTTGTTCCAGCCCGCCAGCGCGCCGCGCAGGGTGTTGGACAGTGACAGGTTGGGGATCGGTTGCTCGATGCCGGACGAGGCAACGGTCAGCACCCTGCCCCAGCCCTGCGCGCACATGCCCGGCAACAAGCGCCCCGTCAGCTCGATCACCGAGGCGACCATGGCCTGCGCCTGGGTCATCAGCTCACCCGGGTCGATGTCGCGCGCCTGGCCGGGCTTCGGCCCGCCGGTGTTGTTGACCAGGATATCGACGCCGCCGAAATGCTCCTGCACATGCGCTGCGAGGGAGGCGGCGAAATCCCTTGCAGACAGGTCGACCTTCACCCATTCCGCCTGCCCGGCTCCACGGGCGTTGATCCCGGCGGCGGCGGCCTCGAGCGCGGTCTCGTCGCGGCCGGTCAGCATGACGCGCGCGCCCTCGGCGGCCAGAGCTTCGGCAATGCCCAGCCCGAGGCCACGCGACGAGGCCAGCACCAGGGCGCGGCGGTCCTTCAGTCCCAGGTCCATCTCACATCTCCTTCAGCCGGATCTCGGTCCGGCGCATCAGTCGTTCCAGTTCTGCGATGTCACGTGCAGTCAGCTTCGGCCCCGGCGCGCGGGTGGCGGCACAGGCCATCGCGCCGCGTTTCATCAGCACATGCTTGCGCAGCGCCAGGCCCCAGCCCGGTTGCTGTTCATGGCGCAGAATCGGCAGGTAGCGGTCAAAGAGATCCTCGGCGGCCTCGACCTGCCCGGCCCGGTAAAGCGCCACGGTCTGCACCAGCGCTTCGGGGTAGGCAAAGCCGGTCATCGCCCCGTCGGCACCCCGCGCCAGTTCCTGCGGCAGGTAGAGGCCGCCGTTGCCGCAGAGGATCGACAGGCGGGCAACACCCGGCGTGGCCTCGTGATCGCGCAGGGCCGAGATCTTGGTCAGCCCCGGCCAGTCCTCATGCTTCAGCATCACCATCTGCGGCAGGTCCTGCGACAGCCGCCGGATCAGCGCCGGCGCCACGGCCACACCGGTCGACAGGGGGAAATCCTGGTAGACCAGCGGCACATCCGCGCCAAGGCGCTGCGCCACGGCGTGGAAGTAGCCCTCCACGCGGTCCTCGCGCGCGGGGCCCCGGGTGGGCGCCACCATGACCCCCGCCGCGCCGCGCTCCATCGCGTGGCGCCCAAGGGCGGCGAGGCTGTCGAGCCCTGCGTCCGAGACGCCCACCACCACCGGCAGGTCGGTGCGCGCCAGCACCCGGTCGATGACCAGGCGCCGCTCTTCGGCGCTCAGCTTGTCGGCCTCGCCCATCATGCCCAGGATGGTGATCCCGGTCACGCCATGGGAGACGTAGAAATCCACCAGCCGGTCGAGGCTGACCAGATCCAGGCTGCCGTCCTCCGCGAAGGGCGTGGCGGCGATGATGAAGACACCTGAGGTGTCGCGGGTGATCGGCGCGCCCATGGCCTAGCTCGCGAAGATGCCGGAGGTGTCGGCGAAGCCCTTGATCTCGATCGGGTTGCCCGAGGGATCGAAGAAGAACATCGTGCGCTGCTCGCCCGGCTGGCCCTCGAAGCGGATCACCGGCGGGATGTCGAAGGACACGCCCTTCTCTTCCAGCCGCGCCGCGAGGGCCTTCCAGTCGTCCAGCCCCAGCACGGCCCCCATGTGGGGCATCATCACCATGTGATCGCCGACCTTGCCGGTGCGCGTGGTCTCGAAGGGCTTGCCCAGGTGCAGCGAGAGCTGATGGCCGAAGAAGTCGAAATCGACCCAGGTCTCGGTCGAGCGCCCCTCGGCGCAGCCCAGCACATCGCCGTAGAAGCGGCGGGTTTCGTCAAGGTCGGTGACATGAAGGGCAAGGTGGAAGACGGATTGCATTGGGATCTCCGGGTTGGGTCTTGCCTTGGGGTAGCCAATCGGCAGAGAAAGGAAAAACGAAATTCTTTTCCCCTGAGCGAAAGAAACTCTTTTGGATACGCGGTTCGTGGAAAGCCTTCTGGCAGTGGTCGACCATGGCTCGATCGTTGCGGCGGCGCAGGTGCAGGCGCTGACCCCGGCGGCGGTCAGCCAGCGCATCCAGGTGCTGGAACGAGAGCTGGGCCGCCCGCTGCTGGAACGGCGCGCCAATGCCTCGGCCCCTTCGGCGGCCTGTCGCGACCTGCTGCCCGCCATGCGCCGCCTCGTCGCCCAGGCGCAGGAGCTGCGGCGCAGCGCCGATCCGGCAGAGGCACAGGGGGTGTTCCGGCTGGGGGCGATCTCGACCCTGCTGACGGCCGCTGTGCCGGGGATGCTGATGCGGCTGCGCATCCGCGCACCCCGGCTCGAGATGCAGATCACCCCCGGCGCGTCCGCGTCGCTCTACGAGGCCCTGCGCAGTGGGGAGCTGAATGCCGCACTGATCGTCGCGCCCCCCTTCGCCACGCCCTTCGGGCTGCAGCAGCACCCGCTGCGGAGCGAGCCCCTCTGCCTGCTGACGCCCGAGGGCCACCCCGCGCGAAACGCCGCGGAGGCCTTCGCCACCCTGCCCCAGATCGCCTACGACCCCGACAGCTGGGGCGGGCAGATCGCGGCGCGCTACCTGGCCGACCGGGGGATCGCGCCACAGGTGCTCTGCGCGCTGGATGCGCTCGAGGTGATCTCGGATCTGGTGGCCAGCGGTGTCGGCGCCGCGGTGG
>NZ_AFPM01000274.1 GCF_000220565.1 Oceanicola sp. S124 | reverse complement strand
CCCGACACGAACCGTCCGGCGCCCCATTTCGGCAGCGACCGGACCTGACGACCTTCGCCCCCGCCCCGACCACCCCCAGCCCACGCCCGGAGACCCCCATGGCCCTGCTTCCCTTCCGCCTCCGCGAGCCCGGTGCCCCTGACCCGACGGACCGCCTCGCCCCCCTGTTCGCCGACTATTCCATTGAGGTCACCCCGCGCACCGCAGCCCGGATCGAGGATTTCCGCGCCCTCTTGCCAGCCGGCACCCGCGTCTATGTCGCCCATATCGATGGCACGCCGATCACGCAGATGGTCGCCACTGCCGCCCGTCTGGCCGGGCAAGGCTTCGAGGTCATGCCGCATGTGCCCGCCCGCCTGGTGCCCGACCTGCCGACGCTCGAGGACTGGATCGCGCGCTACCAGGGCGAGGCGGGGGTCTCGGGGGCGCTGCTGATGGCCGGCGGGCTCGCCCGGCCCCTCGGTGACTTCCACTGCACGCTGCAGCTGCTCGAAAGTGGCGCCTTCGATCGCGCCGGGTTCCGCAGGCTGCATGTGGCCGGACATCCCGAGGGCAACCTGGACATCGACCCGGACGGCTCGGATCGCGGGGTCATGGAGGCGCTGCGCCGGAAGCAGGCGTTCGCCGCGCAGACCGATGCCCGGATGGCGATCGTCACCCAGTTCGGCTTCGACGCCGCCCCGGTCCTGGCCTGGGCGCGGCGGCTGCGCGCCGAGGGCATCCTGCTGCCCATTCACCTGGGCGTCGCGGGTCCCGCCAAGCTGCAGACGCTGATCAAGTTCGCCGTGGCCTGCGGCGTCGGCCCCTCGATCAAGGTGCTGCAGAAGCGGGTGCTGGACATTGGCCGGCTGATGCTGCCCTACGAGCCGACCGAGATGCTGGAGCAGATCGCCGCCGAGGCGGAACCGGGGCTGATTGCCGGCCTCCACCTCTTCCCACTGGGCGGCCTCTGCGCCGCGGCCGGTTTCGCCAGTCGTCACGGGGGCCCGACACCGGTGCCGACCGCCGCGCGGATCGGCGGCTGAGGCGCCCCCGGAGACGCGCCCGGGCAGGCCGGCTCCACATCGGCAATCCGGCCGCCCGACGCAGCGACACAGCCGGAGGATGCGGCGCCCTGCGACGCTGCCGCACCGGAATCACCTTCTGATTCCGGCGCCTTTCTCCGTCCCGTCTCCGCCTCGCGCCCCGGGTCGGTTCCAATGTTGGTGACCGAAACACGCCGGCACCGAAGCGAGACCCGTGCCGGAAAGGTGGTCAGGCCGCATCATGACGCGACACCCCTTCATAACCCCATAATTTGTATCGCATTTTCCATTCACAGACGGGCGACAATACAGGCGCGCGGCGAAAAGACCACGAAAGCCCCTCGCCGCGTAACTTCGTCTTAACGCGCCCGGCCCTATCACCATCGCGACGCAATGGAACGATGGAGTCTGGCATGTACATGCTGCGCCCTCTGGTCCCGGGCAGGTGGCCATGACAGAGCCGCTGGTCCTACAACCCAAGCTGGATCTGCCAGCCGCCGCACCGCTTGCGGACGCCCTGAAGGCACGTCTCGATGGTGATCTGACCGTCGACGGCAAGGACGTGACACAGCTCGGCGCGCTCTGCCTGCAGGTTCTCCTGGCGGCGGCGATCTCCCTGAAGTCACGGGGGCACCGCATGACCCTGACCCACTTCAGCGACAAGGTCGTCAAGCAGATGGCCCAGATGGGCTTTTCCCCAGAGACCTTGGCGGAGGGCCGGTCATGAGTCTGAAAGTCTTGGCGGTCGATGACAGCCGCACGATGCGCGACATGATCCGGATGGCCCTGATGCCCGCCGGCTTCGACGTCCATCTTGCCGAGGATGGCGTGCACGGGATCGAGGTGCTCGACGGTCTAACCCCCGATGCGATCATCACCGACATCAACATGCCGCGCATGGACGGGTTCGGCTTCATCGACGCCGTACGCGAGCAGGAACAGCATCGCGCGACCCCGATCCTGGTGCTGACCACGGAAAGCGCGCCCGAGCTGAAGATGCGCGCCCGTGAAGCCGGCGCCACCGGCTGGATCGTCAAGCCCTTCGACCCGGCGAAGCTGGTCAAGGCCCTGCAGATGGTTGCGGGATAGGAGGAGGGCCGGACATGTCTGATCAGAACGACCCGATGGCAGAGATCCGCGCCTCGTTCTTCATAGAGTGCGAGGAGCTGATGGAAGCCCTGCAGGACGGCCTGCAGGAGCTGGAAGACGGCAGCGAAGATCCCGAGACGATCAACGTCGTCTTCCGAGCCGTGCATTCGATCAAGGGCGGCGCCGGGGCCTTCGGCCTGGAGGCGCTCGTGCGCTTCGCCCATCGTTACGAGACGGTCTTGGACGAGGTGCGCAACGGCTCATTGCACCCCGACAGCGACGCGATGAAGCTGTTTTTCCTTGCCGCTGACCATCTGTCGGACCTGATCCGGGGGTGTCGTGACGAGTCCGAGATCGACGAAGCGACCAGCGACGAACTTCTGACCCGCCTGGACGCTCTGCTGGGAGAGGACAGTGTCAGCGAAGAGGTCGAACCGGAAACCTTCGAAGTACAGGGCGTCTCCCTCGATTTGGATCTGGATCTTGGCGAGGAACCCGACGACAGTGCGACGGTCTACACGGTGCGCTTCAAGCCCGAACAGGATCTCTTCGCGACCGGCAACGAACCGTCCATGCTGCTGCGCAATCTCTGCGACCTCGGCGAGGCGACTGTGCGCTGCAATTTCGCTGACCTGCCGTCCCTTCAGGATCTCGCGCCGGAAACACCCTATGTAGAGTGGATCGTCGAGCTGAAGACGGAAGCTGCCGAACCCGAGATCCGCGATATCTTCGAGTTCGTCGATGGCCTTTGCGAGCTTGAGATTATCGGTGGCGCAGCCCCTGCAACGCTGGACACGTCCGGGCCGGCAGAGGCCCCCTCGGCGGAAGAGGCACTCCCCCCCCCCGCGACGGGGACCGCCGACCTGATCAGCGACGACGCGGCCCCCGCCGAGTCTACATCGGCCAAGGTTGTCCCAATGGGGGCAAAGCCCGCCCCACCCGAAGCCAGCAAGGACGGCGAAGGAGAGCGGAAGGCAAACACCACCGCGGCAAAATCGGTCGTCCGCGTGGACCTTGAACGGATCGAACGGCTGGTCAACCTGGTCGGAGAACTGGTGATCAACCAGGCCATGCTCTCCCAAAGCCTGGACGAGGCCGGCCTCTCCCCGCATTCCGATGCGATGAACGGGCTGGAGGAATTCCAGCGGCTGACCCGGGACATCCAGGACTCGGTGATGATGATCCGCGCCCAGCCGGTCAAGTCACTGTTCCAGCGCATGTCCCGGATCGTACGCGAGTCTTCCGCCGCCGTTGAAAAGGAGGTTCGCCTCGTCACCATCGGCGAAGCAACCGAGGTGGACAAGACCGTCATTGAGCGACTTGCCGATCCGCTGACCCATATGATCCGCAATGCCGTCGACCATGGCCTCGAAGCCACCGAGAAGCGTCAGGAGCTGGGCAAGCCACGTGCGGGCACGGTCACGCTGACCGCCGCGCACCGCTCCGGCCGGGTGATCATCGAGGTTGCTGACGACGGGGGCGGGATAAACCGCAAGCGGGTCCACGAGATTGCGGTGACCAAGGGGCTCGTCCCGGCCGAAGCGCAGCTTTCTGACGGGGAAATCGACAACCTGCTGTTCCTGCCCGGCTTCTCCACCGCCAAGCAAGTGTCGAACCTCTCCGGTCGCGGGGTCGGAATGGATGTGGTGAAAACCTCGATCCAGAGCCTCGGCGGCCGCATCACCATCAACTCCGAACCGGGCAAGGGCACAACCTTCTCGATCAGCTTGCCGCTGACCCTGGCCGTGCTTGATGGCATGGTCGTGAACGTCGCAAACGAAACCTTGGTTCTGCCTCTGAATGTCGTGGTCGAGACCCTGTCACTCGGCAAGGACGATGTGCAAATGTTGCGCCCCGGACATTACGTGGTGCGCTGGCGCGGGGGGTTCGTCCCTCTCTACGACCTGGGCGTGATGCTGGGCTATCGCCATCACAGACAAACCGACCCGGGTTCCATCGTGCTGCTGATCGTGCTCGAGGACGGCAGCAGGGCGGCCCTGGTGATCGACGGTATACAGGACCAGCGTCAGGTGGTCATCAAAGGCCTCGACGACAGCTTCTACCGTGCGCCGGGTATCGCGGCGGCAACCATCCTCGGCGACGGGCAGATCGCGCTGATCCTCGACCCGGCCGACGTCATCTCTGGCATGGGGCACATCCGCGGAACGGACCTCATGCTTTCGGAAAGGAAGATTGCAAATGAGTGAACAGGGCCAGAACAAAGACCTGGAATTGCTGACCTTCCGCGTCGCGGACCAGGAGTATTCACTAGACATCATGTCGGTGCGTGAGATCCGTGGCTGGACGCGGACGACCCCGATGCCTCATGCGCCGGACTACATGCGCGGGGTCATCAACTTGCGCGGCACGGTGTTGCCCGTCATGGACCTTGCCCGGCGTCTCAACCTGCCATCGCAAGAAACCAATGAGCGGAACGTCATCATCGTCGTCAAGCTGGGCGGCACCCTGACCGGGCTCCTGGTCGACGCGGTCTCGGACATCGTGGCCATCACCGAGGACGACCTTCAGCCTCCTCCCGATATTTCATCGGACCCGCAGATGTCCGTGGTGCGTTCCTTGACGGTGATTGACGATCAGATGATCCGCGTACTGGACCTGGCCGCAGTCGTGCCGGTTTCCAGCGAAGAGGCCGCATGACGCGCAGCGCAACCGATACTTCGGCCCTGGTGATGGACGACAAGTCTTTCCTGGCGATTGCCACTCTGGCCAAGGACGAGGCAGGGCTGGTCCTTCCAGAAGGCAAGATGACCATGGTCCAGTCGCGCCTTCGCAAGCGCCTGCTCGCCACCGGCCAGCCGGACTATGAAAGTTACTGCCGCTTCGTCACGTCTCCAGCGGGCGAGCAGGAGCGGCGCTACATGATTTCGGCCCTGACCACCAATGTCTCGCATTTCTTCCGTGAGTCACACCACTTCGACATCCTTCGTGAAAAGGTCGCCCCGGTACTTCTCCAGAAGGTGCGCAGCGGCCAACGAGTCCGCATCTGGTCCGCTGGCTGCTCATCCGGGCAAGAGCCCTATTCGATCTCGATGTGTCTGCATGAAGCAGTGCCCGATCTGGTGACCAAGGACATCTTGATCCTGGGAACCGACATTGACCCAGCCATTCTCGAGAAGGCCGAGGCCGCCACTTACTCCGAGCAGCAGGTGTCGGGAATACCAGCCGAAATGCGCAAGACCTATCTCGAAGCGGACCGGGCCCAAGGCCAGTATCGCGTCAACAGCACGATCCGGCGCATCGTCCGTTTCCGCGAGCTGAATTTGCTGCGGGACTGGCCGATGAAGGGCCAGTTCGACGTCATATTTTGCCGAAACGTGGTGATCTACTTCGACGCGCCGACCCAGGCATCACTATGGCCCCGGTTCCGGCAGCGAATCGCAGACAACGGCTGGATCTTTCTGGGCCATTCCGAACGCATTTCGGACTCGGCCATAAAACTCTTCGAACCCAATGGAATGACGGCCTACCGAGCGGCCGCCACCAAGGCACCCTAAGTCGGAAGGAATGATTTAATGGCCTTGAGAGACCAGATCAGAATCATGGTGGTGGACGATATGTCCACCAGTCGCGGGCTGATCACCCAGGCGTTGGACGCATTCGGCGTACGCAATGTGGCGACTTCGGCGGACGGCCCCACGGCCCTGAAGACGCTCGAAACGAAGCCGGTGCACCTTGTCATTTCGGATTTCAACATGCCCGGAATGGATGGGCTGCAACTGTTGCATCAGTTGCGGAGCGGCGCCAAGACCAAGGGTGTTGGCTTCATCCTGATCACCGGAAAGGCAGACAAGGCAATCATAGACAAGGGCAAACAACTCGGAATGAACAATTTTCTGAAGAAACCATTTGATCCTAATGATTTACGTGCCTGCATCGAGGCTGTGGTCGGCCGTCTCTGATGTCACGGAATACAGCCCCGACACCGGATTCCGAAACCTCGGGCCACCTGGACATTGCAGCCGCCGAGCTGGCGGAGATCCTGGCCGGGCAAGTAGCCGGTCTGAGGGGCCTCACCTCCGGCCTGGAGGACGCCCTTTCGGCCAGCCTCTGTTCCTGCAAACCCCTGACGGAAGAGGCTTTTCTGACCCTTCAAAGGATCGACTACATGCGGCAGGCCCTGAAGGACCTCGAGGGCATCCTTCAAAGATTTGGACCGAGTCTGGACTGGGCCGAGGGCCAAGGCCTAACACATGCGGCGCTGCAGGATTCGGTGGACATGGGTGACTCGATAAAACCTATCCTGAAAGCCTCCAGCATTCAGGCAGGCGACGAAACCTCCAGCCATGATGCCGGAGACTTGGACCTCTGGTAGGGCCATGGCGAAGCGATCGAAGCCATGATGCATGCAAGAAGGGGGAGCGGGAAGGAGGCCTTGGCAATGGAGCGCGCGCCGCAACAAGGGGACTGGCATTGTTTTCTGACGGCCCGCTTTGTCACGGGACAGCGCACCGCCCATCAGCAGAATTTCAGCAGGACTCTTGCACAAGTCAGATTGTCCGCCATGACCAGATCGAAATCGAAGGACCCGAGGCCCGGCTTGGGCTGTGTCCTCGTGGGCTAGCACTACGCATTGACGATGAGAGGAGCTTGGTCCCGAAGTGCTGGGCGGTCCCGAGAACGGTCCTGTGTTTCAAATTCCCGCCGGACACTCTCGCACTGGCAAAACCCTTCCGTGGCATCCCCTACCGCACCAGCCCGACGGATGTAGGCCACGGATCGCGGTGCTTCTCGATCATTTGGAGGTTGCTTTGCTTGGCCCTGCTCTGGTTCGGCTTCCTTGATATCCTTCTGAAATCCGGCCAGAGCCCAAAGTCGGAGTGGCCGAGAAACGCTGTGCCATTTGATGAACTCCTTTGGTCGATCCCCCCTTGGAGACCCGGTTCGTGCGATCCAGAACGTGCCATCACGAATGAGGCGGGAATGTCTTACGGCAATCTGGAGCGGACGGAGAGGATGGACTTCTCAAGCAAGGTGCATTCCGTGTCAGACACAGGGGCTCGCGCCTCGCGGGTCGCCATAGCTGATACGAGCTTGGATAAAGTCCAAAGCAGGATGCGACTCCCTCCAGTGAATACGGCTTATTAACCGAACATGGCGTAGTTCAAGAGATGAGCCGAGTTGATCAGGCTTGGGACCGGTTTCTGGATCGAAGCCCGGGCCAGGAAAGAACACTGAGGCCTTGGCGGAACTCGGAACATCAGCCACGAGCATTGGAGCATGGCGGAAGAGAGCAGAGAAGGGGGCAGGACTCTCCAGCGGAAGCGAGGCCTGTCCGTGCAGCGACCGCCTACTTCAAGGCGCCTCGGCAGCATGGTTGGCCTGGTCCGCAAAAAGCAGGCGCACAGTGACACCGCGGACCGGGTCATGGTGGGCCCGCACGCATAATTTTGGAGCCGGCGCGCATCGCATGCTTGGAGATGCCGTGACCCGCCGGTGTGATGGATCGGCGCAGCGCATCACGAAGGCGGCCGGTCGAGAGATGAACGATGGACCTCACGCCCTGTCAGACATGGCGCAAGGCTTACCCCGATGGGGTGGCACCCCGACCATGGTCGCGGAAGGCGCGCATTTCGGTCCCATCCGGGCAATTCCTCCGCCCCCCGCGTCCCCGCATCTCGACAAACCCGCGTCACTCGGGCTAAACCCGCTGGGAAACACAATGTTTGTTGGATTCCAGGCCGACCCGGATCATCCGGTCAGGGTCCGTGGGTCCGCTGGCCGGGGGGTGACAAACAGCCATGCTGCGTCGGGAATATCTCGAACAGATCACCAATGCGCAATCGATCGAGGCCCTTTGGACTCTGCACTGCAATCGCATGGCGGAATACGGTTTCGACCGGCTGCTTTACGGTTTCACCCGCTACCGCACCGCGACCTCGCTGGGCGACCCCGAAGATTTCGTCATCCTGACGAACCACTCCGAAGCCTATCGCGATGCCTTCCTCGGCAACGGGCTTTATTTCCACGCCCCGATGGTCCGCTGGGCGCTGGAAAATGAAGGCGCCTGTTCCTGGCGCATTCTTGGCGAGATGACCGCCCAGGGCGTGTTGACCGAAAGCGAACGCAAGGTGATCGCCTTCAATCGCTCGATGGATGTGACGGCGGGCTACTCGATCTCGTTCCGCAGTATCTCGCCGCGGACCAAGGGCGCGATTGCCCTGACCGCCCGTGCCGACATGAGCCAGGCCGAGGCGGATGCGGTCTGGGCCGAACATGGCCGAGATATCGTGATCTTCAACAATGTTGCGCATCTGAAGATCCTGACCCTGCCCTACTCGGGCCCCGCGCGGGAATTGACCCGCCGACAGCGCGAGGCGCTGCAATGGGTGGGCGACGGCAAGACGACTCAGGACATCGCACTGCTGATGGGGCTGACCACCGCCACCGTCGAGAAGCACCTGCGCTTGGCCCGAGAGAATCTGAACGTCGAAACCACCGCCCAGGCGGTGCTCAAGGCCGCATTCCTCAACCAGATGTTCATCTTCGACGCCTGACGCGCCTGAGCATCCCTGCCCCAAGGTAAGGTATTCCAGCCTTTTTGCCCGATTCCGCTAAGTATCTGGGATCAGGTAAGGTTTCCCTTACTTCCGTCTGAACGGTCAAAAGACCAAGGTGCAGGAGTTCCGTGAGTGGTGGCTTTGAGCCATGGAACATCCGGATCGGACCCCTGCCATTCCAGGGCCCTGCGATCCGGCCGGGAGACCGGAGTCGGCAGGACAGGGTGTATTTTTCCACCCTGCCCTCCGGCACTTCAGGCGGGCCTCGTACCATCCCCATTGACGAGCCCGGTCCATGGGCGGTGCCGATTGTCCCGATCGGCACCGCTTCGGGCTGCCCGGCCCCTGAAACGCGCCTGCCCGCCCCTAGCCCGGAAGGCGCGAAAAGCCGCGACCGATGCCCCTCCAGCCGAGGGCCGTCAGCAGGAACACCCCGAGCGAGGCGATGGCGAAGGGCGCCAGCAGCGCCGTCTCTCGCGGGACGAGCCGCTCGGCCAGGTCCACCGACAGGCCTGACAGCGCCAGGCCGACCGGCATCATGCCCCAGGAACAGAGGCGATAGAGAGAATTGACCCGTCCCAGCAGGGCGTCCGGCACCGCTCGCTGTCGGAACGAGACCGAGACCGTGTCCCAGAGCAGCCCGCAGAAGGAAAACAGCATCAGGCAGGCCGAGAGGCCGATGCCGCCACCGACGAAGAGCAGCAGCCCGAAGGCAAACCCGCAGGTCAGCGACGAGACCTGCGCGACCCGCGCGCCGGCGAAGCGGGCCACCAGCGGACCGGCGATGAAACCGGCCAGGATGCCCCCGAAGGCGCCCGCCGAGAGCACCAGTCCGAAGGCCTCGGCCGAGAGCTGCAGGTTCTCCTGCGCATGCAGCACGAGGCCGACGACGATCATCTGGTGAAGCAGGTTGAAGCCTCCGGTAAAGACCGCCAGCAGCCGCAATGTCGGCTCGGCGGCGAGAAAGCGGAAGCCCTCTGCCAGCTCGTGGCGCCAGGGACGGCGCAGCGGCAGGGCGCCGCGCCGGGGGATGGTCAGCCGCAACAGGATCACCGCGGCCAGCAGGTAGGCCGCCGCGTTGACCGCGAAGGGCAGCGGCAGGGCGAGGCCGATCAGGAAGGCCCCAAGTGCGGGCCCCAGAAGGGTGTTGCCGATCAGCTCGACGGTCGAAAAACGCGCGTTGGCGACTTCAAGCCGGGCGTGATCGACGATCGAGGGCAGCACTGTCTGCGCGGCGGTGTCGCGGAAGACCTCGGCGATGCCGATCACCAGGGCGGTAAGCGCCAGCGCCGAGAACAGCATCGGATCCGAGGCGCCCGCCGCCGGCGGATCCGCCAGCGGCAGGGCCTGCCAGATGCAGGTGGCCGCCAGGCCGAAAGCCAGCCCGCGAATGACATCCATCGCCAGCAGCAAGCGCTTGCGCTGCACCCGGTCGGTGACCAGCCCGGCGGGGATGGCGAAGAGAAACCACGGCAGCCTCAGGGCGACCGGCATCAACGCGATCAGGACCGGGTCGCGCGTCAGCGTCGAGGCCAGCCAGGTCCAGGCCAGCGTGGCGATACCGTCGCCCAGGTTGGTGAGGCCGGCCGCCAGCAGGAAGCGGCGAAAGGTGGTGGGGTCCTGGGGCATCGCCGGTCACTCGCAGTTCAGGGATCGACCCCAAGCTAGGGCCTCAACCACGGTTGAGCACAAGTGGAAAAGATCCTTTGGTCACAAGCCTTTCCCGGCCACTGATCCGCTGCACGCAAAAAGGGCCGGGAAATCCCGGCCCTTTGCAATCACTGTCCAGTGCCTTGCGGCGGAAGGCGATCAGCCCTGAGCGGCCTTGGCCACTTCGGCGGCGAAATCTTCCTGTTCCTTCTCGATGCCTTCGCCGACCTGCAGGCGGACGAAACCGGTGATCTCGGCACCGGCTTCCTTGGCCGCTTCCTCGACGGTCAGGTCGGGGTTCATCACGAAGGGCTGGCCGACGAGGGTCACTTCGCCCAGGAACTTCTTCATCCGGCCGACGATCATCTTCTCGATCACGGCATCCGGCTTGCCGGATTCACGGGCGATGTCGATCTGCACCTGACGCTCTTTCTCGACGACGGCGGGGTCCAGCTCGGCTTCGTTCAGCGCGGCGGGGTTAGCCGCTGCGATGTGCATGGCAACCTGCTTGCCGAAGGCTTCGTCTCCGCCCTTCATCGCCACCAGCACGCCGATCTGGCCGAGGCCGGCACCGGCTGCGTTGTGGACGTAGGAGGCAACCACCTCGCCTTCGACCTTGGCCATGCGGCGCAGGGTCATGTTTTCACCGATCTTGGCGATCTTGTCGGTCAGGACTTCCGAGACCTTCTTGCCGCCCATGTCCGCATCGGCCAGCGCTTCCACGCTGTCGACGCCGGTGGCAACCTTGGCGATGCCGGCGACCATTTCCTGGAACTCGGCGTTCTTGGCAACGAAGTCGGTCTCGGCGTTCACCTCGACGGCGACGCCCACGCCACCGCTCACCTCGACGGCCACGAGGCCCTCGGCAGCGGTACGGCCGGACTTCTTGGCGGCTTTCGCCAGGCCCTTGGTGCGCAGCCAGTCGATGGCAGCTTCCATGTCGCCATCGGTTTCGGTCAGGGCCTTCTTGGCATCCATCATGCCTGCGCCAGTCATCTCGCGCAGTTCTTTAACCTGTGCAGCAGTGATCGCCATGGGGAGATCTCCTTACGGTCTGGAAGTAGAGTCCGGCCGCGGATATCACGCGGCCGGTGACAGTTCTGTAAAGCGGGCGATTACGCCTCGGCTTCGGTCGCAGCGGCCTCCTTGGCCAGCGCTTCCTCTTCGTAGCCTTCGACCAGCTCGCCAACGTCGACGCCGGCGGCGCCCAGCTGGGCGGTCATGCCGTCCAGCGCAGCGCGCGAGGCCAGGTCGCAGTACAGCGCGATGGCGCGGGCCGCGTCATCGTTGCCGGGGATGATGTAGTCGACGCCTTCGGGCGAGCAGTTGGTGTCGACGATGGCGACGACCGGGATGCCCAGCTTCTTGGCTTCGGCGATGGCCAGCTGCTCTTTCTTCACGTCGATGATGAAGAGCAGGTCGGGCACGCCGCCCATTTCACGGATGCCGCCGAGCGAAGCCTGCAGCTTGCCCTGCTCGCGTTCCATCTGAAGACGCTCTTTCTTGGTCAGGCCTTCGGCGCCGCCTTCCATCTTCTCGTCGATCTCTTTCAGACGGTTGATGGACTGGGAGACGGTCTTCCAGTTGGTCAGCGTGCCGCCGAGCCAACGGTGGTTCATGTAGTACTGGGCGCATTTCTCGGCAGCTTCGGCGATCGGGGCCGAGGCCTGGCGCTTGGTGCCGACGAAGAGCACGCGGCCGTTCTTCGCGACGGTGTCGCGGATCACGTTCAACGCGGCGTCCAGCATGGGGACGGTCTGCGTCAGGTCGAGAATGTGGATGCCGTTGCGGGCGCCGTAGATGAACTCGCCCATACGGGGGTTCCAGCGCTGCGTCTGGTGGCCGAAGTGAACGCCAGCTTCCAGCAGCTGACGCATGGTGAACTCGGGAAGAGCCATGGTCTTATCCTTTCCGGTTTGCGCCTTGGCGGGGGTGTGAGACCTGATGGTCAACCGGTGGACATGTGGGGATGTCTCCCCCACAGGCCCGACCCCGCCTGCGGGATTGAGTGGCGCCGCTATAGAGCCATTCCGCGCCCCTTGCAACACCCCTTTGCGACAAGGCCCGCCGCAGGGTCGACCACGGGGCAATACCCCTCTGAGGGCGGTGCGGATGGTGGGTTGCCACCCACCCTACGCGAGCGGGCAGCGCCGGTTCATGGGCCGCGGCACGACGCCCCTCCCTTAGCCTGCCCTCACGTGGCGCTTGCACGCTGCGCGCTGTGACGCCAAAAGACGGCATGACCGCGAAAAACGCCCTCTCACAGGACATCCTCTGCATCGGCTCGGTGCTCTGGGACATCATCGGCCGCTCTGCCAGCCACATGCGGCAGGGCTCGGACGTGCCCGGACGCATCACCCGGCTGCCCGGCGGCGTGGCGATGAACATCGCCATGACGCTGGCGCGCTTCGGCATGCGCCCGGTGCTGCTCAGCGCCATCGGACGCGACAGCGAGGGCGACGAGCTGATCCGGGCCTGCGCCGAGCTGGGGATGGAGACAGCCCATGTCTACCGTTCGGACGACCTGCCGACAGATCGCTACATGGCGGTCGAGGGCGCCAACGGCCTGATCGCCGCAATCGCCGACGCCCATTCCCTCGAAGCAGCCGGGGCCAAGATCCTGCGGCCGCTGAACAATGGCGCCCTCGCCTCGGCCGAGGCGCCCTATCGCGGCCCCGTGGCGCTGGATGGCAACCTGACGCTGTCGCTGCTGGAAGAAATCGCAGCTGCGCCCGCCTTCGCCGAAGCTGACCTGCGCGTGGCCCCCGCCTCGCCCGGCAAGGCCGAGCGGCTGCGCCCCTTCCTGACCCATGGCCGCGCCCTTCTCTATGTCAATCTGGAAGAGGCCGGGCTGCTCTGCCAGCGCGATTTCGCTTCGGCCGAGGCCGCCGCCGCCGGGCTGCTGGAACGCGGCGCGCGCCGGGTGCTGGTCACCGACGGCGGCCGCGCGGCCTGTGACGGCAGCGCCGAGGGGCTGGTCACCGGCTGCCCGCCTTCGGTCCTGGTGACCCGCGTCACCGGCGCCGGCGACACCTTCATGGCCGCCCATATCGTCGCCGAGGCCGAGGGCGCCCCCCGCGCCGAGGCGCTGGAGCGTGCGCTTGGCGCCGCGGCGCGCTATGTGTCGCGCGAAACCGGACTCTGACCTTCCTCCTCCCATAGGTTCCCCATGCTGAAACTGAAGAAATCCTCCGAACTGCTGGCCGCCCAGGCCGCGGGCACACCCGTCGTGGCGCTGGAAAGCACCATCATCACCCATGGCATGCCCTATCCGCAGAACCTGGAGACCGCCCGCCAGGTCGAAGACGACATCCGTGCCGAAGGGGCCGTGCCCGCCACCATGGCGGTGATCGACGGCGTGCTGCACGCAGGCCTGGAGCCGGCCGAACTGGACGCCCTGGCCCAGACCAAGGACGTCGCCAAGCTGTCGCGTGCCGACTTCGCCGCCTGCATGGCGCGCGGCGGCACCGGGGCCACCACCGTCGCCGCGACGATGATCGCCGCCCGCCTTGCCGGGATCGAGGTCTTTGCCACCGGCGGCATCGGCGGCGTGCATCGTGGCGCCGAGGACAGCTTCGACATTTCTGCCGACCTCTCTGAACTGGCCCAGACCGCCGTCACCGTAGTCGCCGCCGGGGCCAAGGCGATCCTCGACATCCCCAAGACGCTGGAAGTGCTGGAAACCAACGGCGTGCCGGTCATCGCCTTCGGCCAGGACGAGCTGCCCGCCTTCTGGTCGCGCCGCTCGGGCCTGGCCGCGCCGCTGTCGATGGACAGCCCCGCAGAGATCGCCGCCGCGCATCGCATGCGCGCCGCCCTCGGCCTGCCCGGCGGCCAGCTGGTCGCCAACCCGGTGCCCGAGGCCAACGAGATCCCCCGGGACGAGATCGAGCCGATCATCATGCAGGCCCTCTCCGAGGCCGAGGCCCAGGGCGTCACCGCCAAGCAGGTCACGCCCTTCCTGCTGCAGCGCATCTTCGAGCTGACCGATGGCCGCTCGCTGGCGACCAATATCGCGCTGGTGCGCAACAACGCACGGCTGGCGGCGCGGATCGCCCAGGCACTGGGCTGAGCGACGCTGCCGGGGCCGCTGTGAAAGCACAGGCCCCGGCAATTCGCCCCACCCCCATTGCGGCCCGGCGTTTTCGTGCCTACCTTCCTCAGCCGAAACCCCTTTTCCCGGTCTGCTGATGAACGATCCCCTGAACGACCCGCATCCCTCCACGCCCAGCCCCCGCCCCGGGGTCTTTGCCCGGTTGCGGTCTTCCTTCCTGACGGGGATCGTGGTCATCCTGCCGGTCGCGCTGACGATCTGGCTGCTCTGGACCCTGCTGGGATGGGTCGATGGCTTCGTGCTGCCGCTGGTGCCCGTGCGTTTCCAGCCCGAGCAGTACATTGGCATCAACCTGCGTGGCGTCGGGATCATCTTCTTCCTGGTCTTCACCATCCTCATCGGCTGGATCGCCAAGGGGCTCATCGGCCGTTCGCTGATCCGCTACGGCGAAGGCGTGGTCGACCGGATGCCCTTCGTCCGCTCGATCTACTCGGGCGCCAAGCAGATCGCCGAGACCGTCTTCGCCCAGTCCGAACGCAGCTTCGAGGAAGCCTGCCTGGTGCAATATCCTCGCAAGGGGATCTGGGCCATCGGCTTCGTCTCGACCGAAGCGCGCGGCGAAGTGGCCGCCAAGGCCGAGACCGGATCGAAGCTGCTGTCGGTCTTCGTGCCGACCACCCCCAACCCCACCTCGGGCTTCCTGCTCTACTTCCCCGAGGAAGACGTGGTGAAGCTGGACATGTCGATCGAGGATGCGGCCAAGCTGGTGATCTCGGCGGGGCTGGTCTATCCGAACGGCACCGACGCCGGCAAGCTGCCCGCACCGAAGAAGGGCTGAGAGGCGGCGCAGGCCTCCGGCGGGAGTATTTTCAGCCTGGTGATGCGCGAAGGCGATTGCGCAGACGGCGCGGTCTGTCCGGACAGGGGGGGCGGTTTCGGCGCCTCCTCCTCAGCCGAACATCTCGCGCAGGTTCACCGTGGAATGGTCGTTCAGCGCCGTCCGGTGCTCTGACAGGAAGCGCTCGGCCGCGGCGCGACCCGCGGCTTTCAGCGAGGCCAGCAGGTAGCCGTTCGGGAACATCTTCGTGACCACCGAGAGATCCTGCATCACGCTGTCCTCGGCGATCATGTGGACCAGCACCCGCTTCTTCTCGTTCGAACTGATGCGCCCGTCATCCAGCAACCGCTGCACGTATTCGATGGCCCGCAGCTCGCGCAGCAGCGAGGAATTGAAGCTGATCTCGTTGATCCGGTTCTGGATCTGGGCCGGCATCATCGGCAGTTCGTCGCGTTCCAGCGGATTCAGCGCGATGATCAGCACGTCGTCGGGCAGATCGGGGCGAAACAGCGGGAACAGGGCCGGGTTGCCCGAGTAGCCGCCATCCCAGAAGGCCTCCATCCGTTCCGACTTCGGGTCGTGGAATTCGACCGCGGTGAAGAGCGTCGGCAGGCAGGCAGAGGCCAGAAGCGCCTCGGAGGTCAGCTCTTCGCCGGCGAAGACGCGGATCTTGCCGTCGCGCACCTTCGTTGCGCAGACGAAGAGATCAGGCCCGCCATCGCTACAGACGGCGCTGAAATCGAAGCGTTCGACGATGGGGCGCAGGGGATTGCGGTAGAAGGGGCCAAGCGCGTAGGGCGTCGTCACCAGCGAGAGCATGTCGGCCACCTGCCCGGCCATGGAATACTCCAGAGCCCGGCCGATCTCGCGGGAGCCGGGCATCGGGATGCCGGCCATGAACCAGCTCCAGAAGCCGTGTTCCTCGACCGCGCCCATCTGTGCCCAGAACCAGTTCAGCTCGGCCCGGGCGCCCTCGCGGCCGCCCTTGGCCCAGCCCGCCTTCAGTGCCGCACCGTTCATCGCGCCCGCCGAGGTGCCCGAGATCGCGGCGATTTCCAGCGCCTCGTCCTCGAGCAACCGATCCAGCACCCCCCAGGTGAAGGCCCCATGGGCGCCACCGCCCTGCAGGGCGAGGTTGATCCGCTTGCTGTCCTGGGTTTGCCGCGCCATGGAGCCCTCCTGCCGGGGTTGCCTGGGCCCCGCCGCGACGGGGCCAGAGGTCACAGGGCGGTCCAGCCGCCGTCGATGCTGATCGTGGTGCCGGTGATCTGGTCCGCCGCCGGCGAGCAGAGGAAGGTCACCGTGCCGCCGATCTGGGCGGTGGTGGCGAATTCCTTCGAGGGCTGCCGCTCCAGCAGGACATTGCGCACCACGTCCTCGCGGCTCATGTCGTATTTCTTCATCGTATCGGGGATCTGGGCTTCGACCAGGGGGGTCAGCACGTAGCCCGGGCAGATGGCGTTGCAGGTGATCTGCTCTTGCGCCGTTTCCAGCCCCACGGTCTTGGTCAGCCCGACGATCCCGTGCTTGGCGGCGACATAGGCCGACTTGTAGGGCTTGCGGTCAGCCCATGGGCCGAGGCGATGTTGA
>NZ_AFPM01000275.1 GCF_000220565.1 Oceanicola sp. S124 | reverse complement strand
TGGATCGCTGGGGCATCCAGGAGGTCTACGGCATGCACAACTGGCCGGGCATGCCCGTGGGCAGCTTCGGCATCCGCCCGGGGGCCTTCTTTGCTGCAACGGACCAGTTCGAGATCGACATCGTCGGCCGGGGCGGCCATGCGGCCAAGCCGCAGCAGACCGTCGACCCGATCGTCGCCGCCTCGCAGGTGGTGACCGCGCTGCAGTCCATCGTCAGCCGCAATGCCGATCCGGTCGAGCAGATCGTGGTCTCGGTCACCTCGTTCGAGAGCTCTTCCAAGGCCTTCAACGTGATCCCCGCCAAGGTCACCCTGCGTGGCACGATCCGCACCATGTCCAGGGAAAGCCGGGCCCTTGGCGAAGAGCGTGTGAAGGCCATCGTGCCCTCGGTCGCCGCCGCTTTCGGCGCCAGCGCCGAGATGACCTGGCTGCCGGGCTACCCGGCGATGGTCAACACCCCCGAACAGACCGAGTTCGCCGCCGAGGTCGCCCGGTCGGTGTCGGGCGATTGTGCCGAGGCCGAGATCACCATGGGTGGCGAGGATTTCGCCTATATGCTGGAAGAGCGCCCCGGGGCCTATATCCTGGTCGGCAACGGCGACAGCGCCGACGTCCACAACCCCGAGTACAACTTTAACGACGACGCGATCCCCGCGGGCTGCTCCTGGTGGGCCGAGATCGTCGAAAAGCGCATGCCGGCCTGAGGACTGCTGCCGGGCACGCCTCCGGCGGGAGTATTTTCAGCCTGGTGATGATGCGGGGCGTCCGGCTTTCCGGGCGCCCTTTCGCATGTCTCAGGCCGTGCGGCGGTGGCGCGGCAGCGGCAGCTCGGTCCAGAGCAGGCAGGCGAGGATCAGCCCGACACCCAGCCAGCCGGTCGGGGGCAGGCGCTCTCCGACCACGAGGATCGCTAGCAGGGCGGCGATCACGGGTTCGAACAGCGAGATGGTCGTGGCCTGGCTGCTGGTGATGCGCGACAGGGCCTGGCCGAAGGCGAGGTAGCCGGCGAACATCGGGACCAGCGCCATGTAGGCGCCGACCGCAAGGTTGCCGGGGCTTGCGAGGAAGGGCGCGCCGGTCGCCGCCAGCACCGGCATCAGCAGCAGCCCGCCCAGCCCGAAGGTGGCGCCCATGGCTGCCGGCGCCGCGATGCCCTGCTGCATCAGCCGCCGCGCCGTCCAGGAGTAGAGCGCATAGCTGCCCCCCGCCGCCAGGCCGAGCGCGACGCCCAGGGGCAGGTTCGGCGCCTGTTCGGGTCGGCCGCCCTCGGTCGTTGCCAGCAGCACCATGCCCGAGAGGCCCAAGCCGACGCCGGTTATCCAGCGCGGGCTGAGGCGGCTGCCCTCCAGCCGGGTCTCGATCAGCGCCGCGATGGCCGGGGCCGAGCCGAGGGAGATCACCGTGCCGACCGTCACGCCCGCCAGACGCATCGAGCCGTAGAAGGCCAGCGGAAAGAGCGCCACCGAGAGGGCGCCGATCACCAGCAGGGGCCAGTGGGGGGCCAGCAGGGCGCGTGCTTGAGAGATCCGGCGCAGCGAGATCAGCGCCTGCAGCAGCCCGCCGATGCCCATGGCCGCTGCGCCGATGGCAACGGCGGGCACATCCGGGGCGAAGCTGGCGGCGGTGCCCGTGGTGCCCCATGTCGTGGCGGCGAGCAGGCAGAACAGCACACCGGCGGTGCGGGATGTGGCGGGGGCGCTCATGCGGTCGCCAGCAGGCGGGCGGCGATGGCGCGGGCTTCGGCGACGCGGGCACCGGTGCCGTCCAGACCGGCGCGCGCCATGGCGCCTTCCAGCAGGTAGGTCAGATGGGGAACCAGCGTGGCGGCGCGGGCGGGATCATCGGGCAGCAGCAGGGCGAGGGCCTGCCCCAGCAGGGCGTCGACCTCCTCCTTGTGACGGCGCACGGCGGCGCGCCCCGGATGATCGGCGACCAGTTCCGCGGCGGCATTCAGCAGGCCGCAGCCGCGGAAGCCGCGCCGGTAGGCGGCCTCGGCATGGTCCTGGTAGGCGTCGAAGATGGCCAGCACCCGGTCGGCGGGGCTTTCCGCGCGGGCCGCGCGCTCTGCGTGCAGGGCGAGCCATTCGTCGTGGCGCGCCTCGATATAGGCCGCGACCAGCTCTTCCTTCGAGGCGAAGTTGTTGTAGAGACTCTGTTTCGCCACCCCGGCCCGGCGGGTGATCGTGTCGATTCCCGTCGCCGCCAAGCCCTCGTTGTAGAACAGGTCCGCGGCGGCGCGCAGCAGGCGTTTGCGGGCAGGGCGGGAGGTGGTCTCGGGGCGGGGGCTGTCGGTCGGCATGGGAATCCCTGGGTAGACTGGTCTACCTAGTTATGCGACGCGGCAGCTGTCAAGCCTCGGGGGGCTGCTCGTAGAGTTCCAGTGGCAGCCCGTCGGGATCGGCGAAGAAGGTGAAGCGCGCAGCCGTCAGCGGGTCGGTGCGGATCTCTTCCACCTCGACGCCATGGCGGGCCAGCGCAGCGATTGCGGCGTCGAGGTTTTCGGTGGCGAAGCAGAGATGGCGCAGCCCCTGCGCCTCGGGGCGGGTCGGACGGGGCGGGGCACCGGGGAAGGAGAACAGCTCGATCTGGCCGCCGCCGGGCAGGGCGAGGTCCAGCTTCCAGCTGTCACGCTCGGCGCGATAGGTCTCGGCGATCACCGAGAGGCCCAGCACCCCGGTGTAGAAGGCGCGCGAACGTGGATAGTCGGCGCAGATCAGCGCGACATGGTGGAACCTGGTCAGCATGGCAGCCCCCTTGGCGGCAGGGTAGTGGCAGGCTCAGCCCTCGGACAAGAGGCGGCGATAGATCGCGTTCAGCGCCTCGGCCTCCTGCTCGATCCGGCAGCTTTGCAGCACATGGGCGCGCGCCGCCTGGGCGTAGCCGGCGCGCAGGGTCGCATCGTCCAGCAGCCGGGCGGTGGCCTTGGTCAGGGCGTCGAGGTCCTCGATGTCGACGATGCTGCCGGCGACGCCATCGGGGATGAAGTCCTCGAAGGCGCCGGCGCGGGTGGCAACCACGGGCACGCCGCAGGACATGGCCTCCATCGGGGTCAGTCCGAAGCCCTCCCAGCGTTGCGGCGCGATGTACAGATCGAGGGCGCGGAACCAGCGCGAGATGTCCCAGTGCGGATCCTCGGGCAGGAAGAGTACACGGTCCGAGAGGCCCGCCTGTTCGACCTGGGCCTTCAGCCCGGCGTGGAAGTCCTGGAACTGATCGGTCACGCCGCCCATCATCACCGCCGTGACGCCAGGGCGGTCGGGCAGCAGGCGCAGCATGGACTGGATGAACAGGTCATTGCCCTTCTGCGGGCGGATGCGCCCGAAGCAGCCGACGAGGGTCTGCCCCTCGGGCAGGCCCAGCTCCCGGCGCAGTGCGGCCTTGTCGGTGGCGGGGCAGAACAGCTCTGCGTCGATGCCGTGATGCTGCACCACCGAGGGCACCTCAAGGAAGCTCTGTGAGCGGGCCGAGGTGGCCACCACCGCGTCCATCTGGCGGATCATCCACTTGGTGAAACCCTTGTGGTCGCGCTGCGCCGCCGAGGTGAACATCAGCTTCAGCCGCTTGCCCAGAAGCCGCTTCAGGGCGATCCCGGCCAGCATCTCGTTGTTGCGACGGGCGTGCCAGACCCGGGGGCCCGAGGGGCCGCGCCGGGACATGGTCAGCAGTGCGCGCACCGGCACCTGGGGCACGTCGGCGGGCACTGCGGGGCCACTCGACACGATCGCCATGTCGCGCGCTTGCAACGGCACCAGGCGATAGACCGTCGAGGTCACCCCGGACATGCGTTTCTTGAAGTTCGGCGCGATCACCTCGGTTCGGGCGATATCGGGCTGGGTCATGGAAGGTCTCCCGCTTTGGGGGATACCTATCCCAGCGGGCCGGCGTCGGGAAGGGGGGCGGGGGTGAGCGCGTCCAGCAGCTCTTCGGCGACACGGGTCAGCTGCGAGCCATGGCCGCGCGACAGGGTGGCGGCGGCCTCGGACATCTGCTGCAAGGCGGCCGGGTCCGAGAGCAGGCGCACCACCTCCCGGCCCAGCTCGGAGGCATCGGCGACCTCACGGGCGGCGCCGCTGGCGTCGAAGGTGGCGTAGACTTCCGAGAAGTTCTCGTAGTGGGGGCCGTGCAGCACCGGCGTGGCGAAGCAGGCGGGCTCGTAGGGGGTGTGGCCGCCGACCCTGGCGAAGGAGCCCCCCACGAAGACCAGCGGCGTCAGCTCATACCAGAGCCCCATCTCGCCCAGGGTGTCGGCCAGGTAGACCTCGGCCCCGCGGGGTGCCTCTTTGGCAGAGCGCTGCGCGAGGGAGAGCCCCTCGGCGCGGACCAGCGCGGCGATCTCCGCCGCGCGCGTCGGGTGGCGGGGGATCAGCAGCAGGCGCAGGCCGGGCAGGGCAGCACGGGCCGCGACATGGGCGCGCAGCACTTCGGCTTCTTCGCCCGGATGGGTGGCGGCGGCGGCCCAGAAGGGGCCGTCAAAGGCGGTGCGCAGCTCGGCCAGCGTGGCGGCGTCCACCGGCGGCGGGGCGATCATCGCCTTCAGGTTCGGCCCCTGCGCCACGCTCTGCCGGTCCGCGCCCAGCTCGTTCAGCGCCTCCAGCGTGGCGCGGTCCTGGGTGCGCACCAGCGTGAACTGGCTCAGCAGGAAACGGAAGGTCTCATCGAAGCGCCGCCAGTTCTTCAACGAGCTTTTCGACAGCCGCGCATTGACCAGTGCCAGCCGCATCCCCGAGGCCCGCGCCTGCACGATCATCTGCGGCCAAAGCTCGCTTTCGACGAAGATCCCGGCATCGGGATGCCAGTGGCGGAAGAAGCGGCGCAGGGCGCGTGCGGTGTCCAGTGGTGCGAACTGGTGGATCGCCCGCTTCGGCAGCCGCCCGGCCAGCACCTGCGCAGAGCCGGCGGTGCCGGTGGTGACCAGCGCATGGGCCTCGGGGGCCAGCTCCAGCACCTTCTCGATCAGCGCCAGGGCCGAGACGCTCTCACCGACGCTGGCGGCATGGAACCAGAATAGCTGGCCCTCGGGGCGGGCGCGGGTGGCGCGGCCCATGCGTTCACCCTGCCGTTCGGGGGCGATGCCCTCGGCGGTCAACTTGGCGCGCACGCGCCGCCAGGCCAGCGGCGTGGCCAGCGAGGCGAGGACGGCATAGAGGTGATAGAAGGGCGTCGGTCGCGCCTGGGTCGTCATTTACCCGCCCGTATGGCTCATGTGACGCGAGACCTGCCCGTCGGCACGCTGACGCGAATAGTCGAAGTCGTGACCCTCGGGCTTCAGCCCGATGGCGCGGCGGATGTCCTGTTCCAGCGGGCCGTCGTTGCCCGGATGATTGCGCAGGGCAGGGCGCAGGTCCATCATGTCTTCTTGGCCAAGGCACATGTAAAGCTCGCCCGTGCAGGTCATCCGCACGCGGTTGCAGCTTTCGCAGAAGTTGTGGGACAGCGGCGTGATGAAGCCGATCTTCTGGCCGGTCTCTTCCAGCCGCACGTAGCGGGCCGGGCCGCCGGTGCTTTCGGGCAGATCGGTCAGGGTGTAGCTTTCGGCCAGCCGAGCGCGCAGGTCCTTCATCGACCAGTACTGCCCCACGCGGTCCTCGTTGCCGAGATCGCCCATGGGCATGACCTCGATCCAGGTCAGGTCCATGCCGCGCGTCGCGCAGAACCGGGTCAGGGTCTCGACCTCGTCCTCGTTGAAGCCCTTCAGCGCAACGGCGTTCAGCTTCACCTTCAGGCCCGCCGCCTGCGCCGCATCCAGCCCGCGCAGCACCTGAGGCAGCCGGCCCCAGCGGGTGACGCGGGCGAATTTCTCTTCGTCCAGCGTGTCGAGCGACACGTTCACCCGCCGCACGCCGGCGGCGTAGAGATCGGCGGCGAAGCGCTCGAGCTGGCTGCCGTTGGTGGTCAGCGTCAGCTCGCGCAGGGCGCCGCTGTCCAGATGGCGCGACATGGCCCGGAAGAAGGTCATGATATCGCGCCGCACCAGCGGCTCACCGCCGGTGATGCGCAGTTTCCGCACCCCGAGACGGATGAAGGTCGAACACATGCGGTCCAGCTCTTCCAGCGTCAGAAGCTCCTTCTTGGGCAGGAAGGTCATGTTCTCGGCCATGCAGTAGACACAGCGGAAATCGCAACGGTCGGTGACCGAGACGCGCAGGTAGGTAATGGCGCGCTGGAAGGGATCGACGAGAGGCTGTGTCATGGGCAGAAACTAGGCGCGCGGCGCTCCGCCGACAAGGGATGTTTCGGCGATTGCGCCCTCGGGGGCATGCGATAGGCTGGCGTCATGAAAGTCCTGATCCCGCTTCTGATGATTCCCGCCCTGGCGGCCTGCCAGTCCCCGACCCTGTTCCAGGGGCTGCGCAGCGACCCGCCGGTCGGTGCCGCCGCGCCGGGGGGCGAGAGCTATTCTTCCAGCGGTGAACCCTGGGTGCTGCGGCCTCTGGCCCGTGACGGGTCGGGCGGCGGTGCCGAGGGCGAGGCGGTGCCGACCGCCGCCGCCGCGACACCCGGGGCCACCGGGCTGCTCGGCCGGTCCATCGCCTCGCTGGGGGCCGCGACCGAGCCGGGGCTTTGGGTAAAGACACCCCTGGTCAGCGCCCCGGCGCAGGGGCGGGTGCGGGCGCTGGACACCGGGCGCGAGATCGCGGTCGAGCTGCGCCCCGCCGAAGGCGCCAGCGGTGCCCGGCTTTCGCTGCAGGCGATGCAGGGCCTCGGCCTGCCGCTGACCGCGCTCTCCGAGGTCGAGATCTACGGCGGCTGAGCCTCAGTCGCGCAGGTATTTCCCGGCTTCCTTGCGGGCAAAGCCGCGCATCCCGTCGCCATGGGCATCGAGGAAGGCGCGCACCCGCTCGGCGTCATGCTTGGAGAGATCCCGCAGCCACCAGGCCACCGCCTTCTGGATGAACCAGCGGTCGTCGGCGACATAGTCCGCCGCCCAGCCCAGCACCTTCTCGCGCGCGGCCATCTGCGCCGCATCGGGGTGGTTCAGCCGCGCCAGGCCGAGGGTGATCACCAGCGCCGCGCGCTTGGTCCAGAGGTGGTCGTGGGTGGTCCAGGCGGCGATCTCGTCCAGGCGCGACAGGTCGGCCATGACGCGGCGCTGCCCGGCCATGCAGGCGTGATCGGCAATCGCCCAGGCGTCGAACTCGGGCACCCAGGAACAGATCATCCACCAGGCCTCGGCATCCGAGGGCTTGATCCGCGCCTGGGTCAGCAGCTTGGCCGCCACCACCCGCGCCTCGTGGATGTCGCTCTGCCAGAGCGCCGAGGCCAGCGACAGCCGCTCGGGCAGCGAGAGCGCCCGCCGCCAGTCCTGCGCCAGCTCGTTCAGCACCGGGTTGGCGACGCCGAGGTAGGGCCGCGCGACCTTGTGATAGGCCGCCATGCCGTCGGCCTTCTCGGGCTCGGCATGGGTCTTCAGCAGCTCAAGGGCCGCCTCAAGAGTGGTTGGCGCGCTCATTCCACGGTCACCGATTTCGCCAGGTTGCGGGGCTGGTCGACATCGGTGCCCTTGGCGACGGCGGTGTGATAGGCGATCAGCTGGGCAGGCACCGCATAGAGGATCGGCGCCAGCACCGGGTCCACCTGCGGCATCTCGATGCTCTGCCAGATCCCGTCCTGGGCCGCCGCGATGCCCGCCCGATCCGAGATCAGCAGCACCTGGCCGCCACGCGCCATGACCTCCTGCATGTTCGACACGGTCTTGTCGAAGAGGCCGTCGCGCGGCGCCATGACCACCACCGGAACATGTTTGTCGATCAGCGCAATGGGGCCGTGCTTGAGTTCGCCGGACGCATAAGCTTCGGCGTGGATGTAGCTGATTTCCTTCATCTTCAGAGCGCCTTCCAGCGCCAGGGGATACATCAGCCCCCGGCCCAGGAACAGCACGTCCGTCGCCTCGGCCAGCTGCATCGACAGCGCCTCGGCATGGGCGCCATCGTCCAGCGCACGGCTGATCACGGCCGGCAGGCCCCGCAACGCCGAGGTCAGGTCGGCAAGCCGCTCGGCGCCGATCTGACCCTTCTGGCGCGCCGCTTCCAGCGCCAGCAGCAGCAGCACGGTCAGCTGGCACGAGAAGGCCTTGGTCGAGGCCACGCCGATCTCGGTCCCCGCCAGGATCGGCAGCGCCAGGTCGCTTTCCCGCGCGATCGAGCTTTCGGCGACGTTGACCACCGAGAGCACGTGATCGGCCTTGCCGGCGCAGTAGCGCAGGGCGGCGAGGGTGTCGGCGGTCTCGCCCGACTGGCTGACGAAAAGCGCGGCGGTGCCGGGGGTGATCGGGGGCTCGCGGTAGCGGAACTCAGAGGCCACATCGACCTCGACCGGGATGCGGGCCAGCTGCTCGAACCAGTATTTCGCGGTCAGACAGGCATAGTAGGCGGTGCCGCAGGCCACCAGGGTCAGCCGCTCGATGCCTGTGAAGTCGATCCCGGCGCCGGGCAGGGTGATCTTGCCACCGGCATCGAGATAGTGCCGCAGCGCCTCGCCAAGCACTTGGGGTTGCTCGGCAATTTCCTTGGCCATGAAGTGCTTGTAGCCGGCCTTGTCGACCCGGGCGCTGTCCAGCGTGACCTGCTTCATCGGCCGGTCCACGCGTGCGCCGGCGACGTCGCGGATCTCGATCCGGTCGCGGGTGATGACGGCCCAGTCGCCTTCTTCCAGGTAGGTCAGCTGGTCGGTCAGCGGCGCCAGCGCAATTGCATCCGAGCCGACGAAGTTCTCGCCCTCGCCATGGCCGATGGCCAGCGGAGAGCCCTTGCGGGCCGCGATCATCAGATCCTCTTCGCCGTCGAAGAGGAAGAGCAGCGCGAAGGCGCCTTCCAGCCGGGGCAGGGTGCGTTCGACGGCCTCTTGCGGCGTGAGCCCCTCGGCGACGTATTGCGCGGCCAGCATGGCGACGGTCTCGGTGTCGGTCTCGGTCTCGGCGACAAGGCCCGCCTCGGCCAGCTCGGCGCGCAGTTCGCGGAAGTTCTCGATGATGCCGTTGTGCACCACGGCGACGCTGCCATGGCGATGGGGGTGGGCATTGACCTCGGTCGGAGAGCCATGGGTGGCCCAGCGGGTGTGGCCGATGCCGGATTTGCCCGCCAGCGGGTCATGCACCAGCACGTCCGAGAGATTGACCAGCTTGCCGACCGCGCGGCGACGGTCCAGCTGGCCGGCGTTGACCGTGGCGATGCCGGCGCTGTCGTAGCCGCGATACTCCAGCCGCTTCAGCGCCTCGACGAGGAAGGGCGCGGCCTCGTGTTTGCCCAGATACCCGATGATTCCGCACATTATTCCGCCTCTTTGGCCTGACTGGCCTTCTTGTATTTCAGCATTTCGAACAATTTGCGCGCAAAGCCCGGTTTGTTCACCTGCTTGGCGCGGCCAAGCGCCAGCGCGCCCGGTTCCACGTCCGTGGTGATCACCGAGCCAGAGCCGGTCATTGCGTCATCGCCCACCGAGACCGGCGCCACCAGCATGGTGTTCGAGCCGATGAGGGCCCGCGCGCCGATCCGGGTCTGGTGCTTGAAGACGCCGTCATAGTTGCAGGTGATGGTGCCCGCGCCGATGTTCGTGCCCTCGCCGATCTCGGCATCGCCGATGTAGGAGAGGTGGTTGACCTTGGCGCCGCGATCCAGCCGGGCCTCCTTGATCTCGACGAAATTGCCGATCTTGACGTCCTCGGCCAGCTCGGCGCCGGGGCGCAGGCGGGCATAGGGGCCGATGACGCCGCCGCGCGACACGTGGCAGCCTTCGAGGTGGCTGAAGGCGCGGATCCGCGCGCCGTTCTCGACCGTGACGCCGGGGCCGAAGACCACGTTGGGCTCGATCACCGTGTCGCCGCCGATGAAGGTGTCGAAGGCGAAGTAGACCGTGTCGGGGGCCTGCAGGGTGACGCCGTTCTCCATGGCGTCCGCGCGGGCACGGGCCTGGAACAGCGCCTCGGCGCGGGCCAGTTCAGCGCGGGAGTTCACGCCGAGGGTCTCGGCCTCGTCACACGTGACGACGCCCGAAGAGAGGCCCCGCGCATTGGCCAGCGCCACCACGTCGGGCAGGTAGTATTCCCCGGCGGCATTGTCGTTGCCGACGGCGCTCAGCAACTCGAAGAGCAGCGGGCCGGGGGCGCAGAGAAGGCCGGAATTGCAAAGGGTTATGGCGCGCTCTTCATCGGAAGCGTCCTTGAACTCGACGATGCGGTCAAGGCGGTCCCCGTCCATCACCAGGCGCCCATAGCGGGCCGGATCGGCAGCCTCGAAGCCCAGCACCACCACGTCGTGGCGGGCGCGGGCCTCGCGCATGGCTTCCAGCGTTTCGGGGCGGATGAAGGGGGTGTCGCCGTAAAGGACGATGACGTCGCCCTCGAAGCCATCCAGCACCGAACGCGCCTGCTCGACCGCATGGGCGGTGCCCTTCTGCTCTTCCTGCAGGACGATCTGGGCCAGCGGGCAGGTCTCTTCGGCGGCCTTCGTCACCGCCTCGGCGCCATGGCCGGCGACGACGACCAGCCGCGAGGGATCCAGCGTCAGGCCCGAGGTGATCGCATGGGCCAGCATCGGCGCCCCCGCGATTTCATGCAGGACCTTGGGCAGGTCCGAGTTCATCCGTGTGCCCTTGCCCGCAGCCAGGATCACCAGTGCCGTGCTCATCTTGCCCCCTTGCCCGATCTTTCACCGGGTCAGCTTGCCTGTTGCCATGGCTCCGCGCAGAGAGGCCCGCGCGGCCATCGGCCATTGTTCTTTCTCGGCGCCCGTTTTATCCGAGAACCCAAAGGGCGCAAGGCCACGGGGGTCGGGGCGCGATCAACTTGGGTTTCGCTCCGCAACATTGGCGGCGAAAGCCTGCCGGGCCGGACCCGGGCGGAAGGAGCGCGGATGCGGGCGGTTGTCTTCGATCTGGACGGAACCCTGGCCGATACCAGCGGCGACCTGCTGGCGGCTGCCAATGCCTGTTTCCGCGCCGAAGGGCATGGCGACGTGCTGGGCGCCGCGGATGCCGGCACCGCGCTGCGCGGGGGGCGTGCCATGCTGCGCGCCGGCTTCGAGCGGCTCGGGATCGCCGGGGACGAGGACGAGATCTCGCGCCTCTATCCGCAGTTGCTGGCGGCCTATGCGGCGGATCTCTCGACCCACAGCCGGATCTATCCCGGGGCCATGGAGGCGGTGGAGCGGCTGAAGTCGGATGGTTTCGCGGTGGCGATCTGCACCAACAAGCCCGAGGCCCATGCCCGCCAGCTGTTGCAGGATCTCGGCGTGCTGGCGGAATTCGGTGCGCTGGTCGGGGCGGATACGCTGGCGGTGAAGAAACCCGATCCCGAGCCCCTGCGCGAGGCCGCGCGGCGGGCCGGGGGCGATCCGGGGCGCTGCTGCCTGGTCGGGGATACCGTGACCGACCGCGAGACGGCGCGGGCCGCCGGTGTGCCCTCGATCCTGGTGGAATTCGGTCCTGCGGCTGACCAGATGGCGGCGCTGCAGCCCGAGGGGCTGTTGGCCCATTTCGATGACCTGCCCGGCGTGGTGGCCGGGCTGAACCTGTGAGGGCCAAGGCATGAGCGAGCGTTTCACCGGCAGTTTCACCCAGCAGGAGCCGATCCCCGAAGAGGCGATCGAGGCCGCCGTCCGCGTCATGCGCTCAGGCCGTCTGCACCGCTACAACACCCTGCCTGACGAAGTGGGTGAGGTGGCGCTGCTGGAGAAGGAGTTCGCCGAGCTGACGGGGGCACGGTATGCCTTGGCCACCGGCTCGGGCGGGATCGCGATCACCACGGCGCTGCGTGCGGTCGGGGTGAGGCCGGGCGAGCCGGTGCTGACCAATGCCTTCACCCTGGCCCCGGTGCCGGGCGCCATTGCCGCTGTCGGCGGGCGCCCGGTCTATGTGGAGGTGACCGAGGACCTGGTGATCGACCTCGATGACCTTCAGGCCAAGATCGGCGCGGCGCGGGTGCTGCTGCTGTCGCACATGCGCGGCCATCTCTGCGACATGGACCGGCTGATGGCGATCTGCGACGCGGCGGGCGTCAAGGTGGTCGAGGACTGCGCCCACACCATGGGGGCGGCCTGGAACGGGCAGGCCTCGGGGCGGCAGGGGCTGGTCGGTTGCTACT
The DNA here is from genome assembly GCF_000220565.1 of Oceanicola sp. S124. Classification (GTDB taxonomy): domain Bacteria; phylum Pseudomonadota; class Alphaproteobacteria; order Rhodobacterales; family Rhodobacteraceae; genus Pseudooceanicola. The sequence goes on along the minus strand of NZ_AFPM01000275.1, from coordinate 43,244 downwards.
CGACCCAGACCTACAAGCACATGAACTCGGGTGAGGGCGGTTTCCTGATCACCGATGACGCCGAGGTCGCGGCGCGGGCGATCATCCTGTCGGGCAGCTACATGCTGTACGGGCGCCACCTTGCGGCGCCGGGGCCGGAGGTCTTCGAGCGGGTGAAATACGAGACCCCGAACATCTCGGGGCGGATGGACAACCTGCGCGCGGCGGTGCTGCGCCCGCAGCTGAGGACGCTCGGGGCGCAATGCGCGGCCTGGAACGCGCGCTACGGCGTGGTCGAGGAAGGGCTGCGCGGCACCCCGGGCCTGAAGATCGTCGAGCGGCCCGAGGCCGAGACCTATGTCGGCTCGTCGATCCAGTTCCTGCTGCCCGGCTGGGCCGAGGAGGCGGTGCGCGAGGTCCTGTCGCGTTGCGCCGCGCGGGGGGTCGAGCTGAAATGGTTCGGTGCCGCCGAGCCCCTGGGCTTCACCTCGCGCTACGACAGCTGGCGCTACGCGGAGCATGCGCCGATGCCGCAGACCGACCGGGTGCTCTCGGGGCTGATGGACATGCGCCTGCCGCTGACCTTCAGCCTGAAAGACTGCGCCCAACTGGCGCGGATCATCCGGGCAGAGGTCGGAGCAGTCTACCAGGCCCGGGGCTGAGCGCTTCCTGCCTGACGTTGCGTCCCCTCTGGTCGGGCGTGACCCAGTCGCGCGCCTGCGGCGCAAGCGATCCCATGCGATTTCAGGGTGAAATCGCCGTCAGGCCCGGGGCCGGCGGCGGTCCGCCTGTCCGCGCGCGCCGCTTGACGGCGGGGGCAGGAGCCTCCTAGGGTGAACGAGTGTTCATATGGGAAGGAGGAGCCCGATGTTCACCGCATCGCTCCGCATGGATCTTGGCGAGGACGTGAATGCCCTGCGCGAGGCCGTGCATGACTGGGCCCAGGCCCGGGTGAAACCGCTGGCCGCCGAGATCGACGCCAGCAACGCATTTCCCGCCGCGCTCTGGCGCGAGATGGGGGACATGGGCCTGCTGGGCCTGACCGTCGGGGAAGAGTACGGCGGCACCGGCCTTGGCTACCTGGCCCATGTGGTCGCGGTGGAAGAGATCGCGCGGGCCTCGGCCTCGGTCTCTCTCAGCTATGGCGCCCATTCCAACCTCTGCGTCAACCAGATCAAGCTGAACGGCACCGAAGAACAGAAGCGCCGGTATCTGCCCGGGTTGATCTCGGGCGAACATGTCGGCGCGCTGGCGATGTCGGAACCCGGGGCGGGGTCGGACGTGGTCTCGATGAAGCTGCGGGCCGAGAAGAAGAACGACCGCTATGTGCTGAACGGCAACAAGTACTGGATCACCAACGGCCCCGATGCCGACACGCTGGTGGTCTATGCCAAGACCGACCCCGAGGCGGGCAGCAAGGGCATGACGGCCTTCCTGATCGAGAAGAGCATGGCCGGGTTCAGCACCTCGCCGCATTTCGACAAGCTGGGGATGCGGGGTTCCAACACCGCCGAGCTGATCTTCGACAATGTCGAGGTGCCCTTCGAGAACGTGCTGGGCGAAGAGGGGCGGGGCGTCGCGGTGCTGATGTCGGGCCTCGATTACGAGCGCGTGGTGCTCTCGGGGATCGGCACCGGGATCATGGCGGCCTGCCTCGACGAGGTCATGCCCTATGTCGCCGAGCGCCGCCAGTTCGGCCAGCCGATCGGGAATTTCCAGCTGATGCAGGGCAAGATCGCCGACATGTACGTCAAGCTGAACTCGGCCCGCGCCTATGTCTACGAGGTGGCCCGGGCCTGCGACCGGGGCGAGGTGACGCGCGCCGATGCGGCGGGTTGCGTGCTCTATGCCAGCGAAGAGGCGATGGTGGTGGCCCATCAGGCAGTGCAGGCGCTTGGCGGGGCTGGCTTCCTTGCCGATGCGCCGGTGGCGCGGCTGTTCCGCGATGCCAAGCTGATGGAGATCGGCGCAGGCACCTCGGAGATCCGCCGGATGCTGATCGGGCGCGAGCTGATGGCGGCGATGACATGATCCCTGGAGGCGCCCCTGCCGGTATCGGACGTGGTCGCGCCGCAAGGATCGGCCCCGGGCTGACCGGTCTCGGCGGAGCGGACGGTTCGGACCCGGGGCATGGCGACCCTACCCGGGTCCCACCGGACGGGGCCGCGGCCAGCCCTATATCCGGCTCAGGGCCTTGTCGGGTCGGCGAGGCACGGGCTCTGCCTGTCGCAGGGCGTGGTGACCGGGCAGGTCCGGGCGATGGGATCCGGCACCCCCGGAACCCGGCGCGGCATGTCCCGCGCAAGGAGATGGGAACGAGATGATGAAGACATGGATGATCCTGCTGGCGGCGCTTGCCGTGCCTGCCGGCCCCGCGATGGCGCAGGAGCTGACTTATTCCGACGAGGCGACCGAGTCCTGCCTGGCGCAGGTGGACGAGGGCGGCGACCCGCGCGGCTGTATCGGGCGCTCCGCGGAGCTCTGCATGGAGACCAGCGAGGGGGGGTATTCCACCGTCGGCATGGGGGGCTGCCTTGATCGTGAACGGGACTACTGGGACGGGATCCTGAACGCGCGCTACGGCGCCTTGCGCCAGCGCGCGGGGGACTTCGATGCCGCTGGCGGGCCCGGCGGCACCGAAACCGCCCTGCGCGACATGCAGCGCGCCTGGATCGCCTTCCGCGACGCAACCTGCGCCTTCGAGGGCAGTCAATGGGGCGGCGGCACCGGCGCCGGGCCGGCTGCGGTATCCTGCCTGATGCGGATGACCGGGGAGCAGGCCCTTTATCTCGATACCGCCTGGTCGGAGGGCTGAGGGCAGATGAAACTGGCTTCGCAGATCCTCACCGGCTCGGAGGACTTCCGCGCCAATCTTGCCGCCCATGAAGCCGCGTTGGCCGAGATCCGCGCGGCGGCAGAGCTGGCCGCGGCGGGGGGCGGAGAGAGTGCCCGCGCCCGCCACGCATCCCGCGGCAAGATGTTGCCGCGCGACCGGGTGGCGGGGCTGCTGGACCCGGGCTCTCCTTTCCTCGAAGTTGGCGCGACGGCGGGGCATGATCTTTATGACGGCGCCTCGCCCGGCGGCGGGATCATCGCCGGCATCGGACAGGTCGCCGGGCAGCAGGTCATGGTGCTTTGCAACGACGCGACGGTGAAGGGCGGCACCTATTACCCGATCACGGTGAAGAAGCACCTGCGCGCCCAGGAGATCGCCGAACAGAACCATCTACCCTGCGTCTACCTTGTCGACAGCGGCGGGGCGAACCTGCCCAACCAGGACGAGGTCTTCCCCGACCGCGACCACTTCGGGCGCATCTTCTACAACCAGGCGCGGATGTCCGCCAAGGGGATCGCGCAGATCGCCGTGGTCATGGGCTCCTGCACCGCCGGGGGCGCCTATGTGCCGGCCATGTCGGACGTGACGATCATCGTGCGCGACCAGGGGACGATCTTCCTGGCCGGGCCGCCGCTGGTGAAGGCCGCAACTGGCGAGGTGGTGACCGCCGAGGACCTTGGCGGCGGCGACCTGCACACCCGGCTCTCCGGCGTGGCGGATATCCTGGCCGAGGACGACGCCCACGCCCTCGCTCTGGCCCGCGCCCAGGTGGCGGCGCTGAACAGCGTGGCGCCGCAGGTGACCCGCATCGCCCCTGAGGACCCGGCCTACGACCCGGCAGAGCTTCTGGGCGTCGTTCCGGCGGATCCGAAGATCCCCTATGATGTGCGCGAGGTCATCGCGCGGCTGGTCGACGGGTCCCGCTTCGAGGAATTCAAGGCGCGCTTCGGCGAGACGCTGGTCTGCGGCTTCGCCCATATCGACGGCTGGCCCGTGGGCATCATCGCCAACAACGGCGTGCTGTTCTCCGAAAGCGCCGTGAAGGGTGCGCATTTCGTCGAGCTCTGCTCGATGCGGAAGATCCCGCTGCTGTTCCTGCAGAACATCACCGGCTTCATGGTCGGGCGGAAGTACGAGGCCGAGGGGATTGCCCGGCATGGTGCCAAGCTGGTGGCGGCGGTCTCCTGCACCTCGGTGCCGAAGCTGACCATGGTGGTCGGCGGCTCCTACGGGGCGGGGAACTACGGCATGGCGGGGCGGGCCTACAGCCCCCGCTTCCTGTGGACCTGGCCCAACTCGCGCATCGCCGTCATGGGCGGCGATCAGGCGGCGGGGGTGCTGGCGCAGGTGCGCCGGCAGGCGCTCGAGCGCAAGGGCGTCGACTGGTCCGAGGCCGAGGAGGCCGAGTTCAAGCGCCCCATGCAGGAGCAGTTCGCACGGCAGAGCCATCCGCTCTATGCCTCGGCGCGGCTCTGGGATGACGGGGTGATCGACCCGCGCCGCAGTCGCGACGTGCTGGGGCTGAGCCTTGCGGCGGCGATGAACGCCCCGATCGGGGAGAGCCGCTTTGGCGTGTTCCGCATGTGATGTCGCGCGGGGCGCGCCCGGGGCAGGGGGCGCCGCCCCGGTCAGGCCGCGCGCCCGTCCGACGCAAGCTGACAGGGGCAGGGCGCCGCGCCCGTCCCGGAGGAAGGCAGGATGATCCGCACACGACTGACAGAGAGATTCGGGATCGACCATCCGGTCGTTTCCGCCCCCATGGCCCGGGTGGCGGGGGGGCGGCTGGCGGCGGCGGTCTCGGGCGCCGGGGGGCTTGGGCTGATCGGCGGTGGCTACGGCGAGGCCGACTGGATCCGGCACGAGCTGGCCGAGGCGGGCAATGCGCGCACCGGCATGGGTTTCATCAGCTGGAAGCTGGCGCAGGCCGGCGCCCCGGGCGAGGCCCTGCTGGCCGAGGTGCTGGCGCGCGATCCGGCGGTGCTGTTCCTGTCGTTCGGCGAGATGGCGCGCTTTGCCGCAATGGCGCAGGACGCCGGGGTGCCGGTGATGGCGCAGGTGCAGGACCTGGCGCAGGCGCGCGCCGCGCTCTCCGCCGGGGCGGTGGCGCTGGTCGCCCAGGGCAGCGAGGCCGGTGGCCATGGCGCGCGCCGGGGCACCTTCTCTCTGGTGGCCGAGCTGGCCGACCTGCTGGCCCGCGAGGCGCCCGAGGTACTGCTGCTGGCCCGCCGGTGGCATCGCCGACGGGCGCGGCCTTGCGGCGGCGCTGATGCTGGGGGCTGAGGGTGTGCTTTGCGGCACCGCCTTCTGGGCTTCGGACGAGGCGCTGGTGCCCGAGGGGCAGCGACGGGCGGCCATGGCGGCCTCGGGGGATGCGACTTACCGGTCCCATCTCTGGGACGTGGCGCGGGGGATCGACTGGCCCGAGGGCTTCGACCTGCGCGGCATGCGCACCCCCTTCCAGGAGGACTGGGAGGGGCGGCTTGACGCCCTGGCCGCCGACGCGCAGGCGCTGGCGCGCTGGCGAGCGGCGGCAGCAGAGGGCGATGCGGACATCGCCGGCCCGATCGTCGGCGAGGGCATCGGGCTGCTGCACCGGATCCGCCCGGCGGCAGAGATCCTGACCGGCATGGTCACCGAGGCCGAGGCGCTGCTGGGCGGCGGCTGGCAAAGGACATGAAGGAGGCACGGCATGGCTGAGCGGCTTTTCGACAAGATCCTCGTGGCAAACCGGGGCGAGATCGCCTGCCGGGTCATCGCCTCGGCCCGTGCCATGGGGATTTCCACCGTCGCCGTCTGCTCCGACGCCGACCGGCAGGCGCGGCATGTGGCCATGGCCGACGAGGTGGTCTGCCTCGGCGGCGCGGCTCCGTCCGAAAGCTACCTGCGCATCGACCGCATCGTCGCGGCGGCGCAGGCCACGGGCGCGCAGGCGGTGCATCCGGGCTATGGCTTCCTGTCCGAGAACCCGGATTTCGTCGAGGCGCTGGACGCGGCGGGGATCACCTTCATCGGCCCCTCGGCGCAGGCGATCCGCGCCATGGGCCTGAAGGGCGCCGCCAAGGCGCTGATGGAGGAGGCAGGGGTGCCCGTCGTGCCGGGCTATCACGGCGACAATCAGGATCCTTCCCATCTGGCCGCCGAGGCCGGGCGCATCGGCTATCCCGTCCTGCTGAAGGCCGTGGCCGGGGGCGGCGGCAAGGGGATGCGTCGGGTCGACCGGCCCGAGGATTTCACCTCCGCGCTCGCCGCCGCGCAGGCCGAGGCGCAGGGCGCCTTCGGCAATCCCGCCATGCTGGTCGAGAAGCTGATCCGCGACCCCCGCCATGTCGAGGTGCAGGTCTTCGGGGACGGGATCCGCGCGGTGCATCTCTATGAACGGGACTGTTCGCTTCAGCGCCGCCACCAGAAGGTGATCGAGGAGGCCCCGGCGCCCGACATCCCGCCCGAGACCCGCGCCGCCATGACCAAGGCCGCCTGCCGCGCCGCCGAGGCCATCGGCTATCGCGGTGCCGGCACGGTGGAATTCATCGCCGACGGCTCGGACGGGCTGCGCCCCGACGGCTTCTGGTTCATGGAGATGAACACCCGCCTGCAGGTCGAACATCCCGTTACCGAGGCGGTCACCGGGCTGGACCTGGTGGAATGGCAGATCCGGCTGGCCGCGGGTGAGGGGCTGCCGTTGCAGCAGGACCAGATCGGCCTGTCCGGCCATGCGGTCGAGGCGCGCCTCTATGCCGAGGATGCGGCGGCGGGCTTCCTGCCCGCGACCGGGCGGCTGGAGCGGCTCTCCTTCCCCGAGGGCCTCCGGGTCGATACCGGCGTGCGGGAGGGCGACGAGATCTCGCCGCACTATGATCCGATGATCGCCAAGCTGATCGCCCATGGTCCCACGCGGGAGATCGCCTTCCAGCGCCTGCTCTCGGGGCTGCGGCAGGTCGAGCTGGCGGACTGCACCACCAACCTCGGCTTCCTTCAGGCGCTGCTGGCCGATCCGCAGGTGCGCGCCGGCCAGCTGGATACCGGGCTGATCGAACGCGGCGCGGCGCAGCTCTGTGCCCCCGCGGGTGTGAGTGGTGCCGACCTGGCCTGGGCAGCGCTGATCGCCCTCGGCCTGGCCGGACCGCCCGCAGCCCGGCGCGGCTTCAGCCTCTGGTCCCCCCTGCGCCACCAGGTCCGCCTGCGCGCCGGTGACGACGAGGTGCTGGCCAGCGTCGAGATCCCGGCCCCCGAGTGTCATGTCGTGGCCCTGGGCGAGGCTCGCCACACGCTCAGCTGGGCCGGAGCCTGGCAGATCGCGGGCCACTACGCCCCGGCCTGGCACCTCTCGGGCGACCGCATCACCCTGTTTGACGGCGCGCCGCGCCTTGTCGAGATCCTGCGCCCCGGCGCCGAGGCCGCCGAGGGGCCGGGCGGCGAGATCATCCTTGCCCCGATGCCGGGTCTGTTGCGCCGCCTGTCCGCCGCTGCGGGCGACAGGGTTGCAGCGGGCCAGCCGCTGGCTATCCTCGAGGCCATGAAGATGGAACATGCGCTGAGCGCCCCGCGAGACGGTGTCATCGCCGAGATCCTGCTGCCCGAGGGCAGCCAGGTCGAGGCCGGTGCCGCCCTGATCCGCCTCGAATCCGAGGAGGAGGCCACGGCATGATCACCCTGCACCACTGTGCCGGAACCCGCTCGATGCGGGTCCTCTGGCTGCTCAACGAACTGGGCGAACCCTTCGACATCTCGATCCGTGCCTTCGATGCCTCGCTGCGCCAGCCCGACTACCTGGTGGCTTCGCCCGCGGGTCGCGTGCCGGCGCTGGAACTGGACGGAGAGACGTATTTCGAGAGCCTCGCGATCATCGAGATCCTCTGCGAACGCTTCCCGGCCCGGGGGCTGGGACGGCTGCAGGGCGACCTCGACCGTCCCGACTGGCTGGTCTGGCTGCACTTCGCCGAGACCGTCTCGCAGCATGCGGCGGCGCTGACGCAGCAGCACGTCATCCTCTACGAGGACTGGCAGCGCTCTCCGACCGTGATGAAGATCGAGGTGGCGCGGCTGAAGAAGTGCTTCGCGGCCATCGAGGGGCGCCTGTCGACCCCGGTCGAGAACCGCGACTACCTGCTGACCTCGGGCTTCTCGGCGGCGGATGTCGCGCTTGGCCAGGCGGTCTGGATGGCGCTGCATTTCACCGACCTTCAGGGCTTTCCCGAAACCGCCGCCTGGTTCGCCCGGATCACCGAGCGGCCCGCCTTCCGGGCGTCGCTGCCCGAGCCGGGCACCGGGCTGTATGACCGGGCCTTTTATGACCGGCCCGCCGAGGTGCCGCCCGTTGGCTAGGCCCATCGGTTAGGCCCGTCGGCTGACGTTGTCCCGAAGGAGGAGAAGCGGGCATGGAAAAAGTCGAGATCGTCGAGGTCGGCCCGCGCGACGGGCTGCAGAACGAGGCCCGCGCCATCCCGGTGGCCGAGAAGGTGGCGCTGGTCGACTGCCTGTCCCGGGCCGGGTTCCGCCGCATCGAATGCGCCAGTTTCGTCAGCCCGAAGTGGGTGCCGCAGATGGCCGGCAGCGCCGAGGTGCTGGCCGGGATCACCCGCGCTCCCGGGGTGCTCTATACCGCGCTGACGCCCAACCTGCGCGGGCTTGACGATGCTCTGGCGGCAGGGGCGGGCGAGGTGGCGGTCTTCGGCGCCGCCTCGGAAGGCTTCAGCCGCGCCAATATCAACGCCTCGATCGACGAAAGCCTCGACCGGTTCCGCCCGGTGGTCGAGAGGGCCCGCGCGGCGGGGCTGCGGGTGCGGGGCTATGTCTCCTGCGTGACGGATTGCCCCTATGACGGCCCCGTGGCGCCGGCCGCCGTGGCCCGTGTCGCGGCCGAGCTGTTCGACATGGGCTGCACCGAGATCTCGCTGGGCGAAACCCTGGGCCGGGCGCAGCCCGAGGCGGTGGCGGCGATGCTCTCGGCGGTGCTGCACGAGATCCCGGTCGAGCAGGTGGCGGGCCATTTCCACGACACGGCGGGCCATGCGCTGGCCAATGTCGATGCGGCACTTGCCCAGGGGGTGCGTATTTTCGATGCCTCGGTCGGGGGGCTGGGCGGCTGCCCCTATGCGCCCGGCGCGGCGGGCAATGTCGCCACCGGCGCGCTGGCGGCGCATCTGGAGCGACGCGGCTACGAGACGGGCCTGGACAGCAAGGTGCTGGAAGAGGCGGCGATCATGGCAAGGGGGATGAGGACATGAGCTATCAGACGATCCGGATCGAGCGCGAGGCGCGCGGCGTGGCCTGGCTGTGGCTGGCACGGCCCGAGAAGCACAATGCCATGTCCGCAGAGATGATTGTCGAGCTGACGCAGGCGGCGGAAGAGCTGGGCGGCGACGAGGGCATCCGCGCCGTGGTGCTGGCCGCCGAGGGCGAGACCTTCTGCGCCGGGGGTGACCTCGGCTGGATGCGCGACCAGATGGAGGCCGATGCGCCGACCCGCCGCCGCGAGGCGCGGGCGCTGGCCGGGATGCTGGGCGCGCTGGATGCCCTGCCCAAGCCGCTGATCGGGCGGGTGCAGGGCAATTGCTTCGGCGGCGGGGTGGGGCTGGTGGCCTGCTGCGACCAGGCCTTCGCCGCGACCCCGGTGCAGATGGCCCTGACCGAGACCCGCCTGGGCCTGATCCCCGCCACCATCGGCCCCTATGTCGTCGCCCGTACCGGACCGGCTGGCGCCCGGCGGATCTTCTTCCAGGGGGCCCGTTTCGGCACCGACGAGGCCCTGCGCCTCGACCTGCTGGCCGGCGTGGTGGCGCCTGCGGATCTCGATGCGGCCATCGAGAGTGCCCTTGCACCGATCCTGCAGACCGCCCCCGGGGCTGTCGCCCGCGCAAAGGTGCTTGCCCGAAGGCTGGGCAATCCGCCCTCCGCCGCCGATATCGACCATAGTATCGACGAACTGGTCGCCTGCTGGGAGGGCCGGGAAGCCCGGGAGGGCATCGCCGCCTTCTTCGACCGCCGCAAGCCGCACTGGCAGAGCTGACCGGCGTTCCGGCCCGGGCGGCTTCGGTGGAACGTCGTTCCGCCGGGGGGCGGCCATGTCATTGACCTAAGGTCGGTTTTTCCTCCTGTCCCGGTGGACGGCGGAAATCCGATTGATTCCGTAAGGAATATCCGAGTGATTCCGTTGGGTTTCACCATCCATGCGGCAACGCAGCGTTAACGGTCCCGCGGCTGATCAAATCCATGCTATTCAACTGTTTTTCAACGCTCCTGGGGCTCTCTGCTAACCGTGTAAAACGCGCGGCTTCGGTTGACCCTGCCGGGGGGCAGGCGTAAAACGCGACCTAGCCTTGAGGGTCCCTCAGCGGACCCCCGCCGCCCATGAAAGGAGCCATTCGTGGAAGAGATGCTGCGGGAATATCTTCCCATCCTCATCTTTCTCGCGGTCGCGATCGTCCTTGGCCTGGTCCTGATCCTCGCCGCCCTGATCATTGCCGTCCGCAACCCTGATCCCGAAAAAGTCAGCGCCTACGAATGCGGCTTCAACGCCTTCGATGACGCCCGGATGAAGTTCGACGTCCGCTTCTACCTGGTCTCGATTCTCTTCATCATCTTCGATCTCGAAATCGCGATGCTCTTCCCCTGGGCCGTGGCCTTCAAGGATATCTCCATGGTCGGCTTCTGGTCGATGATGGTCTTCCTCGGCGTGCTGACCATCGGCTTTGCCTACGAATGGAAAAAGGGAGCCCTGGAATGGGAGTGATGACCTCTGCCAACACCGCCGGTGCGGACAAGGAAGTCGCCACCCAGGCGCTGAACCGGGAACTGCAGGACAAGGGCTTCCTGCTGACCTCGGCCGAAGACCTGATCACCTGGGCGCGGACCGGCTCTCTGCACTGGATGACCTTCGGCCTGGCCTGCTGCGCCGTCGAGATGATGCACACCTCGATGCCGCGCTACGACATCGAGCGTTTCGGCACCGCGCCGCGCGCCTCGCCGCGCCAGTCCGACGTGATGATCGTCGCCGGCACGCTGACCAACAAGATGGCCCCCGCGCTGCGCAAGGTCTACGACCAGATGCCCGAGCCGCGCTACGTCATCTCGATGGGCTCCTGCGCCAATGGCGGCGGCTACTATCACTATTCCTATTCCGTGGTGCGCGGCTGCGACCGGATCGTGCCCGTGGACATCTATGTCCCCGGCTGCCCTCCGACCGCCGAGGCGCTGGTCTACGGCATTCTTCAGCTGGCGCGGAAGATCCGCCGCACCGGCACTCTGGTACGCTAAGGGCAGGGGGAAATCATGAGCGAAGCTCTGAAGGAACTGGGTGCCCATATCGAGCTGCGGCGGCCCGATTGCGTCGCCGGCTGGGATATCGCCTTCGGCGAGCTGAACATCGACGTGACGCCCTCGAACATCGTGGGCTTCGTCGAGTTCCTGCGCACCGACAATTCGTGCAAGTTCTCGTCGCTGGTCGACATCACGGCGGTGGACTACCCCGAACGCGCCAAGCGCTTCGACGTGGTCTACCACTTCCTGTCGATGTACACGAACCAGCGCGTCCGCCTGCGTCTCGCGGTGCGTGACGACGAGATGGTGCCCTCGATCACCTCGGTGCACCCCTCGGCCAACTGGTTCGAGCGCGAGGTCTTCGACATGTTCGGCATCGTCTTCTCGGGCCACCCGGACCTGCGCCGCATCCTGACGGACTACGGCTTCCGCGGCCACCCGCTGCGCAAGGACTTCCCGACCACCGGCTATACCGAAGTGCGTTACGACGAAGTGCAGAAGCGCGTCGTCTACGAGCCGGTCAAGCTGGTCCAGGAGTACCGCCAGTTCGATTTCATGTCCCCCTGGGAGGGGGCCGAGTACATTCTTCCCGGGGACGAGAAGCCCGGCGAGAAGAAAGAGGAGGCGAAGTGATGGACGGCTCCAAGGGTTTTGACGACGCTCAGACGGGCGAACAGCAGATCCGCAACTTCAACATCAACTTCGGGCCCCAGCACCCGGCGGCACACGGCGTGCTGCGCCTCGTGCTGGAGCTTGACGGCGAGATCGTCGAGCGTTGCGATCCGCACATCGGCCTGCTGCACCGCGGCACCGAGAAGCTGATGGAAAGCCGCACCTACCTCCAGAACCTGCCCTACATGGACCGGCTGGATTACGTGGCGCCGATGAACCAGGAACATGCCTGGTGCCTCGCCATCGAGAAGCTGACCGGCACCGTGATCCCGCGCCGGGCCTCGCTGATCCGTGTCCTGTTCTGCGAGATCGGGCGGATCCTGAACCACCTGCTGAACGTGACGACCCAGGCGATGGACGTCGGCGCGCTGACCCCGCCGCTCTGGGGCTTCGAGCCGCGTGAAGACCTGTGCATCTTCTACGAACGGGCCTCGGGCGCGCGCTTCCACGCCGCCTACTTCCGGCCCGGCGGCGTCCACCAGGACCTGACCGACAAGCTGATCGACGACATCGAGGAATGGGCGATCGAATTCCCCGCCAAGCTCGACGACATCGACAGCCTGCTGACTGAGAACCGGATCTTCAAGCAGCGCAACGTCGACATCGGCGTGGTGACCGAGCAAGAGATCCTCGACTGGGGCTTCTCGGGCGTCATGGTGCGCGGCTCGGGCCTGCCCTGGGACCTGCGTCGTGCGCAGCCCTACGAATGCTACGACGAGTTCGATTTCAAGATCCCCGTCGGCAAGAACGGCGACTGCTACGACCGCTACCTCTGCCGCATGGCCGAGATGCGCGAGAGCGTGAAGATCATGCGCCAGGCCATCGTCAAGCTGCGCGAGACGCCCGGCGACGTGCTGGCGCGCGGCAAGCTGACCCCGCCCAAGCGCGGTGAGATGAAGACCTCGATGGAGGCGCTCATCCACCACTTCAAGCTCTACACCGAGGGCTTCCACGTCCCGGCGGGTGAGGTCTATGCCGCCGTCGAGGCACCCAAGGGCGAATTCGGCGTCTACCTGGTGGCCGATGGCACCAACAAGCCCTACCGCGCCAAGCTGCGCGCGCCGGGCTTCCTGCACCTGCAGGCGATGGATCACGTCGCATCGGGCCACCAGCTGGCGGATGTCGCGGCCATCATCGGCACCATGGACATCGTCTTCGGCGAGGTCGACCGGTGATGCTGGGCTCAGTGACCATTTCGCTCTGGCAGCTGCTGGTCGGCGCGGTCTGCGGCGTGCTGGCGGTGCTGGGCGCAAGGGGCAGCTCGCGGCTTGTGGTCGGGGCCGTGATCGGCGCTGCCGTGGCCGTGCTGATGGATATTGCGCGGGGGTACCTGTGATGGCGCTGCGGAACCTTCTGCCGATCGCCGCCCTGGCCCTGGCCGGCTGCGCCATGTCGATGCCCGAGAACATGCCGGCGGGCGCCGCCGACAATTTCAACGATGCCGTCGCCTCGGTCGGCTGCGTGCTGCGCACCGAGCGGGACTACCTGCCGGTCGAGCTGCAGACCGGGCTGAACCGCGAGCAGGCCGTCGAGATGGCGCAATACAAGATCGCCACGGGCGAAGCGGTCTCGCTGCCGGATGGCGCGGTCCAGCTCGTGGTCGGAGACTGTGCCGCCTGACACCGGCGGCAGGCGGGGCGGCTGCCCCGCGCGGATGAATGGCCCGAGGGGCCGCGGCGGGTCTGACCCGCGAACAGAGAGTAAAGGACGGGACCTGAGCCGATGCTGAGACGCCTGCACCAAGAACAACCCGAAAGCTTCGCCTTCACCGAGGCGAACCTGAAGTGGGCCGAGGGCCAGATCTCGAAGTACCCCGAGGGCCGTCAGGCTTCGGCGGTGATCCCGCTGCTGTGGCGGGCCCAGGAACAGGAAGGCTGGCTCAGCAAGCCCGCCATCGAATACGTGGCGGACATGCTGGACATGGCCTCGATCCGCGTGCTCGAGGTGGCGACCTTCTATTTCATGTTCCAGCTGCAGCCGGTCGGCTCGGTCGCGCATATCCAGATCTGTGGCACCACGACCTGCATGATCTGCGGCGCCGAGGACCTGATCTCGGTCTGCAAGGACAAGATCAACCCGAAGCCGCATGAGCTGTCGGCGGACGGCAAGTTCTCCTGGGAAGAGGTCGAGTGCCTCGGCGCCTGCGCCAATGCGCCCATGGCCCAGATCGGCAAGGACTACTACGAGGACCTGACCGCCGAGAAGCTGGGCGACCTGCTCGACAGGCTGGCCGCTGGCGAGGTGCCGGTGCCGGGTCCGCAGAACGGCCGGTTCTCTTCGGAACCGCTGGCCGGTCTGGTGGCGCTGACCGAATGGGAAAGCGGCCGCACCCAGTACAACGCCTCGGTGGCCCGCGCGGTCGAGATCGGCGACGGGATCAAGCGCATCGACGGCACCGAAGTGCCGCTGCTCACCCCCTGGCGCGACCAGAAGCCGGAAGGCCCGGCCACCAAGCCGGTGGTCAAGAAGGAACCGAAACCCGCCGCCGACACCCCGGTCTCGAAGGCCGGTGCCACCAAGCAGGAAGCCGAGGCGACGCCCACGGGCAAGCCCGAGGCCGCCGCGCCGGCGGTCTCTGCCGCCGATGTGGAAGCTGCGGGCGCGGGCGAGAAGCCCGAGGCGCTGGACGCCCCCCGCGACGGCAAGGCCGACAACCTCAAGCAGATTTCCGGCGTCGGCCCCAAGCTGGAAGGCGTGCTGAACGGCATCGGGGTCTATCACTTCGACCAGATCGCCGCCTGGAGCGCTGCGCAGGTTGCCTGGGCCGATCAGAACCTGGTGGGCTTCAAGGGCCGTGTCAGCCGCGACGACTGGGTCGGCCAGGCGCGGGCGCTGGCTGCCGGTGAAGAGACCGACTTTGCCAAGCGGGTGAAGGACGGCGGCGTCTACGACGACGAGAAGTAAGGAAACAGGGCGATGGCCGGGATGAGCAATGATCTGTGCAGGACGGTGGGGCTGGCGCTTGGCGCTGCCCTGGCGCTTGTGCTGCTCATCGCGCTGACCGGCCCGTTTGGCTTCCTCGGCGCGCTGCTGGTGGCCCTCGTGGCCGGTGGCCTGCTGGTGATCCTGCTGAACCGCTTCATCTGCGAGGGCGCGGCGGGGCAGGGCCCCGTCCAGGCCTCGGGTCGCGAAACGCGCGAGGCGGTGGCGGCGCCTGCCGGTGAGATGCAGCCGCAGGCCGCGACGCCGGTCGACGGGGCCGAGTCCGGCAACGCCGAGGCACCGCAGCCGAAAACCCCCAAGGCCGGGGCCGCTCTGCCCGAGGCCGTCGTTTCCGGGGAGGCCCCCGAAGCCGCGCCGGAAGTGGCCTCTGCGGTGGCCTCTCCCGCAGCTCAGGAGATCATCGCCCAGGCCTCCGGTCCGGCAGATGACCTGCAGCGGTTGAAGGGTGTGGGGCCGAAACTGGCCCAGGCGCTGGAAGAGGCGGGCATCCGCAGCTTCGCGCAGATCGCCCGCTGGAGCGAGGCCGACGTGGCCTGGGTGGAAGAGAACGTGAAGGGCGCCCGCGGGCGGATCGGCCGGGATGGCTGGATCGCGCAGGCGCAGGACCTCGAAGCCGCCGAACGGGCGGAGTGAGGATGGAGATGGTGGAAGACAGAGCCAGGGAACTGGAACTGGCCCGCAAGGGGCGCATGGTGGCGGTGGTGATCGCCGCGACCATGGTGCTCTGGTTGGGTCTCCAGGTTCTCGGGGGCCAGCTTGGCCTGCCGGAGCGTTTCGTCTTCCTCTTCGATTTTGCCGCCATTGCCGCCTTCGTCTGGGCGCTGGTGGTGGTGGCGCAGATCTGGCGCGCGCGCCGGAATGACAAAGGGTAAGACATGCTCAAGGATCAGGATCGTATCTTTACCAATCTCTACGGCATGAACGACCGCACGCTGAAAGGCGCGCAGGCTCGTGGCCATTGGGATGGCACCGCAGGCATCCTTGCCAACGGGCGCGACTGGATCATCCAGCAGGTGAAGGACAGCGGGCTGCGCGGCCGGGGCGGCGCAGGCTTCCCGACCGGCCTGAAGTGGTCCTTCATGCCGAAGGAAAGCGACGGCCGTCCCGCCTACCTGGTGGTCAATGCCGATGAATCCGAACCCGCGACCTGCAAGGACCGCGAGATCATGCGCCACGACCCGCACACGCTGGTCGAGGGCTGCCTGATCGCCGGTTTCGCGATGAACGCGGTTGCCGCCTACATCTACATCCGCGGCGAATACATCCGCGAGAAGGAGGCCCTGCAGGCCGCCATCGACGAGGCCTATGATGCGGGTCTGATCGGCAAGAACGCCTGCAAGTCCGGCTATTCTTTCGACGTCTTCCTGCACCACGGGGCAGGGGCCTACATCTGCGGCGAAGAGACGGCGCTGATCGAAAGCCTGGAAGGCAAGAAGGGCATGCCCCGGATGAAGCCTCCGTTCCCCGCCGGTGCCGGCCTCTACGGCTGCCCGACCACGGTGAACAACGTCGAATCCATCGCCGTGGTGCCGACCATCCTGCGTCGTGGGCCCGAGTGGTTCAGCTCGTTCGGGCGTCCGAACAACGCCGGTACCAAGCTGATGGCGCTGACCGGCCACGTGAACAACCCCTGCGTCTTCGAAGAGCAGATGTCGCTCTCGGTGCGCGAGATCATCGAGCACCACGGCGGCGGCGTGCGCGGCGGCTGGGACAATCTGAAGGCCATCATCCCCGGCGGCGCCTCCTGCCCGGTGCTGCCCAAGGACAAGCTGGAAGACGCGATCTTCGATTTCGACTGGATGCGTCAGAACCAGTCCAGCTTCGGCACCGGCTGCATGATCGTCATGGACAACTCGGTGGACGTGGTGAAGGCCGTCTGGCGCCTGTCGAAGTTCTTCAAGCACGAGAGCTGCGGCCAGTGCACCCCCTGCCGCGAAGGCACGGGCTGGATGATGCGGGTCATGGACCGCCTGGTCACCGGCCAGGCCGAGCCGGAAGAGATCGACATGCTGCTGGACGTGACCAAGCAGGTCGAGGGCCACACCATCTGCGCGCTCGGCGATGCCGCCGCCTGGCCGATCCAGGGTCTGATCCGTCACTTCCGCGACGAGATCGAGGACCGCATCAAGCGCCAGAAGACCGGCCGCTCGACCACCATCCTGACCGCAGCGGAGTGAGATGCAGATGACCCGGATCCAGACCCCCCTTCGCGTGATCGGCCTTGCCCTCTGCGCTGCGCTGGCCCTGTCGGCCTGCAGCCGTTCCCAGGCGCTGAGCAAGAGCAGCCGGCCGGTCTTCGATGGCCAGTACTTCCGCATGAGCCTGGCGGCGGAGAAGGACACGCCGGCGAATTTCGTCGTCACCGTGCGGGATGCCTCGAAGAGCCTCGCCGGTGCCCGTGACGCGGGCCGCTACGAGGCCGCCAACCACTGCATCGAGCGCTTCGGCTCGTCCCGCATCGACTGGATGAACGGTCCGGATGCCCCGGATGAGGCGCTTCAGTTCTCGGGCGGTGACCTGGTCTTCAGCGGGGTGTGCCGCGGATGGTGACCCGCCCCGGATATCATCTGGCGGAGCTGAACGTGGGCCGCCTTGTCGCCGAGACGGACGACCCGCGCGTGGCCGAGTTCATGGGCGCGCTCGACCGTGTGAACGGTCTGGGCAAGCGCATGCCCGGCTTCGTCTGGATGATGGAGGGGTCGGGGGAACCCGGCACCGGCAACACCGAGAACGCGATCGGCGGGGATCCCCGCTTCGTGGCGAATCTCACCGTCTGGGAAGACCTTCCCAGCCTGGAGCATTTCGTCTGGAACACCGTGCACCGGCAGTTCTACGAGCGCCGGGCCGAGTGGTTCGAGGTGCTGGGACAGATGCATTTCGTCATGTGGTGGGTGCCCGAAGGCCACCAGCCTTCTCTGGACGAGGCGCTGGAGCGGTTGGAGCACCTGCGCGCGAACGGCGCCTCGGATCATGCCTTTAGCTGGGCCTGGCTGCGCGAGCAGGGGCTTTGGCAGAAACACGCCTGCGGCGGGGAGGCGGCATGAGCGTTCCGGCTCTCATCCGAGGCGATGGCGCACGGTTGCTATTGAATAGCAGCCGGGTGATGGCCGCTCTGCGGGGGAAACCTCCCGCGCAGAAAGGACATCCCATGCGTATCGCCACCCTCATCTCCGCCAGCTTCCTCGCCGCCTCGCTGGCCCTGACCGGCACGGCCCGGGCCAATACCGCGGCGCTGCCGCCGCTCAGCGAAGTGCGCGAGATCGACGGCCCGCTCTTCTCGGTGGCGCTGGCGATCGAGATCAGCGACCGCTGCGAGCGGATCGCGCCGCGCAACCTCAAGGGGCTGCTGCTGCTGAACGACCTCAACTCCCGCGCCCGCTCCCTCGGATATTCGAAGGACGAGATCGACGCCTACGTGAATTCTTCCGAAGCGAAGGCACGGATGCGCGCCCGCGGCGAAACCTACGTGAAATCCCAAGGACTGGACCCCGAGAACCCGGTGGATCTGTGCAGTCTCGGCAAGGCCGAGATCGCGCGGAACAGCCAGATCGGCGCCCTCTTGAAAGAAAAGTGAGCACCCATGTCTGACCTTCGCAAGATCATCATCGACGACCAGGAGGTCGAGGTCGATCCGGCCCTGACCCTGATCCAGGCCTGCGAGCAGGCCGGTGTCGAGGTGCCGCGCTTCTGCTACCACGAGCGGCTGTCGATTGCCGGCAACTGCCGGATGTGTCTTGTCGAAGTGGTCGGCGGCCCGCCCAAGCCCGCGGCGTCCTGCGCAATGCAGGTGCGCGACCTGCGGCCCGGGCCGGAAGGTCAGCCGCCGGTGGTGAAGACCAAGTCGCCCATGGTCAAGAAGGCCCGCGAGGGGGTGATGGAGTTCCTCCTGATCAACCACCCCCTCGACTGCCCGATCTGCGACCAGGGCGGCGAATGCGACCTGCAGGACCAGGCGATGGCCTATGGTGTCGACTTCTCGCGCTATCGCGAGGCCAAGCGCGCCACCGATGACCTGAACCTGGGCCCGCTGGTCGAGACCCACATGACGCGCTGCATCTCCTGCACCCGCTGTGTCCGCTTCACCACCGAGGTCGCCGGCATTTCGCAGATGGGCCAGACCGGTCGTGGCGAGGACGCCGAGATCACCAGCTATCTCAACGAGACGCTGAACTCGAACCTGCAGGGCAATATCATCGACCTCTGCCCGGTCGGTGCGCTGGTCTCCAAGCCCTACAGCTTCACGGCCCGTCCGTGGGAACTGTCCAAGACCGAGACCATCGACGTGATGGATGCGCTCGGCTCCAACATCCGGGTCGACACCAAGGGCCGCGAAGTGATGCGCATCCTGCCGCGCAACCATGACGGCGTGAACGAGGAATGGATTTCCGACAAGACGCGCTTCGTCTGGGACGGGCTGCGCCGCCAGCGCCTTGACCGCCCCTATGTGCGCATCGACGGCAAGCTGAAGCCCGCGACCTGGCCCGAGGCCCTGGCCGCCACCGTTTCCGCCGTGAAGGGCGCCAAGAACCTCGCCGCGCTGGTCGGGGATCTGGCCCCGGTCGAGGCCGTCTATGCGCTGAAGGCGCTGATCGAGGGGCAGGGCGGTGTCGTCGAATGCCGCACCGACCGCGCGAAGCTGCCTGCCGACAACCGCTCGGCCTATGTCGGCAACGTGGCGATCGAGGAGATCGACGGCGCGAAGGAGATCGTGCTGATCGGCACCAACCCCGCCGTCGAGGCGCCGGTGCTGAACGCCCGTATCCGCAAGGCCTGGCTGCATGGCGCCAATGTCACGCTGGTCGGCGCCGCCGCCGACCTGACCTATGATCACACCCATGCCGGCACCGGCCGCTCGGCCCTGGCCGATCTGAAGGTCGGTGAGGATGCCATCGTGATCGTGGGCCAGGGCGCGCTGAACGAGGCCGACGGTGCTGCCGTGCTGGCCGCCGCGCAGGCGCTCTCCGGTCGCATGCTGGTGCTGCACACCGCCGCCTCGCGCGTCGGCGCGCTGGACGTGGGCGCCGTGACCGAGCGTGGCCTGGATGCGCTGGACGATGCGGATGTGATCTTCAATCTCGGCGCCGACGAGGTCGAGATCGGCGAGGGGCCCTTCGTGATCTACCAGGGCAGCCATGGCGACCGTGGCGCGATGCGCGCCGACGTGATCCTGCCGGGCGCCGCCTATACCGAGGAGAACGGTCTCTTCGTCAACACCGAGGGCCGCCCGCAGCTGGCGCTGCGTGCCGGTTTCGCCCCCGGCGAGGCGAAAGAGAACTGGGCCATCCTGCGTGCCCTCTCGGCCGAGTTGGGCGCCACGCTGCCCTTCGACAGCCTCGCGCAGCTGCGCAAGGCGCTGATCGCCGAGGTGCCGCACCTGGCGCAGATCGACGAGGTGCCGGAAAACACCTGGACGCCGCTGCCCGCAGCGACTCTGGGCGAGGCCACCTTCCGCCTGCCGATCCGCGACTTCTACCTGACCAACCCGATCGCCCGCGCGTCGGAGGTCATGGCAGAGCTGTCGAAGATTGCGGCAGACCGCGCCGCGGCGCCGATGGCGGCGGAATGAAGCTGCCCCTGATCATAGGCTCCGGCGCCCTGGCGCTGCTGCTTGGCTGCGGGATGCCCTGCGCCGGTGCCGGGGAGGGCTGCGCGCCGCAGCCCGCGACCCGCGCCGCGCTGGTCGCCCCGGCGCCGACCTATGAGGGGATCGAAACCCGCCTGCTGGATGGTGACCTGGTGAATTTCCACGTCTCCATGCGCGGCGCGCGCGGGCCCGAGGATGTCTCGGACTACGCGGAATGTGCGGCAGCGCAATATGCGCTGATCCGCGGTTACGGATTTGCACGACATCTGCGGACAAATGTCGCCCAGGTCTCTGGCCTGTGGGAGGCGGATGCGGTTTATACCGTCTCGCCGGCCCTGCCGGACGGCAAGAGGACGATCGACGCGGAAGTCGTCACGGCGCATTGCGCCGAAAACGGAATACCCACGGTGTGAGGACATATGGCTGAGTTTTTCACCTCCAACCCGCTAGGCATCCTGCTGCTGATAGTCGGCCAGGTCCTTCTGATCGTGGTGCCCCTTCTGGTGTGCCTCGCCTTCCTGCTCTACGCGGACCGGAAGATCTGGGCCGCCGTGCAGCTGCGCCGCGGCCCCAACGTGGTGGGCATCTTCGGCCTGCTGCAGAGCTTCGCGGACTTCGCGAAATACATCACCAAGGAAGTCGTGGTGCCGGCGGGCGCCGACAAGTTCGTCTTCTTCCTGGCGCCGATCCTCAGCTTCGTGCTGGCAATGGTGGCATGGGCGGTGATCCCCTTCAATGACGGCTGGGTCCTGTCGGACATCAACGTCGCGATCCTCTATGTCTTCGCGGTCTCCTCGCTTGAGGTCTACGGCGTGATCATGGGGGGCTGGGCGTCGAACTCGAAGTATCCCTTCCTCGGCTCGCTCCGGTCCGCCGCGCAGATGATCTCCTACGAGGTGTCGCTGGGCCTGATCATCATCGGCATCGTGATCTCGACCGGCTCGATGAACTTCGGCGATATCGTGCATGCCCAGGACGGCGGCTACGGCATCTTCAGCTGGTACTGGCTGCCGCACTTCCCGATGCTGTTCCTGTTCCTGATCTCGGCCCACGCCGAGACCAACCGCCCGCCCTTCGACCTTCCCGAAGCGGAATCCGAACTGGTGGCCGGCTACCAGGTGGAATACAGCTCGACCCCGTTCCTGCTGTTCATGATCGGCGAATACGTGGCCATCGTGCTGATGTGCGCCCTGACCACCACGCTGTTCTTCGGCGGCTGGCTGTCGCCGATCCCGGGCCTGCCCGACGGCTTCCTGTGGTTCTTCGGCAAATGCGTCCTGGTGTTCTTCGTCTTCGCGATGACCAAGTCCGTCGTGCCGCGCTACCGCTACGACCAGTTGATGCGCATCGGCTGGAAGGTCTTCCTGCCGCTGTCGCTCTTCTGGGTCGTGCTGGTGGCATTCCTGGCGAAATTCGAACTCTTCGGCGGTGCCTACGCCCGCTGGATGATTGGAGGCTGATATGGCAAGCGTCGACTACACCCGCGCCGCCAAGTACTTCCTGCTGATGGACATCCTGAAAGGCTTCAGGATGGGCTTCAAATACCTGCTGAAGCCGAAGGCCACGCTGAACTATCCGCATGAGAAGGGGCCGCTGTCGCCCCGCTTCCGCGGCGAGCACGCGCTGCGCCGCTATCCGAACGGGGAAGAGCGCTGCATCGCCTGCAAGCTCTGCGAGGCGATCTGCCCCGCGCAGGCCATCACCATCGACGCCGAACCGCGCGAGGACGGCTCGCGCCGGACCACGCGCTACGACATCGACATGACCAAGTGCATCTACTGCGGCTTCTGCCAGGAAGCCTGCCCGGTGGATGCCATTGTCGAGGGGCCGAACTTCGAGTTCGCCACCGAGACGCGGGAAGAGCTGTTCTACGACAAGGAAAAGCTGCTGGACAACGGCGCCCGCTGGGAAGCCGAGATCGCCCGCAACCTCGAGCTGGATGCACCCTACCGATGAGCGGCGCACCTGGGCATAGGACAGCGGAAAGGGAGCGCCATGACTGACAGCGGCAATCCTTTCGAGATGTTCATCCGGCACGCGCAGGAGATGGCCAAGTCCATGAACCCCGCGCTGGAGAGCTTCACCCCCAAGGGGTTCGAACAGCTCTGGCCGACCATGCCCAAGGAGTGGATGGAGTTTGCCTTCGGCAACACCCTCAACAAGGAGGGGCTGGACGCCAAGACCCGGCTCTTCCTGACCCTCGCGGGTCTGACCATGCAGGGCGCACAGGCCGAGAGCCAGCTGCGCATCACCGTCCGCCACCTTCTGGAAGCGGGCGCGACGAAACAGGAAATCGCCGAGGCCATCGCACAGATGTCGATGTTCGCAGGCATACCCGCCATGACCAAGGCCGCCCAGCTGGCGAAAGAGGTCATGGACGAACACGAGGATGATGAGACATGACCGTCGCCGCCTTCTCCTTCTATCTCTTCGCCCTCTGCCTGCTGGCAGGCGGTCTGTTCACCGTCGTCAGCCGCAACCCGGTGCACTCGGTGCTCTGGCTGATCCTGGCCTTCCTCTCGGCGGCGGGGCTCTTCGTCCTACTGGGGGCCGAGTTCGTGGCCATGCTGCTGATCATCGTCTACGTCGGCGCGGTGGCGGTGCTGTTCCTTTTCGTGGTGATGATGCTGGATGTCGACTTCGCCTCGCTGAAGGCGGAAATGGCGCGCTACATGCCGCTGGCGCTGCTGATCGGGATCGTGCTGCTGATGCAGTTCGCCCTCGCCTATGGCTCGTGGACGGAGGCCGAGACCGCCGAGGCCGCCCGCCTGGCCGTTGCGCCCGAGGGGGTGCAGAACACCGCCGCCCTCGGCCTGCTGATCTATGAACAGTATTTCCTGGTCTTCCAGCTGGCGGGCCTTGTCCTGCTGGTGGCGATGATCGGGGCCATCGTGCTGACCCTGCGCCACCGCCAGGACATCAAGCGCCAGAACGTGCTGCACCAGATGTGGCGCGACCCGGCCAAGGCGATGGAACTGAAGGACGTGAAGCCGGGGCAGGGGCTGTAACCCCGCCGGCCGTGAATTGGCCCCGGCATCGCGCCGGGGTCTTGCAAAACGGGGCCCCCGCAATCGGGGCCTGACACTAACAAGTGACCCCGGAGGGACCGGGGAAAGGAAACGGGACAGCGATGAGCATAGCCAGCTGGACAGCCATCTTCGTCGCGGGTGCAACGGGGCCCGCGATGCTCGGGACCAGGCAGAGCACGCGCAAGGCGCATTCGAAAGGAGACCGCGGATGATCGGTATCGAACATTACCTGACGGTGGCGGCTGCGCTCTTCGTCATCGGCATCTTCGGCATCTTCCTGAACCGGAAGAACGTCATCATCCTGCTGATGAGCATCGAACTGATCCTGCTGTCGGTGAACATCAACCTCGTCGCCTTCTCCAGCTTCCTCGGGGATCTCGCGGGGCAGGTCTTCACGCTCTTCGTTCTGACTGTCGCTGCTGCGGAAGCGGCGATCGGGCTTGCCATCCTCGTCTGCTTCTTCCGCAACCGCGGCACCATCGCCGTGGAAGACGTCAACGTGATGAAAGGCTGAGCCCATGGTCCCCATCATTCTTCTCGCGCCGCTGTTCAGCGCCATCATCGCCGGCTTCGGCTGGCGGCTGATCGGCGTGAAGGGCGCGCAGGTGCTGACCACCGGCGTGCTGTTCCTGGTCTGCCTGCTGAGCTGGATCACCTTCTTCACCACCCCCGACGAGGTGCAGCATATCGAGCTGTTGCGCTGGATCGAGAGCGGCTCTCTCTCGACCTCCTGGGGCATCCGCCTGGATCGTCTGACCTCGATCATGCTGATCGTCGTGACCACCGTCTCGGCGCTGGTCCACCTCTACAGCTTCGGCTACATGGCCCATGACGAGAACTTCAAGCAGGGCGAGGAATACCGCCCCCGGTTCTTCGCCTACCTCAGCTTCTTCACCTTCTCGATGCTGGCGCTGGTGACCTCGGACAACCTGGTGCAGATGTTCTTCGGCTGGGAAGGCGTGGGCGTGGCCTCGTACCTGCTGATCGGCTTCTACTACAAGAAGCCCTCGGCCGGTGCCGCCGCCATGAAGGCCTTCGTCGTGAACCGTGTCGGTGACTTCGGCTTCGCGCTTGGCATCTTCGCGCTGTTCTACCTGACCGACAGCATCAGCCTGGACGTGATCTTTGCCTCCGGCGCGACGCTGGCGGATACCTCGCTGCACTTCCTGTGGCGCGAGTGGAACGCGGCCAACCTGATCGCCTTCCTGCTGTTCATCGGTGCCATGGGCAAATCGGCGCAGCTGTTCCTGCACACCTGGCTGCCGGACGCCATGGAAGGCCCGACCCCGGTGTCGGCGCTGATCCACGCGGCGACCATGGTCACCGCCGGTGTCTTCCTGGTCTGCCGCATGTCGCCGCTGATGGAATACGCCCCCGAGACGATGGCCTTCGTCACCTTCCTCGGTGCCACCACAGCCTTCTTCGCGGCGACGGTGGGCCTGGTGCAGAACGACATCAAGCGCGTCATCGCCTATTCGACCTGTTCGCAGCTCGGCTACATGTTCGTCGCCGCCGGTGTCGGCGTCTACTCGGCCGCCATGTTCCACCTGCTGACGCATGCCTTCTTCAAGGCCATGCTCTTCCTCGGTGCCGGCTCGGTCATCCACGCGATGCACCACGAGCAGGACATGCGGAACTACGGCAACCTGCGCAAGAAGATCCCCTACACCTTCGCGGCCATGATGATCGGCACCCTGGCGATCACCGGCGTCGGCATCCCGCTGACCCATATCGGCTTCGCCGGCTTCCTGTCCAAGGACGCGATCATCGAGAGCGCCTGGGCGGGCACCATGGGCGGCTATGCCTTCTGGATGCTGGTCATCGCGGCGCTGTTCACCAGCTTCTACTCGTGGCGGCTGATCTTCCTGACCTTCTACGGCGAGGCGCGGGGCGACAAGCACACCCATGACCATGCCCATGAAAGCCCGAAAGTCATGCTGATCCCGCTCGGCGTCCTGTCGCTTGGCGCGATCTTCTCGGGCATACTGTGGTACGGCTCGTTCTTCGGCGACCATGACAAGGTGAACGCCTTCTTCGGCATCCCGCATCACGCGGAAGCCGCAGAGCATGGCGAAGAGGGGACCGTTGTCGCCTCCGAGAGCCACGGCGAAGAGGCCGATCACGGCGCAGAGGCTGCGGCGGCTACGGAAGAGGGCGCCGAGGCCGGCCACGCGGTGGCCGAAGCCGGGATGGCACCGCAGGGCGCGATCTTCATGGCCCCCGACAACCACGTCATGGACGAGGCGCACCATGCCCCCACCTGGGTCAAGGTCAGCCCCTTCGTCGCCATGGTGCTGGGCTTCCTGACCGCCTGGGTCATGTACATCAAGCGCCCCGGCATGGCGGCGCGCGTCGCCGAGGTGAACCGTCCGCTCTACCTGTTCCTGCTGAACAAATGGTACTTCGACGAGCTCTACCACGTGATCTTCGTGCGCCCCGCCTTCTGGATCGGACGCCTGTTCTGGAAAGGTGGTGACGGCAAGATCGTCGATGGCGGCATCAACGGGCTGGCCATGGGGATCATCCCCTTCTTCACCCGGCTCGCCGGTCGTGCCCAGTCCGGCTACATCTTCACCTACGCATTTGCCATGGTGATCGGCATCGCGGTCTTCGTGACCTGGATGACGATGACCGGAGGGGCCGAATAATGAGCAATCTTCTCTCCATCGTCACCTTCATGCCCGCGATCGCCGCGGTGATCCTGGGCGTGTTCCTGCGGGGTGAGGACAAGGCAGCTCAGCGCAATGCCAAGTGGGTGGCGCTGATCGCCACCTCGCTGACCTTCCTCGTGTCGCTGTTCATCCTGGCGGGCTTCGATGCCTCGAACACCGGCATGCAGTTCGTCGAGGAACGCGACTGGCTGCTGGGTCTCAAGTACAAGATGGGCGTCGACGGGATCTCGGTTCTCTTCGTGCTGCTCACCACCTTCATCATGCCGCTGACCATCTGGTCGTCCTGGGACGTCAGCAAGCGGGTGAAGGAATACATGATGGCCTTCCTGCTGCTGGAGACGCTGATGCTCGGCGTCTTCATGGCGCTGGACCTGGTGCTGTTCTACCTCTTCTTCGAGGCCTCACTGATCCCGATGTTCCTGATCATCGGCATCTGGGGCGGCAAGAACCGCATCTATGCCAGCTTCAAGTTCTTCCTCTACACCTTCCTCGGCTCGGTGCTGATGCTGGTCGCCATGGTGGCAATGTTCGCCGACGCGGGCACCACCGACATTCCGACGCTGCTGACGCATGACTTCTCCTCGTCGCCGCTGTCGGTGCTGGGCATGACCATCACGGGCGGGATGCAGACTCTGCTCTTCGTGGCCTTCTTCGCCTCCTTCGCGGTGAAGATGCCGATGTGGCCGGTCCACACCTGGCTGCCGGACGCCCACGTGCAGGCGCCGACCGCAGGTTCGGTGATCCTGGCGGCGATCCTGCTGAAGATGGGCGGCTATGGCTTCCTGCGCTTCAGCCTGCCGATGTTCCCCGTGGGCGCGGACGTGATGTCGACCTTCATCCTCGGCATCTCGGCCATCGCGATCGTCTACACCTCGCTGGTGGCGCTGGTGCAGGAAGACATGAAGAAGCTGATCGCCTATTCCTCGGTGGCCCACATGGGCTACGTGACCATGGGCATCTTCTCGGCCAACCAGCAGGGGCTGGACGGCGCGATCTTCCAGATGATCAGCCACGGCTTCATCTCGGGCGCTCTCTTCCTCTGCGTCGGCGTGATCTACGACCGCATGCACACCCGCGACATCGAGGCCTACGGCGGCCTGGTGAACCGGATGCCCGCCTATGCGCTGATCTTCATGTTCTTCACCATGGCCAACGTCGGCCTGCCGGGCACCTCGGGCTTCGTCGGTGAGTTCCTGACCCTGATGGGCGCCTTCCAGGCCAATACCTGGATCGCTCTCTTCGCGACCTCGGGGGTGATCTTCTCGGCGGCCTATGCGCTGTACCTCTACCGTCGGGTCGTCATGGGCGACCTGATCAAGGAGAGCCTGAAGTCGATCACCGACATGACCGCGCGCGAGAAGTGGATCTTCGCCCCGCTCGTCGCCATGACCCTTCTGCTGGGCGTCTATCCCAGCCTCGTGACGGATATCATCGGCCCCTCGGTCGAAGAACTCCTGAGCCACCATGAAACCGCGCTGGCTGCCGCGGATCGCCTCGGCGATCACGGGGCGGTCGTGGCCGCATCGCACTGATCCGGAGGCCGTAAGACAATGCTTCAGGCTGATCTGAACATCATCCTGCCAGAGATTATCCTGGCCATCTTCGCGATGCTCGCGCTGGTTGGCGCGGTCTATACCGGCAAGGACAAGCTGACCGCGCCGCTGACATGGATCACCGCGCTGGTCTTCGTGCTGCTCGCCCTCTGGGTCGGCTCGCGCGAGGTCGGCCAGACCGCCTTCGGCGGCACCTTTAACGCCGACGGCTTCGCCCGTTTCGCCAAGGTGGCGATCCTGCTCTCGGCCGCCGCCGTGCTGGTCATGGGGCAGGAGTACCTGGCCCGTCGTCAGGTCGCCAACTTCGAGTACCCGGTGCTGGTGACCCTCGCGGTCGTGGGCATGATGGTCATGGTCTCGGCCGGGGACCTGATCGTGCTCTACATGGGCCTCGAACTGATGTCGCTTTCCCTCTATGTCGTCGCCTCGCTGCGCCGCGACAGCATCAAGTCGACCGAGTCCGGCCTGAAGTACTTCGTGCTGGGCTCGCTCTCTTCGGGGATGCTGCTCTATGGCGCTTCGCTGGTCTACGGCTTCTCGGGCACCACGCTGTTCTCGGGCATCATCGAAGCCGCGGGTGAGGGTCATGCGCCGCTCGGCCTGCTGTTCGGCCTGGTCTTCATGATCTCGGGCCTGGCCTTCAAGGTCTCGGCCGTGCCGTTCCACATGTGGACCCCGGACGTCTACGAGGGCGCGCCGACCCCGATCACCGCCTTCTTCGCCACCGCGCCGAAGGTGGCCGCCATGGCCCTGTTTGCCCGCGTGGTGCATTCGGCCTTCGGTGGCATCACTGCCGACTGGCAACAGGTGATCGCGCTGATCTCGGTGCTGTCGATGTTCCTCGGCTCGATCGCCGCCATCGGCCAGACCAACATCAAGCGCCTGATGGCCTATTCCTCGATCACCCACATGGGGTTTGCCCTGATGGGTCTGGCCTCGGGCACCGCCTTCGGCGTGCAGGCCATGCTGATCTACATGGCGATCTACATCGTGATGAACCTTGGCGTCTTCGCCTTCATCCTGTCGATGGAGCGCGACGGCCAGCCGGTCACCGACCTGGCGGCGCTGAACATGTACTCGACCGCCTATCCGGGCCGGGCGCTGGCGCTGCTGATCCTGATGTTCTCGCTGGCCGGCGTGCCGCCGCTGGTCGGCTTCTTCGGCAAGTTCTACGTGCTGCGCGCCGCCTATGACGCGGGCCTGGTGTGGCTGGCGGTGCTGGGCGTGATCGCCTCGGTCATCGGTGCCTTCTACTACCTGCGCATCGTCTTCTACATGTACTTCGGCGAGGCGGGCGAGCCGCTCGACAAGCCGCGCAGCCCGCTGCTGTTCGGGTTCCTCATGGCCTCGGCGGCGATCATGCTGCTTGGTGTGGTGAACCTCTTCGGGGTCGAGGGGATCGCTCAGGCGGCCTCGCTGACCCTGGTGAACTGAGACCGCCTTGAGCGCGCCTGACACCTGGCCACCCGGCACCGGCCGGGTGGTGCTGGCAGAGACGGACAGCACCCTGGACGAGGCCAGACGGCGCTTTGCCGATCTGGCCTCTCCGCTGTGGATCCTGGCGCTGCATCAAAGTGCGGCGCGGGGCAGGCGGGGCCGGGCATGGGTGCATCCCGCGGGCAACTTCGCCGCCAACCATGTGGCGCCCATGCAGGCCGATCCGCGCCTGCTGGCGCTGCGCAGCTTCACCACCTCGCTGGCCCTGCATGACGCGCTTGTCGCCCTCACCGGCCGGGCCGAGCCCTTCGCGCTGAAATGGCCCAACGACGTGCTGCTGAACGGCGGCAAGCTGGCCGGCATCCTGCTCGAGACCATGAGCCGGGGCAATCGCGCCGCCGGCCTGTCCATCGGCATCGGCGTGAACCTGGCCCAGGCACCGGGCGCCGAGGCGGTCGAGGCCCGCGCCCTGCGCCCGGTCTCGCTGCTGGACGAGCTGGGCGTGCGTGTCACCCCGGAAGAGCTGCTGGATGCCCTCGCCCCCGCCTTCGCCCACTGGGAGGGCGTGCTGATCCGCGACGGCTTCGCCCCCGTGCGCGCGGCCTGGATGGCCCGGGCGGCACGGATCGGCCAACCGGTCACGGCCCGCTTCGGCACCCATGAGCTGACCGGCATCTTCGAAACCGTGGACGCCGAGGGCCAGCTTGTGCTTTCAGCGGGCGAGACACGTCATGTCATCGCGGCTGCGGATATCCATTTCGGCGCCTGACGCCATCCTGAAGGGGGGGGAGAAACCCATGCTTCTGGCCATCGATTGCGGCAATACAAACACGGTCTTCTCGATCTGGGACGGAGAGAGCTTTCTCTGCACCCTGCGCACCTCGACCGAGCATCAGCGGACCGCTGACCAGTACTATGTCTGGATCTCGACGCTGCTGGCGCATCACAGGATCCCGATGGACATCGACGCGGTGATCATCAGCTCGACCGTGCCGCGGGTGGTGTTCAACCTGCGCGTTCTGGCGGACCGCTACTTCAACTGCCGCCCGCTGGTCGTCGGCAAGCCCGAATGCGCCCTGCCGCGCCAGCCCCGCGTCGACGAGGGCACGCAGGTCGGTCCCGACCGGCTGGTCAATACCGCCGGCGCCTTCGACCGCTACGGCGGTGACCTGATCGTCGTCGATTTCGGCACTGCCACCACCTTCGATGTCGTGGCCGAGGATGGCGCCTACGTCGGCGGAGTGATCGCGCCGGGCGTCAACCTCTCGCTGCAGGCCCTGCACGAGGCCGCCGCCGCGCTGCCCCATGTGGATGTCACCAAGCCGCAGCAGGTGATCGGCACCAATACCGTTGCCTGCATGCAATCCGGCGTCTTCTGGGGCTATGTCGGCCTGGTTCGCGGCATTTGCGACCGTATCAAGGGCGAATATGCACGCCCGATGAAGATTATCTCGACCGGGGGGCTTGCACCGCTGTTCCAGCAGGGCGATACGCTCTTCGACCATTTCGATGAATTCCTGACCATCCATGGCCTCAGGATCATCCACGACCATAACCAGACATTGGAAACCACATGAGCAACGAACGGCTGATCTATCTGCCCCTGGGCGGCGCCGGCGAGATCGGGATGAATGCCTATGTCTACGGCTACGGCAAACCGGGGCAGGAGCGGCTGATCCTCGTCGACATCGGTGTTGCCTTCCCTGACATGGACACCACCCCCGGCGTCGACCTGATCTTTGCCGACATCACCTGGCTGGAGCAGAACCGCGACCGGCTGGAGGCGGTGGTGATCACCCACGCCCACGAGGATCACGTCGGCGCCGTCGGGCACCTCTATGATCGCCTCGGCAAGCCGAAGATCTATTGCCGCGCCTTCACCGCGAATATCGCCCGCCACAAGCTGAACGAATACGGCGTCGGCCCCGAGGCCGTGACCACCGTCTCGGCCTGGCCCGAGACCGTCAAGCTGGGGCCCTTCACCCTGGGCTTCCTGCCGATCTCTCACTCGATCCCCGAAAGCTCGGGGCTGGTGATCGACAGTCCGGCGGGCCGCGTGCTGCATACCGGCGACTTCAAGCTGGACCCGAACCCGCTGGTCGGCGAGGCTTGGGACCCGGATCTCTGGGCCGAGGTCGCCAGGCCCGGCGTCAAGGCACTGGTCTGCGACAGCACGAACGTCTTCAGCCCCAACCCCGGCCGCTCCGAGGCCGAGGTCGGCCCCGAGGTCGAGAAGCTGGTGGCCGAAGCGAAGAACATGGTGATCGCCACCACCTTCGCCTCGAACGTCGCTCGCGTGCGCACCCTGGCCGAGGCCGGGGAGCGGGCAGGGCGCTCGATCTGCCTTCTGGGCCGGGCCATGCGCCGCATGGTCGAAGCCTCGATCGAGACCGGCGTGCTGGCCTCCTTCCCCAAGGTCGTCAGCCCTGAAGAGGCCCGGGACATCCCGCGCGAGAACCTGATGATGATCGTCACCGGCAGCCAGGGCGAACGCCGGGCCGCCTCGGCGCAGCTGGCGCGCGGCAAGCATCACGGCATCTCGCTGCAAGAGGGCGACCTGTTCCTGTTCTCGTCCAAGACCATTCCGGGCAACGAGAAGGGCGTGATCGCGATCATGAACCAGCTCTCCGAGCTGGGCGTGGACGTGGTGGATGACAGTTCGGGCCGTTACCATGTCTCGGGCCACGCCAACCGGCCCGACCTGGAAACCATGCACCAGGTCACCCAGCCGCAGATGGTGATCCCGATGCACGGCGAGCACCGCCACCTGCGCGAACATGCCAAGATCGCCATGGCCGCCGGCCGCGCTGCCGAGGTCTGCGTCAATGGCATGATGCTGGACCTCTCGGGCAATGCCCCGAAGGTGGTCGAGCATATCGAGACCGGGCGCACCTACCTCGACGGGTCGGTCCAGATCGGTTTCCTCGACGGCATCGTGCGCGACCGGATCCGCATGGCGCTGAACGGCCATGTGACCGTCACCGCCGTGCTGGACGAGCAGGACGAGCCCCTGGGAGATCCCTGGTGCGACATCATGGGCCTGCCCGAGGTGGGCCGCTCGAAGGCGCCGCTCAGCGATGTGCTGGAAGGCGACCTGAGCCAGTTCCTCGGCCGTGCCGACGCCAAGACCCTGCGCGACGACGACAAGCTGGAAGAGGCGCTGCGCCGCGTGGTGCGCAACACCGCCAATGACGAGATCGGCAAGAAGCCCGAGGTTACGGTTGTCGTCTCGCGGCTGACCAGCTGAGAGGGAACAGCTGTTTCGGATGCCCCCGGGTGAGAACCCGGGCAAATCCGGCGCTGTCAGCCTCTATTTCCAGGGTGCCGTCCAGCGCGGCCTGCTCAAGCCCTGCCAGAAGTTTCAGAAGCGCCGGTGACCGATGGGCCACCGGCGCAAATTGCATCCCGAGGCGTCGGTCGATGCTCCACCGCAGGTCCGAGCGGAACTGAAGCACGCCGGGGAGCTGAAAACGCAGCCCTTCGAAGCCGCCATAGTTGCTGACGTGCATCGGCAGCTCGACCCCGGCACCGCCAAGCGAGATGTCGACCAGCATGCAGCTGAGCGAGCGGTCGCGGAACGTCAGCGTACAGGGCCGCCGCAGCGGGTAGCGCGCATGCTGGCGCCGGTTGCGCTGGTTTTCCGGGGGTAGGACGATACTCATGCCGGTCACTCCTTCGGGCAGAGTGTGGCGCCTGCGGGTTAGCGAAGGTTGAACGGGGTTCGGTGAGTTGACGCCAATTGGCGGCAATTCGCGCCAGCCCCTGCCAGCGGGGCGCGGCCAGCAGGCTGCACAACAGGGGGCTGCCGCTGCGCGGCGCCGTGCAGAGGAGGTAAGAGGTCGTTGGGGTCATCGTTGCCCGATATGGGCGATCATGACGCTGTCATGACGGAGGGTGCAAACGCAAAAGGCCGCCCATGGGGCGGCCCTTCGCACTCTCTCTCCGCTCGGCCTCAGCTGGCGCGGCGCTGCTCGAAGCTGAGGGCGATGAAGCTGGGCATGTGATCGCCCATGCCCACGACCTTGCTGTCGTTGCTACCGCTGCCACGTTTGCCACGCGAGCTGCTGCGCGAGGACTTGCTGCCCTGATCGCGGTTCTGCTCGGTGCGGCCAGACTCGCGCGCATTGTCGCGACCAGACTCACGGCCAGATTCACGGGCGGCGTCGCGCGACGTCTCCTCGGCCTTCGCGGGGCTCTCCTTGCGGGGCGCGCGCTGGCTGCGGGCGGGCTTTTCGTCGGTGTTGGCGCCCGACTTGGTCTCGGACTTGGTTTCGGACACCTGTGCCTCGGCCTTGGGGCCCTCTGCCTGGGCCTCGACGGTCTCGTCCTTGGGCTTGCGCGACCGGGTGCGCGAGCGCGAACGGGCGGGCTTGGGGGCCTCGTCCTCGACGGCCTCGGCAGCTGCGGGGGCAGGGGACTTCACGCCGGGCAGTTCAAGACGCGGGATCTCTTTCTCGACCAGCTTCTCGATATCGGCCAGGTTCTTCTCGTCGCGGGGCACGCAGATCATCACGGCCTTGCCCTTGCGGCCCGCGCGGCCGGTACGGCCGATGCGGTGCACGTAGTCCTCGGAATGCGAGGGCACGTCGAAGTTGAACACATGGCTGACCGAAGGCACGTCCAGGCCGCGTGCCGCCACGTCCGAGGCCACGAGGATCTTGAGAGAGCCGTCGCGGAAGCCGTCCAGGGTGCGGGTCCGCTGGGACTGGTCCAGGTCACCGTGGATGGGCGCCGCGTCGTAGCCGTATTTCTTCAGCGACTTGGCGGTGACATCCACATCGGTCTTGCGGTTGCAGAAGACGATCGCATTGGTCAGGCTGTCTCCTTCCATGTCGATGATCTGCCGCAAGATGCGCCGCTTCTCGGAGCCTTCGCGATCCTTGCGCGAGGCCTTGTACATCACGACCTGCTGCTGGATGTTCTCGCCGGTGGTGGCCTGGCGGGCAACCTCGATGCGCTCGGGGTTGGAAAGGAAGGTATTGGTGATCCGTTCGATCTCGGGCGCCATGGTGGCCGAGAAGAACAGCGTCTGACGGGTGAAGGGCGTCAGGCTGAAGATGCGTTCGATATCCGGGATGAAGCCCATGTCGAGCATCCGGTCGGCTTCGTCCACCACCATGATCTGCACGCCGGTCAGCAGCAGCTTGCCGCGCTCGAAGTGGTCCAGCAGGCGGCCGGGGGTGGCGATCAGCACGTCGACGCCACGGTCGATCAGCGCTTCCTGCTCCTTGAAGGAGACGCCGCCGATCAGCAGGGCCTTCGTCAGCTTCATGTACTTGGTGTAGGTGTCGAAATTCTCGGCCACCTGCGCCGCCAGCTCGCGCGTCGGGCAGAGCACCAGCGAGCGCGGCATCCGCGCCCGGGCCCGGCCCTTGGCCAGGCGGGTGATCATCGGCAGGGTGAACGAGGCGGTCTTGCCGGTCCCGGTCTGGGCGATGCCGAGGACATCCTTGCCGGCAAGCGCGTGGGGGATGGCCCCGGCCTGGATCGGCGTCGGGGATTCGTAGCCAGCATCTGCAATGGCTTTCAGGACCTTGGGGTCCAGGTCGAGATCAGAGAACTTTGTCATATGTATCCGTTTTGTACGGACACTCTCGGGCCCGCTGCGTCTGTCGTCCCGGGTCGGTCGGACCCGCTGCGCCCGGAAGAGGCGCGACTGTGCCCGGCACATAGCTCAGATTGCTCAAAAGGTCAATCAGCGTGGGCTGTTGAGGCCTGAGCTGACCGGAAACAGAGGGTTTCCCCCGGGATCAGGCCGTCTTCGGGGAGGCCGCTGAGGGGAAATGCTGCATGCGAAGGCGTGCAAGGTCCATGGGAACCTCGTGCAGCAGCCCCTCGGCGGCGAGGGCGCGGCGCAGGGCAGGGGTGTCGGTGCAGACCTCGGTGAAGAAGCGGCGCAGGCCGGCTTCGCCCTCTGTCTCTTCCAGCCGCGACAGCAGGTCGTGCAGGCTGAGGCTGTCCTCGAAAGCCGGGCGCATCGGCTTCAGCTCGGCCCGGTAGGCCCCCCGCGCCAGGCGGAAGCGGTAGTGCCGGTGCCAGCTGTCCCAGTCCGGCGCGTGCAGATGGCCAAGGGGCACCTGCGCCAGCTCTGTCGCTTCTGCCAGTTCGGTGCCCGCGCTCAGTGCCTTGTGGATGCGGAACCGCACCTGCGGCAGCCCGGCGCGCAGGAACAGCTTGCCCGCCACATGGGACAGCATCCCGCCGTTCAGCCAGCGCCCGAACTCGGGGTAGATGCGGTCGGTCTGGGCGTGGCGCCGTGCCAGGGGCAGGGCGAAGGCGCGGAAGCGGGTGACCCCGTCGGGGGTGTCGCCGGGGGCCAGCACCTCCATCGGACGCAGCCGGGCCGAGGTCACGTCCACTGGCAGGGCCGCGAGGATCCGGCCCATGTCGCCCTCGGGGAACAGGAATTCGTCCACGTCGATATGGCCCAGCCAGTCGTGGCTGTTCTTCCTGTTGTAGCAATGGCTTGCATTGGCGACCTGGCGCAGTTGGTGGGTCTGGGGGCGGCCCTTCGGCGCGACCCGGCGCCAGTGGGCGTCATCGCAGCGCACCGCGCGGATGCGGGGGTGGGCCTTCAGGACCGGATAGGCCGGATCCTCGGGATCGTCGAGGTAGATGTGCAGCCGCTTCGCCCCAAGCTCGAGGTGCCAGGCGGCGAAGTCGAGCACCCCTGTCAACGGCGCCTTGATCGTCGAGACGAGGGCCCAGGACGCGCTGCCGCTCATGCCGGCATCTCTTCGGGCAGCCGTCCGAAGACCCGGCGGCAGCGCGCGTCGAGGTCGAGGTCGCGGGTGAACAGCATCCCGTGGCGCTCGAGGCGGGCGCGCAGCGCGGGGCTGTCGGCGCAGACCTCGTCGAACAGCCGGGCCAGCCCGGCGTCGCCCTCGGTCTCGAAGGTGACCTCCAGCACGTCATGCAGGCCGAAGCGCTCCGGGTGCTTGCGGTAGCTGCCCCGCGCCATGCGGAAGGCCATCCGGGCGCGGAAATCCTCGAAGCTGCCGACATGGGCATGGCCGACATAGCCTGCCAGAACGTCCGCCACATTCTGGATCGGCGCGCCGCGCTTGTTGACCCGGTGCAGGTTGACCTTCACGTCGCGCAGCCCGGTGCGGGCCAGGGTCTTGCCGGTGGTGTGACTGATGAACCCGCCCTTCAGGTGCTCTCCGAAGGTCGGGTAGACGGCGGGCAGCGCGTAGGAGCCATGCCCCGCCGCCTCGGCGGTCAGCTTGAAGTGGCGGTCGCTGCCGGCCAGCAGCTCGGCAGAAGGAAAGCGCAGCGCGGCGAGGCGGGGCGGCAGGAAGGCCAGCAGCCATTCCATCGGGCAAGGCGGCATCAGGAACTCGTCCACGTCGACATGGCCGAGGAAATCCAGCCCCGAGGCCTCGTAGCTGCGCTGCGCGTTGTGACACTGGCGCTGGCGGTGATCCTCGGGGCGTGCGATCCCCTCGGCCTGCCAGTAGGCTGCATCGCAGGCGGTGACCCGGAGGCGCGGATCGCCCGCCAGGAAGGCCAGCGCCTGCGGGTCCGGGTCATCGAGGTAGAGATCCAGCTGCGACGCCCCCAGCTCGAGGTGATAAGCGGCGAAGCGGGCAAGCTCGGGCAGCGGCGCGGCGGCGGTGGTGACGAGGCCCCAGCGGATCTTCGCGGGGTCGGTCTGCTTGTCCAGCCGCGAGGTCGAGGCGCGGGTGTCCTCGCGCCGGAAGGGCCGGGCCGAGAGATACCGTCGCGCCTCGCGCTCGGGGTCGGGGCCGGCGGCCTCGCGCATGGCGGCAAACCGGTGGAAGACGTTGCGCTCGTCCCCCTCGAGCTGCACCAGCAGGTCCTGGGCCAGCGGGCGGATCAGCGCATCGCGCTGCGATTCCTCCCAGAGGCGTCCCAGCAGGTTCACGTCCAGTCCGCCGGAGTGGATGGAATAGGCGTCCATCGCCATCGCCAGGCGACGCGGGCGGCGCTGCTTCTCGGGATGCGCCTGCCAGGGCTCCGCACCGGAGTGCAGCCGCTCGGTCTCATAGAGCTTCATCATCGAGAAGAGCATGGTCAGCGACTGGCCAAGGCGGCGCTGCACCTCTGTCGCGCCATGGTCCCCGAAGGTGGTCAGGGCCGAGACCTTCCAGCGGGCATCCAGGTTTTCCAGAAGGAAATCAGCCTCTTCTCGCCACATCCTCAGGAAGAGGGGGGCCGTCTGCACCGGCTGCTTGCGACGGCGCAGGTTGGCGATCAGCAGGCCATGCAGGGCCAGCAGGAGGGGCTGCCCGGCGAAGTCCTCGCACAGCTCGCCCCATTTCTGCAGGTAGGTCGAAGAGGCCAGCGTCGGCTTCTCGGCCAGCGGCGTGACCCGCTCTGACTTCAGCGGGGCAAAGTCCAGATCCTCGGGCGGCAGGGCCTCTCCGGGGCCATAGTGAAGGGGCGCGAGACGCCCCTCCATCTGGGTCACGATCCGGTGGAAGCCGCCATATGTCGAGGTCTCGCTCATGGCGGCAGAATGCCCGGGCCGGGAAGACCCGGCAAGGGTCAGACCATCATCTCTTTCGTCGCCGAGAGGGTGATCTCGGGGTAGTCGCGCGCCACCCGGTCGATGTCCCATTGCAGGCGGGTCAGGTAGACCACGTCGCCGTCGTGGTCGTAGCTGATGTGCTGCTTGTTGGCGTTGACGAACTTGTCCACCGCCAGCCGGTCACCATGCACCCAGCGGGCCGAGGTGAACTGGCTGGGCTCGAAGCGGACCGGCAGGCCGTATTCCAGCTCGATCCGGCTGCCGAGGACCTCGAACTGCAGCGCGCCGACGACGCCGACGATGAAGCCCGACCCGATGGAGGGCTTGAAGACCTTGGCCGCGCCTTCCTCGGCAAATTGCATCAGCGCCTTTTCCAGGTGCTTGGCCTTCATCGGATCACCCGCCCGCACGCCCTGCAGCAGCTCCGGCGCGAAAGAGGGGATGCCGGTGACGCGCAGCGCCTCGCCCTCGGTCAGCGTGTCGCCGATGCGCAGCTGGCCGTGGTTCGGAATGCCGATGATGTCGCCGGCCCAGGCCTCCTCGGCCAGCTCGCGGTCCGAGGCGAGGAAGAGCACCGGGTTCGAGATCGCCATGGGCTTCTTGGTGCGCACATGGGTCAGCTTCATGCCGCGCTTGAAATGCCCCGAGGACATGCGCACGAAGGCGACGCGGTCGCGGTGCTTGGGGTCCATGTTGGCCTGCACCTTGAAGACAAAGCCGCAGACCTTTGTCTCTTCCGGCGCGATCTGGCGCGGCTCGGCAGCGGTCGGTTGCGGCTCGGGGCCGTAGCGGCCGATGCCATCCATCAGTTCCTTGACCCCGAAGGAGTTGATCGCCGAGCCGAACCAGATCGGCGTCAGCGTGCCCTCCAGCAGCGCCTGGCGGTCAAAGGCGGGCAGCAGCTCGCGGGCCATCTCGACCTCTTCGCGCAGCTTCTCCAGCAGGTCGGCGGGCACGTGGTCGGCCAGCTTGGGATCGTCCAGCCCCGCGATCTTGATCGACTCGGCCACCTTGTTGCGGTCGGCACGGTCCATCAGCTCCAGCCGGTCGTGCAGCATGTCGTAGCAGCCGAGGAAATCCCGACCCACGCCGATCGGCCAGGAGGCCGGAGTGACGTCGATCGCCAGGTTTTCCTGGATCTCGTCGATGATGTCGAAGGTGTCGCGGCTCTCGCGGTCCATCTTGTTGCAGAAGGTCAGGATCGGCAGGTCGCGCAGGCGGCAGACCTCGAACAGCTTCTGGGTCTGGCTCTCCACCCCCTTGGCGCCGTCGATCACCATCACCGCCGCATCGACCGCCGTCAGCGTCCGGTAGGTGTCTTCGGAAAAGTCCGAGTGGCCGGGCGTGTCGACGAGATTGAAGCGGAAGGTCTTGAAATCGAAGGACATTGCCGAGGCCGAGACCGAGATGCCCCGGTCCTTTTCCATCTGCATGAAGTCCGACCGCGTGCGCCGCGCCTCACCCTTGGCGCGCACCTGTCCGGCCATCTGGATGGCGCCACCGTAAAGCAGGAACTTTTCGGTCAGGGTCGTCTTGCCGGCGTCCGGGTGCGAGATGATCGCGAAGGTCCGGCGACGGGCAATTTCGGGCGGCAATTCGGGGCGGTTCGAGGGCGTGTCCAGCATGGGGCGCATATATCAGGGATCGGGAAAAGGGCAAGCGCGCGCCGCCTGGGGGCCGGCCTGCCTGCAGGGGGGGCGGGACCTGGCGCCGGAGTGCCCGGAACAGCCCGCCCCGGCGCGGCTGGAGGGGGCGGAAGCCTCCGGCGGCAGTATTTTCAGCCGTCGGATGGATGCAGGGGCAATGTCCTGTTCATCCGACGGCTGGAAATACTGCGGGGGAGTCCGCCCCGGCGGACGGGGGCAGCGCCCCCATCCCCTGTTGAGTTTCAATGCCGCCGGTCGGGCGGAAGCTGCCCCCGGGTCGCCTCGCGCAGCAGCTTCAGCGCATCGGGACGCTCGAGCGTGGTCGGAGCGACCTCGAAGGCCAGCGCGGTTCGGTGGTGCTGGGGCAGGGCGCGGGCCAGGGTGCGGCCCAGCTCGGGGTCGATCTCGGGGGGCAGGGCGGCGATGGTGCGGGTGTCCAGCAGCAGGGTTTCGGCAGCGATGCCCTCGGCATAGATGATCTCGTGCCGGTCGAAGAGCAGCTGGAAGTAATCCACGAAGCCGCCGTCCTGGCGATAGATCGTGTCGCCGTTGACCAGGTGGCGGGCGCGTACCAGCACCTCCTTGCGGCCCAGGCCGAGCGCATCCTGGCGCTGGTAGATGAACAGCCGGTGTTCGGGGCTGACCACCAGGTCGTCGGTATTCGACAGCACCCCGGCGCGGATCACGATGGGGGCGAATTCGCCCGTTGCCCGGTGGGTCATCTGGCCGATCCAGCGGACCTCCTGCGCGCCGTGGTCGCGGGTCAGCACCCGGTCACCGGGTTCCAGCGCCTCGATGGGTTTCTGGGCGCCGGAGGCCATGGTGATCATCGTGCCCCGGGTGAACGAGACACAACCCACCTCAGCGAACTTGCGCGGCGCCGACTGGCGGTCGATGCCGACCAGCCGGTAGTCGTGACGCGGCAGCAGCGGCGCCAGCGGCAGGGCATAGACTTCGTCCACGTCGCCCTCTTCGTCGACAGCCACCAGGACAAGGATCTCGGTCGTGGTGCCGTCGGGCGACATGAAGATCAGGCAGCTGTCCAGGTGCAGCGCCATGCCCGGCACGCCGGCGGGCGAGCCCTCGGCGACGCGCATCTCTCCCGAGCCATGCATCTCGACCATCATCCGGGACTGCGGAGTGCGGGGCGAGAACCAGTAGATGTCGTCGGGCACCAGCTCATCGGCGAACGAGAGGGCGTCCCCCTCGTTGACGCCATGGACGACGGCGAGGGCGGAGGCTAGAAAGACCGGAATTGCGGTGGCCGGCATCGCCGGGGTCTGGCTGGAAAGCGGGCTCATGGCGGGCAGGGTACCTCTCGTCCGTATCGGCTGGAAGAGCTAGAGCTCGATTGTGGCTTCATACGGGCAAGTTACGGATCATTTCGCGGAAAGTTTCCGGATGGTTGACGCCGCCGGAGGCGCCGCAGGGCAGGAGAGAGAAGCATGGATCTGGGAATCAAGGGCAAGCGCGCACTGGTGACGGCCTCGTCGAAGGGACTGGGGCGCGGTTGCGCCCTGGCGCTGGCCGAGGCGGGCGTCGACCTGGTGCTGAACGCCCGCGGGGCCGAGGCGCTGGAGGCGACGGCCGAGGAGATCCGCAGCCGCTATGGTGTCGAGGTGACGGCGATTGCCGCCGATATCGTCAGCGAAGAGGGCCGTGCCGCGGTGCTCGAGGCTGCGGGCCAGGTGGATATCCTGGTGACCAACGCCGGTGGTCCGCCCCCGGGTATGTGGACCGACTGGCAGCGCGAGGATTTCATCAAGGCGCTGGATGCCAACATGCTGACCCCGATCGCGCTGATGAAGGCGCAGCTGCCGGGCATGATCGCCCAGGGCTGGGGCCGGGTGGTCAACATCACCTCGCAGTCGGTGAAATCCCCGATTGGCCAGCTTGGCCTGTCGAACTCGGCCCGCGCCGGGCTGACCGGCTATGTCGCCGGCACCGCGCGCCAGGTGGCGCCGGATGGCGTGGTGATCAACAACCTGCTGCCCGGCATCCATGACACCGACCGTGCGGCCTCGCTGGACGGTGGCGTGGTCAAGGCCCAGGGCATCAGCATGGAAGAGGCCCGCGCCGCGCGCATGGCCGGCATCCCGGCGCGCAGCTACGGCACCGCCGAGGCCTTCGGGCAGACCTGTGCCTTCATGTGCTCGCAGCATGCGGCCTTCATGATCGGACAGAACGTGCTGCTGGACGGTGGCGCCTTCAACTCGACCTTCTGAGGCGAGGGGCCGGGAGGCCCTTCCCGCGGCCCGGCGATTGCGCGGGCCACGGGGGGCTGCTATCCCGGCCCGAGCTTGCAAGCCAGGACGGTTCCCCCAGTGCCCGACCAGATCCCGCGCCTTGAGATTCGCGACCTCTGCCGCTCCTTCGGCGGGGTGCCGGTGGTGCGCGACGTCTCCCTCTCGGTGCAGCCGGGGCAGGTGACCTGCCTGCTGGGGCCTTCGGGCTGCGGCAAATCGACCACGCTGCGGATGATCGCGGGGGTCGAGACCCAGGACAGTGGTGCCATCCTGGTGGATGGAAAGGTGCTGGCGGACGACCGTCACTTCACTCCGCCCGAGGCGCGCCGCATCGGCCTGATGTTCCAGGACTTCGCGCTGTTCCCGCATCTGACGGTGGCCGAGAACGTGGCCTTCGGGCTGGACGGTGCGAAGGCGCAGCAGCGCGCCCGCGTCGAAGAGCTGCTGGCCCGGGTTGACATGTCCCGCCATATCGACAGCTACCCGCATCACCTCTCGGGCGGCGAGCA
Source organism: Oceanicola sp. S124 (assembly GCF_000220565.1). Taxonomy (GTDB): domain Bacteria; phylum Pseudomonadota; class Alphaproteobacteria; order Rhodobacterales; family Rhodobacteraceae; genus Pseudooceanicola. The sequence continues at coordinate 1,388 of NZ_AFPM01000275.1, read as the reverse complement.
GCAGCGCGTCGCCCTGGCCCGCGCCCTGGCGCCGCGCCCCCGGGTGATGCTGATGGACGAGCCCTTCAGCGGCCTCGACAACCGGCTGCGCGACGAGATCCGCGACCAGACGCTGGATGTGCTGAAGGATGAGGGCACGGCGGTGTTGCTGGTCACCCATGAGCCGGAAGAGGCCATGCGCATGGCCGACGAGATTGCCCTGATGCGCGGCGGAGAGATCCTGCAGCAGGGCGCGCCCTACAATATCTACAACGCCCCCCGCGACAAGTCGGCGGTGGCGTTCTTCAGCGATATCAACGTGATCCGGGGGCGGGTGCAGGGTGCACTGACAGAAACGCCCTTCGGTCAGTTCCTCGCCCCCGGCGTGCCCGACGGCGCCGAGGTCGAGATCGTCATCCGCCCGCAGCACATCGGCATCGACTTCGACCGCGAGGGGCGCGGCCCCTTGCCGACGCCGCAACAGGGCACCCCGGCGCGCGGCGTGGTGCAGCGTGCCCGTTTCATGGGCAACGAGTCCCTCGTCGAATTCCGCATGGATCACGATGGCTCGATCCTGCGCGCCACGGTGCCCAATGTCTTCCTGCCGCGTCCCGGCAAGCCGCTGTGGCTGTCGATCCGGCGCGACCGCTGTTTCGTCTTTCCCGCCCGCTAGCCCCCGTTTCGCCGGTTTTCGGCCGTGAAACCCCGGCGGATCGCTGGCCGGGCGCCCTTTGCGCGACCTCGGTCGGGGCCCGGCGTCATGGCGGGGCATCGGCGCGCGCGGGCGAACCGGCGTTGCCGCGGCCCTGGCGGGCAGACCTCTGTACTGTCAAAAATCCCGGCACCCTGTGTATTGGTTCTTTCAACCCGCCTCGCGAGTCATTAGATACGCAGGGACCAAGGAGGCATGACCTCCGGATCAGGGGAGAGCTGAAAAATGCTGAACAACATCGGCCCAATGGGCCTGCTGCTCATCGCTGTCGTCGTGCTGGTGCTTTTCGGGCGCGGCAAGATCTCGTCGCTGATGGGCGAAGTCGGCAAGGGCATCACCGCCTTCAAGAAAGGCGTGAACGACAGCACGGCCGAGCTGGAAGACGACAAGTCCGAAAGCGCGCGTGACGTGACGCCGGAAGAAACCAAGGACAAGGTCTGATCCGTCCATGTTCGGTATGGGCGGAACCGAGATCCTGCTGGTCGGGATCGTGGCCTTGATCGTGGTCGGGCCGAAGGAATTGCCGGGGCTGTTCCGCTCTTTCGGGCAATTCGTTGGCAAGGCCCGCGGCATGGCGCGCGAGTTTTCCCGCGCCATGGAGGATGCGGCCAACGAATCCGGCATGAAGGACGCGGGCAAGACCCTGAAGGGCCTCGCCAACCCGTCGAAATACGGCATGGACAAGGTGCGGGAGCCG